>JBFJTG010000043.1:0-22200 GCA_041625575.1 Litorivivens sp.
AAACTGCAGCGGATTGTTGCGAGTAGCGAGACCTACACAAACGAGAAAACTTGTTTGTATCAGCTTATTTACCACCTTATTTGGATTGAATGACGCAGTACGGAAGTACGTAAGACACCTCATTTAACCAAGCCAGTTTGCCTGGCGACCATAGAGACGTGGAACCACCTGATCCCATCCCGAACTCAGTAGTGAAACGCGTCATCGCCGATGGTAGTGTGGGGTTTCCCCATGTGAGAGTAGGTCATCGCCAGGCTTTAATTTAAAACCCGAGATTCGACAGAGTCTCGGGTTTTTTTATGGCTGTGAGTTAGCGTCCGCGAGGCGGGGTACAATTACGTATTCTTTGACGCCTCATTTGTCACTATTCTAGAGCAAGATAGACTCTGAGAAGGGAAAGGCTTCGAATGCCATCCTCCACTGAAAAGTGGGCATGCGAACCTTTCCCGGCACTTTAAGCCCGGTTTTGACTTGGCTTTCCGCGGTATCTTTATCCGGCAAGTACAACAATTATGCTTCGGCTGACTCGGGGCTGAAAATCTCCCGCGCGAACAACTCGCGTTTCTAATGTAGCCGTTTAAACTTGAGCTCAAGAGCGCAGAATGTCATTTATGACCGAGCTTTCAATTGTTGAAGGAGAGCGGACTTTCTATCTGGCTTTTAGCCCGGCGATGATAGTGTCGACCAATATGGATCGGTGTTTTCTGTCGCTTAAGTCTATAACGGGGCGGGAAGCCAGGTAATTTCGTTTAACGCTAAAAACCAGAGCTTGAAGTGTTTGCGCCATATCGGAAGGCTTAATGTCAGCACGAATATCCCCTTCCTTAATGCCGCGCCGTAGAACCTTGATAAGCGCTTTTTTAACATTCTTCAGTGCTTCACTGGTGGCTTCCTGGTCCAGCGCAAGCACTTGCTGGGCATCGTCGATCATTACAGCGCGAACGAAACCCGCCTGATCGAAGCTTAGGTATTTCGTCATCCAATCGTGAATAACAACAAGAGCAGGTTCGTGACTGATGGATAGCTTGTTGGCATGCTCTACGGCTTCTTCTAGAACTTTTTGGTTTAACTCAAGCAGGATAGAATCTTTTGTGGGAAAGTATTTATACAAGGCTGCGCGAGATATACCGCATCGATCGGCTATGGTAGTCATTCGGGTTTCCCGGTAACCCTCTTGCAGCATGCATTGAGCGGCAGCATTCAGAATTTTGTCGTATGTTGTGCGTATGGCTGTAGTGCTGTTGTCTGCTTGAGCTTTGCTCACTGCTATTGTTCCCTTGCTAAGTCTAAATGACTGTCAGCGATAGATATGATTATTGACGATAGTAGCATTGGCTAGGTCCTGTCTAAATTATCGAGTCGACAAGTATTTACATCGCTGTGGCGCTTGAATAGGCAGGTGGCGATTACGTTCGTCGTCGCAAATCGAGTCTTATCATAGTATACATAAAAGTCATAAAATGTTAACTTCAAAATATTGCGGATGCTCAATGTTGGCTCTACGTTTCAATGGCAAGGCGCATATATAGAAAGAGTCCGACCCGGAAATGGAGGGGCTCACCGAATAACCTGATTTAGGCGATGTTATGAGTAAGAAGCTGTTCAATAACTATGATATGCCCTTCGACAGTAGTCTAACACTTGCCCATTTTTCGCGTGACTTCCTTAGTCGTCTCACGCATGAGTACAACTTGATTGGCCACTTGTTCGATCGCGTCGGGCAGCCGCTCGTGGCGATAAAGTACGGCGTCGATGGTTTTACGCGTTCCGGAATAGAGGAGTGGCAGGGTGCCAGTCCTATCTATTCGAAACGGATGCAGAAGTTGCTCAAGTTTGAGGGTGACAATGTAGAGACTATTTTCAAAAATCTACAGCTTGAGGTCGGCTCGCCCCAGCAGTTTATGGATTTTCAGTTCAGGCTTGATTCGCCCGAATATGGTGAGTTTTGGCTTGCTCACTGCGGGGCCTTGGTTGATCTGGAGTCTAATGGAAACGATAAGACCTTCATCAAAAAAATGTGTCACGATATCGAAGATCCGACATTCGACGCAACTGCTGCCGCCACCAATCCGCAAATCGTAATGAGACCTATCCATAGGCCGCCGCGGCTGGAGGAAGGCAATGGCGAATATCGCTTTCCGCACTGCCGCTGGCAAGTTATGTTTAGTGATGAGCCCCAGGAATTCAAACATCACGACAATATGTATAAATTGAAAAAAACGGCGCTGGCCGAAATTGGGCTGGTGGCAAGCGATGAAATAGTAGAACACGGTGGACTGGAGGATTACTCAGGGAAGTTTGATCCACATCTTCAGTTCGAAGACTTTTCGCACAGGGCCTTACAACTGATAGCCCAAGAGAATGCAGTGCAAACCCATTTGCTCAGTTGCAGTTACGCACTGAGTATTGAACTCGCTCATGGTAGGGAGGTTGCCACGAAATTTGCAGAGCGCGCTCGTGTTGGTCATGCCTGTGTTGGTGCCGAAAGGCTCATGAAGCATCTCGGTTTGCGAGGCAATGACCTCGAAACCATCGCAAAGGTTTATCAGCTGCACCCCCACTTCCAACCTCGATCTTACATCACTACCCGTATAGAAAAGCTTGATGCAGAGCGGCTCCGCTTCAGCATTTACGACAGTCCAGCCTTGCACGAGAGCGACGATCTATTCTGGTATTCTCAGATCGGTAAAGAACCACACCCCGGTGTGGTAGCGATAGCTACCCATGTCAATCCTAGGGCGCGGGTGCAGGCGACGGAAGCCGCTCCCGGGGCAGAGCAGAGCTGGCTTATTGAGATCGACGAAAACAGCGAGCCTGTTGATGAGCCCTTTGAAATGCAGCTGGCGCGGGCAAGTAAGGGAGTCAATTTCAAATTCGAGCGCAGGAGATTGCCGGGAATTATAGCTAGGGCTTGATGCTCCGGCCTAGCGGGACGCAGATTAGTTGTTTACCCCTAATAGCGGATCTTTCCGGACTCTTTCATCCAGGCGAGCAAGTCTTCAAAAGATTTTTCAAACCCTACAAGGTCGAGCTCAAGTTCACGAATCGCCAGACTATCATCGGTCGGCACGCTTCGGGTAAGCACCTGGGCCGCTTCGCTGTTCAGGAGATATTTCTTTCCGGTTACTATAGACAGCGCGTCCGCTAATTTCCCTATCGCTCTTAAAATAACGCCAGAGATGTTGATCGGTTTTATTTTTCTGCCGGTGATTTTTTCCAGTGTAGCCAATACCTCCGCGTGTTCCAAAAAGTAGCCGCCAAACATGTAGCGCTTGGGGCCTCTACCCGGTACGAGTGCCTTATCGATAAGTTTGGCTAGATCACGCACATCGGTGTATCCGCGCCCACCTTCGGTCACGAGCATTTTTCGACTTCTGATGGCTTGCTCGATTATCTGCGAGCCTATGCCATAGGTCGGGTCGTCCGGCCCCTGGATCGAGCCAGGGTAGATCGACACAATAGGCGCCTTGTCCTCGTCTTGCATTCTGCGTACAAAACGCTCGGCTTCGGCTTTCGAGCCAGCGTACATTTCCTTGGGTGATTTAACTTCCTCGCGCTCATTCATTACCGAGCCTGCCGGAGGGAAGAGTGCCAGATAGCTTGAGATATAGATCATTGGGTCGAGTTTTTGCTTCTGGGCCTCTAGTAACAGCTTGCGTGTACCATCGATGTTGAGTGTCCGAATTTTGTCCTTATCCGCTAAGTCGTTAGAAAATATCCCCGCGCAATGAACGAGTGCATCGCAGCCTTCGATATAACTTGCTAATAAATCGCTATGGCTAATATCCCCTTCTACTATTTCGAGCTTGCTGGTATCAAGGGCGAAGGGCTCCAGGCATTTGAGGAGTTTGGTTTTACTGCGTACGAGAGCTCTCGCAGATTTTCCACTGTGCAGAAGCTCCGCTAAGGCATGTACACCAACAAGGCCGGTCGCTCCCGTAATTAATACCTTCATGTTCTACCCTTTTCCCGTGGTAATTGTGCGCTGATCTTCGTCAGGCTCGCTATACGATATCGGAATAGATTGATGGTGTACATAAAGTGATGATAATGTCTACGCTGTTTTTATTGGAAGCTGGTGTGCAGACCTGTGGCTCTGCGTAATTTGACAGCGTCAGGCTGTTTTATCGCGCGCGATTATTTCAGTTAAACAAGATGGAATTTTTAAGTGCTAGTTCATTAGTCGAGGGGATAAAGATAGATGGAAAACTCGGAGTCGAAAGGTAAGCTGCTTCCCGGTTACTGGTTTTCGCAAAACCCTGATAAGGCCTGGGGCGAGAAATTCCTCCTGACGGTTATCCCCTTCTGGTTTATCTACAATATGGCCATGGTGCAGATGGGTTGGCTGAACACCGGCAATTTCTGGAACATTATGCAGAACGTGTTGATGTGGATTCCCTACTGTGTGGTTCTGCCCTGGTTCCTGAGACGCAATAGCGGTGTTGTCTGGCACCAGAGCTACTGGTTTAAATTTAACCTTTATATGTTCTGGTGGGTATTTTTGGCCACCTATTTCCACACCGAGTATTTTTTTGAAGTTCTGGGGCTGCGTTATCGCTTTCCCGAAGTTACCCTTTATTTTGATTCTGCCCTTGTGGGTCCGGCTGAAGCTACTGCATTGGAGCTGTATCAGAAGGTACCGCCCTCGATGTACTTCAATGCCATTGTTTTTTTTACGGTATACCATGTTTCGGCGGTAATATTTATGCGTCGCATCCGAACGATGACCTCACAGTGGTCGTCGGCCGCTGCACGTATGGTTGGCTGGTTTGCTATCGTCGCAGTAGTCTCCATATTCTGGGCTTGGGGGGAAACGTATTTCTACTTTGTTGTAGCTGACAACGACTTTTCCAATGTTTGGTACGAAGACCTGGATGCAATGCTGAAGTATGGCTCGCTGTATTACGCGCTCTATTTCGTGGTGGCCTTTCCAAACCTTTATCGTATGGATGAAGAGAAGGATGGAGAGCGGTGGAGCATTGGGCGGGTTTTTATTGAGGCGTCCTTCGTCGGCATGATTTCGATGCTGCTAATTGACCTCTTTACCCAGATTATGGGTGGATCACTGTAATTGTCAGGGCCGGGGTCGCTGGCCCCGGTTTTCTAGCGGGCTGCTGCAGTATTCTATATACCTTTTTAGGTGCCTATCCCCAGGGTGTCTTTTGCTGCCCTGACGAATGCCCTCGCGTATGTTATAAAAAGTGTATGATCCAAGAGTGGGTCGATCGTCGTATGCACGCCTAAGCAAAAAGGGGAATAATAATGAACAAGGCGTTGAGATCTGTTATCGCTATAGCCGTAGCGTTGCTAATTGCCACAGGGCTGTCGCTGGCTTTGAGTGAGGGCAGCGTTAGTTTATTCGGGTTGCCAGCCATTGTTGTATGCGCCGTCGTAGCTTTTGTAATTCAATGGCTAGTGTTTCTTCCCTCCTTCTATTTTCAAACTGAACATTACTTTGACCTCACCGGCAGCCTCACCTACATCGGGCTCATCCTCCTGCTGATGTTTACCATAGCGGAGCTTGATGCCAGATCGGTTTTGGTCAGTGTGCTCGTTGTTATTTGGGCGGGGCGACTTGGCAGCTTTCTTTTTTTGCGGGTCAAAAAAGCCGGGAAAGACGGCCGCTTTGATTTGATTAAAAAGAGTTTTCCGCGCTTTCTGGTGACCTGGACTCTTCAGGGCCTCTGGGTGTTTGTTACCTTGCTGGCTGCGCTGGTAGTGATTACTAACCGCAATAGCCTTCCGCTGGATGCTTTTGCATATGCTGGTGTGATCCTATGGGTGCTGGGTTTCGGAATAGAGGCTCTGGCAGATTCGCAGAAAACGGCCTTTAATCGTGACGCATCCAATGCCGGGCGTTTCGTTAATGTCGGCCTTTGGCGCTGGTCGCGTCACCCCAACTATTTCGGTGAAATTTTACTCTGGGCGGGTATTACTGTGATAGCCGTGCCTGTTCTCGAGGGCTGGCAGTGGCTCGCCTTGGTGTCGCCTGTATTTGTAACTCTGTTACTTACAAAAATTAGCGGTATTCCCTTGCTGGAAGCACGGGCTGACGAGAAGTGGGGTCAAGACGCAGAATATAAGGCGTATAAAGCCACTACCTCTGTTCTTGTGCCTATGCCACCGAGGGCTCCCCATGCATAAACAGCGACTGAATTCTGCAACTCCAACGCGCGAGGTATTACCGAAGCGTCAATTACCACTGGCATTGGTGCTGCTAAGCCAGATAGTGACTGGCCAAGCGCTGGCGCAAGATCGAAAGCCTGTGCTCGAAGAGGTGATGGTTACCGCCCAGAAGCGGCAGGAGAGCCTGCAGGACGTACCGATCTCTGTTGTGGCGATAACGGCCGAGGCGATGCGCGATTCTAATATCGAGGACATGGCTGACATCGCAAATTTCACCCCCAATCTCAGTGTGTACAGTCACCCTCCCTTTACCAGCCTGCGAGTGCGCGGCTTAGGTTCGCCGTTCGATAAGGGCTTTGAGCATTCCGCAGGTCTATTCCTGGATGGCGTGTACGTAGGTCGACTGGCCTTTTTGGATGCGGCTTTTCTGGATGTTGAATCTGTCGAAATATTGCGCGGGCCGCAAGGTACCTTGTTTGGTAAGAACACGATTTCAGGTGCGGTCAGTATTCGCTCGGTGCAGCCTTCTCAGGAGGCGGAACTCAGCGGTGAGTGGGTGTCGGGCGACGAGGATCTGGAGAAATATACGCTGACAGCTAACCTTCCGATTGGTGAGCGCCTGGCCTTGCGCGCATCGGCGCTTTCAAACAAGCGCGATGGTCCTGTTTACAACACCACGCTTGATCGTGACGAAGGAAGCGTCGATTCAAAAGTAGGGCGCCTGCAATTGCGCTGGGATGTGCTCGACTGGCTGGATCTTACTGTAGCCGCCGCTGAAACCGATCAGGAATTCAGGTTGGGTAGTTTTCAGGTAATGACGGCGAGCGACGATCAGTTTCAGCTGATGCAGTTTTATGACCCGCAAGTTGAAAAGGATCCGAGTAATCATCGCAGCTCGCAAAACTACGAATCAGAAACTTTTCAGGATGGCAACAAGTATGATCTGCGCCTGAACGCTTCTTTGTGGAATCACGAAGTATCACTGATCAGTGCTATCACAACGATTGAAGAAACCTCACTTAGCGATCTCGATTTTTCGCCGATACCGCTGTTGTTTTTTCTCAACGGTGAGGATTACGAGCAGACGAGCACAGAATTGCGCATTGTTTCGCCCTTGGGAATGCTCGACGGCAAGCTCGACTACGTGGCCGGTATCTACGTGGCCGACAGTGATACCGATATCAAGGTCATTATAGATGCGGCGCCCGATCCCGCCGCCTTGGCCAATGGCTTGGCGGCAACAGGCGGAAGCCTTGGGCCTGTGACCAGTTTGCTTGGGCCTTCGCTTAACAACGGTCCTGGCGAGCGCTTGCTCATCGACGGTTTTCAGGAAGGGAGCAGTCAGGCGATTTACGGGCAGGGTAGCTGGCACTTTACGCCCTCGCTTTCTCTGATCGCCGGGGTGCGTTTTTCGCGTGAAGAGAAAAGTGTGGATCAACGTCTCCAATTATTTACAGCCGGAACCGATGCCGACGGCCCGGTGTTTACCCAGTTGGTAACCGCGCAGGAGTATCGTTTGATCGATAAGCGGGTGGATAGGGATGTGAGTCCCAAATTATCGCTAAACTGGCAGCCCGATGATGACCTGACCTTATACGCAAGCGCTGCAGAGGGATTTAAAGGCGGCGGTTACAGCGGCTCGGCGGTAAGAGCTGAAATTACAGAAGTGGAGTCCGAGTCTTCGCTTACTTACGAAATCGGTGCTAAATCACGCTTGCTCGATGGCGCCGCCACAGCCAATTTGGCACTGTTCTATACAGAGTTTGAGGATTTACAGCTTACTATATTTGAAGGAAACGTCAGCAGAATCTCCAATGCCGCCGGAGCCATATCCAAAGGGGCGGAACTCGACGTCGCATTTACAACAGCGCTGGGTATATCGGGCAACTTCTCAGTAGCCTACTTGGACGCGCGCTTCACGGATTATGAAAATGGCCCTTGTCCTGCGGGAGGAGAGCCGCCTTGCGACCTAACGGACGCCCATCTGGCTTTTGCGCCTTTCTGGAAAAGTAGTCTGAGTTTGAATTATTTTAATGACTTGTGGGATTGGCCAATCAATTTATTGATTGGTGGTGATTTGCTATTTGAAGATGAAAAATTCCTACAGTCTGATCAGGACCCGATCGATGTGCAGGGCGCCTATACCACACATAACCTTCGACTCAGAATTGCGGATGACGATGAGCGCTGGGCCCTGCAAGCCTTGCTCCGCAACGCGGGTAATCGCCATGCGCTTGATGGCAGTGGCGACATTCCCACACTAACGGGCGCGCATTTTGGTCGAGCGATTGCGCCGAGGCAGTTGGATGTGAGTTTGCGCTTTCGATTTTAATAACGAGAAAATTGGCTATCAGTTGACAGTCGCCTAGCTAAGGCGGCGGACTTTTGGCTAATATCGCCTCCGCGAGGGAGCAGTGTGTGAAGCCTCGAATTAGCATGATTACCCTGGGTGTGGCGGATCTGGAAAAGTCCGTCGCCTTTTATCGTGATGGTCTGGGCTTACCGCAAAGGGAGTCTCCGCCCAGTGTAGCCTTCTTTGATTTGAATGGTACTTGGCTTGGACTGTTCGACAAGAAGTCTTTGGCTGAAGACGCCGGAGTGTCGGCAGATGGCGACGGTTTTCATGGTTTTACCCTGTCACACAATCTTGCGTCCGAGGCAGAAGCCGATGCCCAAATGCTTGCTGCGATGGCGGCGGGCGCGCGGCTGGTCAAACCGGCGCAAAAGACGGAGTGGGGTGGCTACAGTGGTTACTTTGCCGACCCGGATAATTATTTATGGGAAATTGCCTACAATCCTTTGATGTGGGTTGGGCCGCCGGACGAAGTCTAGTGCTACCTCGTCCGGTGTAATTTCACCCGGACTGATGACCTGCTAGCTTAGGCAAAGCCCAGTTCATGCGCCTGCTGTTCATAGTACTCGCGTTTGGAGGGCAAGATATTGGTTCTATCCAGCTCTCCGCCAGCCCACTCCAGTACACGCTTGTCCATGACCTTGAACCACAGTGGCGGGAAGTAGGCCAATAAAAACATTTCGTAGTATCCCCATGGCAGTTGTGGCACATCATCAAAATGACGCAGGCACTGGTAGGAGCGACTGGGGTGGGCGTGGTGGTCGGAGTGGCGCTGTAACTGAAAGGTAAACAGGTTCGAGACCAGGGCATTCTGATTCCATGAATGCTGTGGTTTGGGTGCTTCGTAGCGACCGCCTGCGTCCTTGCCGCGCAACAGGCCGTAGTGCTCAATGTAGTTGGCGAGGGATAAGTTCAAATGGCCCAGCCAGCTGGTAAATAAAACAAAAGCGAAAATGACCGGGCCGAACAATAGGCCGACTGCGCTCATAAAAATTAGACCAATCAGGGCGCCCGGTAAAATTTCATTGTCCTTAGACCAGAAAGATTTGCCGGCGGCCTTGAGTCGTTCGCTTTCTATTTTCCAGCCGCGTATCCACGTCATGGGTTGTTCGCGCAATACGAAACGGTAAAAACTTTCACCGAGTTTAGATGAGGCGTGATCTTCGGGAGTCGCGACCGCACGGTGGTGTCCGCGATTGTGCTCAACATTGAAGTGGGGCATGAGGGCAATGCCCAGTGAGATGCTGGCGCCGATGCGGTCGGCGCGTCCGCGCTTGTGGCCCATTTCGTGGCCAAGGTTAATGAGGCCGCCGCCAAAACCCATGCAGGAAATGGCCAGTGCAGCCATTCCCCAGAAAGAAAGGTCTGCCCACCACGCATAATAAATGCCGGCGCACCAGGCCGCGATTGCGCCAACAAGAGAAACCAGAAGTGCGGTTTTGAAATAACTGTCAGCTTCCAGCGCAGGAACGTCTTCCTCTGCGTGGTTGTTGGGGTCCTGCCCAAGAAAGCGGTCAAGCAGGGGCACGCCTATATAAAACAGCGGGTAACCGATCATCAGCCAGGCAACATTTCCCGTGATCTCGGCAGGAATGATGCCAATCAATAAAACCCACGGCATCACCGCGGCGTTTATGAGCCACAGCCAGCGCAGGCGCTGGGTCAAATCGGTAATTGAGACTGATGATGTTGTCGCCATTTCGTCGCTCCCTCCTGAAGTTTAAATCAGGCTACGCCTCGTTCATCACCATTTACATGTTGCTAGTGACGTCGAATATTGTTAATTTCGGCCGTTATGAGCATAAATCACAATGAATTGGCCTCCGGAAGGGAGCCGCAGCGTCCCGTATTGGGGCTACAGCTTTTGTGCCAAACCCTCGATGAGCTGGGTCTCGATGCCGATCCTGCCTGCGCGGCAACAGGGCTCGATCGACAATTTCTGGATACTCCGGGTCAGTTGATAAGGAAGGCTCAGGAGGTCGACTTCATCGCCGCGGTTGTTTCAACGACCGATCGCGAAGACCTCGCCTTCCGTGTCGGGCTGCGCTACCACTTTGGTGTCTTTGGCGTGTGGGGTTTGGCGGTTGCAACGAGCGAGAACCTGTTGCAAGCCTTCCAGGTCGCGCAGGAATTTATCGAGCTAACGCACAGTTTTGCCGGTTTAAGTTTGGAGGTCGATCGCGGTGTCGCCAAAGTCGCCCTGCAGCAGGGTTACCCCGAAGGCGTAGTAAAGGCATTCGTTATTGAGCGCGATTTGATGATCACGATGATGATTGCCAGTGAAGTGGCGGGGCGTCGATTGCCGGTTAAGGAAGTTCATGTGGCGCTTCCTGAGCCTGTACACAGTGCCCTGTTGGCGCGAATGCTCGATTGCGAGGTGGTGTGGGATAGCGATCATACCGCCGCCTATATCGAGCTGGCAGAGCTTGAACAGCCGCTACCACAAGCGAACCCTATTACCTGGTCGGCCTGCGTCAGGCAGTGCCGCGAACTGGTTGCGAAGCAAACAGGGGGGCGCAGTGTTGAAGCACGGGTTCGGGACAGTATTGCCCGCAGCCACTTTAGAGGTATCACCGCAGTATGTGAGCAATTAGGCAGCAGTGAGCGTAGTCTTCGCCGCCGCTTACAAGCTGAAGGTACAAGCTATCGCGAAGTGCAGCAGAACTTGCGTCGCGAGCTTGCCGAACAGTATCTGGCCGACCCCAGTCTATCTCTGGATGTGATAGCCGAGCGCTTGGGTTATAGCGAATCCGCCAACTTCTGCCATGCCTTTCGCAAATGGTTTGGCGCCAGTCCCGGTCAGGCCCGACGAACTATGCAGCCTGGCCGGACACTAAAACTTGAGGACAGATGATTACGATGATTGAAGATATTCGCCGTTTTTTCGAACAGGAATTCCCACAGGCGGCGGCAGAAATTCTGGCCGTGGGTAATAAGAGCTCACGCTTGCGTCAAGGTATTGGAGACCAGCATTTGCGGCCGGGCGGAACGGTGTCGGGGCCAACCTTAATGGGGCTTGCGGATGCTGCACTCTATGCCGCGATACTCGGTGAGATTGGTTTGGTGGCGCTGGCGGTTACCACTAATCTGAATATTAATTTTCTGCGCAAGCCCGCTGCGAACAAAGCCATAATTGCAGACTGCCGTTTGATCAAAGTGGGGAAGGTGTTAATTGTCGGAGAGGTCTTGCTCTACTCCGAAGGATGCGAGGAACCGGTCGCGCAGGCAACCGGTACCTATTCGATACCCCCTTCCCTGTGATCGTTCCTTAGCGCTGAAAGACGGTCGCAACCTGACGACCAAACATCAGCGGCTGTCCGGACTGTGTCCACACGTTTGCTATATTGTTGTAGTAGCCGTCACCGGCGGTCTGGCAACGATAGTCGTGGTAAACAAATTCTTCTGCAGCCACAGTCGGTATTTCGGCAGGAAACTCCAAATACCAACTTAATGAACTAGCGATTCCGGGCAGCGTGATCATATTCATACCGGGCAGCGGCGGTACATCGCCGAGTGCAATGAGATGGCTCAAACTTAACAATTGGGCTTCCCTGAATCTAAGCCACATCCCGAAGTCGGCATTGTCAGCATTCGAGAACGGGAGCGCACCGTAGGTCAGCCTCATATCAAAATGTCGGGTAAACTCGGGCGTAACACCCTTAATATAAGGGAAGCGCTCGCAGTCATCAGGCGCTTTCACCGAGGGCAGCGCCGGACCGGGGATCGCTACTTTGGCGTCGCGCGCTTTGCCAAAAGCGGCGTTAAGCGTTACCGCAACCTCGCCGTCACACAGTAATTCGCCCTGCATATGACTAACAGATCCGCCTTCGCGTAAAACGCGGGTGACGATTCGGTGTTGACCGGCCGGAGCGGGTCCAACGAAGCTAACGGACAGCGTACGTAATGGCCGATCGGCGTCGACCTGTTGCTGCATAGCCTTAACGACCAGCGCAGTACTTAGGCCGCCGAAGGCTGTGCGCCCTTGCAGCCACGATTCGTCGATCGCAACGCGATACTCGCCCGCAGTCAGCGTTGGTCTTACCGTAGCCAGCATTGACTCAAAAGCGCTGCCAGTGAAGTCCAAATCAAGGGATTTAGACTGGGAACATGGGGTGTGACTCATGGCTTGCGCTCCTTGTGGTATTTCGAGGGTGATCCTATTCAAGTGCTAGGCGCAGCGCTATAGCTTAAAGTGCAGATTGTTTGTGCGCACCCGAGAGGGAGGTGTGGAAGCTGGTGTAATAAAGCGTCTACTCCTATGGTGGCAACTGCCATTGTTATCAGGGCGTTCAAGACGCGACAATGGCAGGATTAATGTCGTACTCAAAAGTGCGCGCCCGGAGCGGCGCCGAACACTGACATGAACTAGAGGTATAAATAATGGGACCACTCAAGGGCTTGCGCATCATCGAAATCGAGGGTCTGGGGCCGGCGCCATTCTGCGGCATGATGCTGGCGGACATGGGCGCCGAGGTGATATCTGTCACACGAAAATCTGATAGCGCAGATCGCCGTGCGCAAATCAGTGAGCGTGGCAAGCGCTCAATAGCGCTAAACCTGAAAAGCCAGGAAGGCGTTGAAGCCCTCTTAAAGCTGTGCGAAAGCGCTGACGCCCTGATTGAAGGTTTTCGCCCCGGGGTGGCTGAACGCCTTGGTATCGGCCCCGCCGATTGTATGGCACGCAACCCCAAACTCGTTTATGGCCGCATGACAGGCTGGGGGCAGACTGGCCCTCTCGCATCGGCCGCTGGCCACGACATGAATTATATATCTCTCTCTGGCGCGCAACATGCCATCGGGCGAGCCGGGGAGCGCCCGGTGCCACCGCTCAATTTGGTCGGCGATTTCGGCGGCGGCGGGATGTTTCTGGCTTTCGGCCTGATGTGTGCCATTCATGAAGCCGGGCAGTCCGGCAAAGGGCAGGTGGTCGATGTGTCCATGGTTGAAGGTTCCGCAGCACTGATGCACATGATGTACTCCTTCAAGGCGATGGGAGCCTGGGAAGATGAGCGCGGCGTTAACATGCTCGACAGCGGCGCCCACTATTACGACACCTATGAAACCAGCGATGGCAAATACGTTTCCATTGGATCAATAGAGCCTCAATTTTACGCCCTGTTGATCGAGCTGGCGGGTTTGGATAAGGAGGAATTTGCGCCGCAGAACGATAGGAGTCAGTGGCCTGCGCTCAGCGAAAAACTGGCCGCGGTAATTAAAGGTAAAACCCGTGACGAATGGTGCGCCATTATGGAGGGTACAGATGTTTGCTTTGCACCTATTCTGTCGATGACCGAAGCACCGAACCATCCGCATAACAAAGCACGTAAGAGCTTTCTCGAAATTGATGGTGTGGTACAGCCGGCGCCGGCGCCTAAATTCAGCCGGACTGAGCCAACCGTTAAAGGCAGTGCCAAACCGGCCGGTAGCGATACTGATGATGTTCTGGCCGGACTGGGCTACGGCGCAGAGGAGATTCGCAGGCTCAGGGAGGCAGGTGTTCTGACCTGACTTGCTGCGACGCTCGCTGTCGACCATTGGTTGATAGAGCTTAGAAATATCCCTTTGGTTGTCCGCCTTAAACCGAAGGGATATGACTATCACAGCGGTCCAATCGGACGATGTGCCGCTGTTCCTCTCCCGCTATCATGGCTCCCGACTAATTCAATAGTTTCGATTCACCGAACAGGGAGCAAACCATGACTTTACGACTGGCAGGGAAAATTGCATTGGTAACCGGTGCAGGTCAAGGTGTTGGGCAGGGCATCGCTTTTGCGCTGGCGGCAAACGGTGCGAGCGTTGCAGTCAGCGGCCGCACCAAGTCCAAACTGGACGATACCTGCGCTGAAATAGAAAAGCGCGGCGGCAAGGCTTTGGCGGTCGAATGCAATGTCAAGGATCTTGCGTCGATGACGACCTGTGTAGAACAGGTTGTAGCGCACTTTGGAGGCCTGAATATTCTGGTTAATAACGCCCAGGAAGTTCCGCTCGGCAAATTGAATGATGTTAGCGAGGAAGACTTCGAGGCGGGTTGGCAGTCGGGTCCTCTGGCTACCTTTCGCTTAATGAAGCTTTGCTATCCCCACCTCAAGGGTGATGGCTGTATTATCAATCTAGCCTCGACCGCAGGTATGCGCTGGGATATGTCCGGCTACGGCGCATACGCTGCGGTAAAAGAAGCGACTCGCTCCTTAACACGCGGCGCGGCCTGTGAGTGGGCTATGGATGGCATTCGCACCAATGTTATCTTGCCACACGCCTTGTCGCCGGCATTGAAGTGGTGGACGGAAAATCGTCCGGAAGAATCGGCGGAATTTGTTGCCTCTATTCCCATGCAACGAATTGGTGAATGCGAAGCCGACATCGGCAATTTTGTTGCCGTGCTGTGTAGTGAAGATAGCCGCTACGTAAATGGCCAGACCATCGCACTGGACGGCGGGCAGGCTTTTCTGGGCTAATTGGCAGCACTTTCGCGAGCAGGGCTCGCTCCTACAATATTGCAGCACCGTAGGAGCCTGCCCTGCAGGCGAATGGTTGCGGCAGGTCCACTCTTCGCGAGCATGGCTCGCTCCTGCAGGATTTCTGCACCGTAGGAGCCTGCCCTGCAGGCGAATGGCTCCTGAGTTGTCACTTCAGTTATAGTTAAGCCTCTAAGGATACCCTAACAACCCTTTCCGATCGGAAGCGCGACATGCGTGTACTACTCGCAGAAGACGACCAACAGCTCGGCGAATCGCTCAAGGCGGCGCTGGCGCTGGATGGTTACGCCGTCGATTGGTTTAAAAACGGTGTAGAAGTGAGGGCTGCCGTTACTCTGGCCAGCTACGATGCACTGATTCTGGATATCGGTCTACCCGGTAAATCCGGCTTGGATATTCTGCGGGAATTGCGGCAAGACGGGGAGCAACTGCCGGTGATGTTGTTAACCGCTCGGGACTCCGTGGCCGATCGGGTCAATGGTCTGGATATTGGTGCCGATGATTACCTTAGTAAACCTTTCGATGTCGACGAACTTTTTGCCCGGCTGCGCTCGCTATTGCGCCGCAGCGCCGGTGTCGCCGGACCATCGCTGCTTGCAGGTGATCTCGAAATATTCCAACAAAACCACGAAGTCCGCTTCAAGGGCGAAGCGGTGATTTTACCCGCAAAGGAAGTGGCGCTCTTGGAGGTGCTGGCGCGCAGTCGCGGACGCTTCGTCACCAAAGCGCGCCTGGCAGAAAGCCTGTATAGCTGGGATGAAGAAGTCGGTTCCAATACCCTCGAGGTCTACATTTCACACTTGCGCAAGCACTTCGGCAGCGACTCCATCGAAACCCTCCGTGGCGTTGGCTACAGATTGACGCTGTAACGATGAGCCTATCCCTGAAGAAACGCCTAACTGCTAGTGTTATCACCATTTTTATCGTGAGTTGGCTTTTGTCTGCCGTGTTGACAACGGTGGCGGCCCGACTGGTTATGCTCAAGGAAGTTGACCGAATGTTGGGCGGCATGTTGCAGGTTACAGAATCGGTTGGGCGACCCTTTCTCGCGGGCGAGCTCACTCAACTGCAACAAATGTTTTCCGACAATATGGTGACTTTGGACGGCTCACGCAGGCTTGCGGGCGGGACACTGGAGCAACCTGAAATCGTGCGGCTCGATGAGAGTTTGATGGTGGGCCCGCTGGGCATGCCCAGCGTGAATGTGTGGGTGTCGGACATTCATTTGCTAATCGGTCGCGATACTCCGGCATTTGCGCCGCCGTCAACGATTACCGAAGGCAAAGCCATGACCCAGACAATCGCCGGTGAAGATTGGCGGGTTATGTACCGCTTTGATGCGGATAACAGGGTTTGGTACGCCACCGGATTGGCCCGCAAGCAGGCGCAATTTGATGGCAGCCAACTACTGCTGCAGATGCTTTTGCCCTTGGCCGTGATTATTCCCCTGACCATATTGGCACTGTATTTCGGCATCAATCGGGGCCTTAATCCTTTGCGTTTGCTGGCGCGCGATATAGAGCGTCGACGTAGCGACCAAAGCTTATCGCCGCTGCCAATAGCCGAGGTGCCCGAGGAGCTGGCACCGGTTGTGGATTCGCTCAATCACTTGCTCGAACGCTTGGCAGACACTCTGGAAAATGAACAACGCTTTACTGCCAATGCGGCTCACGAATTACAGACGCCTTTGGCTGCGATCACCACGGAGGTGCAACTTTGCCAGCGACTGGTAAACGATGAAGAAAGTAGGGCAATGATGGGGCGAATCTATGCGCGCGTGCAACGCGCATCGCATTCCGTACGTCAGCTCTTGGTGCTTGCGCGACTGGATCCGCAAGCTTCCTTACAAAGCGAAGGTATACCACTCTGCGAATTGTTGCAGGATGTCGTGTCCGAGTTGGGGCATCTGGCGAGTGAGGGCAGTATAGGGCTGGATTTTAATGTTGACGAAAAGCAGGAAATTGTCGGCAACCGCGAAGCACTGTTGATTTTGTTCCGCAATCTCATCAATAACGCTTTCCGCTACACACCGGCTGGCGGGATGGTAAGGATCTACTCCGGCGTGGACTGCCTGTTTATTCAGAACAACTCCGAGCCTATTCCGGAGCCGGCGCGCTTGTTGGATCGTTTCTATCGTGGTGAAAACAGTCGTAGCGCCGCTGAAGCTGGTACCGGTTTGGGTTTATCCATCGTCAGCCGCATCTGCGAACTGCATTCGATGACCTTGTCACTGAGTTACAGCGAATCGGAAAGCAGTTTCACCGTCCGCATCACCTTTCCCCAGTCTTGATTGAATCGGCTTCCGGCGTGCGGTCTTGTCTCTCAAGTCATTGATATTAAAGTCTAAAATGTCTTCATGTTGGCTTAAGCTTGGCGCCGTACACTAGCGTCAATAATAAGTTTGAGTCACCGTTGTTGCGCTGGAGAATGTCCGTCCATGGATTCAGTCTTTGCCCGCTATAAATCGAGATCGTCTATCGCCGGCGCCTTGTTCCCACTCTTTGCCGTTTGTGCGCTGTTCGTATCATTGTTGCCGTCACTTGCTGCCATGCCGGTCTTGGCTCAACAAACAAATCAAAGTGGCGATGAAATCAGTTTCAATCGTGATATTCGACCCGTATTTGTCAAAAACTGTTTTGGCTGTCATGGCGATGCAAAATTGCTCGAAGGCAATGTCATGCTTAAAAGCTTCGCGGATATCACCGGCGAAAGTGGATACGAGGCAGTGGTCATTCCCGGAAACCCTGCTGCGAGCCCGCTCTACAAGCGCATAACGGCCGAGCATCAGGAAATGCTCATGCCACCACCGGAAACCGGCAAGCGCTTAACGCCGCTGGAAATTAAACGCCTTGAGCGCTGGATAGAGCAGGGCGCCAAGTACGAGCAACACTGGTCCTATATGCCGGTTGAGCGGCCCCCCAGCCCTCAGCTTACGAGCGACTGGATAAGAAATCCGATTGATGGCTTCCTATTGCAGGCTATGCAAGCGAAGGGACTGCTGCCTTCGCCACCGGCGGATGACCGTACCCTGGTGCGTCGACTGAGCTTTGATTTGAATGGGCTTGTTCCCGATATTTCCCTGATTGAGCGGCAAAACGGTTTGGCCAACAACGAGGCACGCTACAGTGAGCTTGTTGAGGAGCTGCTGGCATCGCCCCACTTCGGCGAGCGCATGGCCGTCACTTGGCTGGACTGGGTGAAATACTCTGATGAAATAAGTGATAGGGGAAATTACCTGACGACCTTCTATCCCTATCGCAACTACGTCATTCGCGCCTTCAATGACAACAAACCCTTTGATCAATTCACCATCGAACAAGTGGCGGGCGACCTGCTGCCCAATCGGACGCAGGAGCAGTTGATTGCTTCCGCTTATAATCACTTGATTGTGCGCGTTCAGGATGGCGTTGGTTTGGAGGCTATCCATAAATATCTGACCGAGCGCGTCGACAAGCTCGGACAAATCTGGCTCGCTTCCTCATTGGAATGTTCCCAATGTCACGATCACAAATTTGATATCTGGTCTCAGAAACAGTACTACCAGTTTGCGGCTTTCTTTTCCGATCTGGATCGTATTGGTGTGTGGTCGGTGGGCGTGTCGGGTAGTTCAACGGCGCCACGTAATCCGGACGATGCCTATTTCAAATTGCCGCGGGTCTACATGCCAACACCGCAACAAAAAGAGCGGCTCGCCGAGATCGAAGCAGAAATTGCGCAATACCGTTCGCAGTTGCTGGACGATAAGAACCTCGAAAAGATAAAAGCCGTGCAGAAATCCCTGCGGGAGCAGGCCAGAAAATCTAAAGACTATTATCGTTGGATTGATCCAGCCTTTACCGAAACCTTGGCGCTCAGCGCGCAAGGCAGTACCGAACTGGAGCGGGAAGTTACTCGCCCGCCCGGCGGCAATGGCGCCATCGTTACTCAGGATATCCAGTTTATCAAGCTCACATCTGCCGAGCAGCCAGGTAAGGATTATCAGCTTCGGTTTACCCTCGAGCACGAGCAGCTGAGCGCATTGATGCTGCGAATTACCAAGCAGGGTGGGGATAGCTACAGTTTTAATGAACTCGATGAAGTTGGCATTAGTGAAGTAGAGGTTTCCGTGCAGGACGGCGACGCTTGGCGCCCGCTGAAAATTGCGCGAGTCGAAAGCACCGATTTGGGTAGCTTCAATGAAGGCGCAGTGATCGATGGTGACACCAGCACTCACTGGAGTGTTCGGCCGCAAGATATATTTAACAAATACCGTTACGAGCGCAAAGACGATCTGCTGCTGAAAACCATTCATAACGAGGCCTTTCTCGTTTTCTACCTGGAAGAGGCTCTGCAGAACCGGAGTGGCAGTCTTGTACAGGTAAAAATATCCCATCGCGATGAAAGCAGTCGGGCGCGCAGCATCAATCTGGCCTACACAGCAATGGAAGCTGCCAGTCCTTTTCAGAAGCACGCCGCTGGCCCTGTTGCGAGTGCGGCCTGGCATAGGTCCGTGCGTCAAAGCCTGTACAACTTTGTTCACAAGTATGTGTTCTTTTCCGATTTTTGGGATTTTTCCGCATCACAAGTCTTTACCTGGATGGCAACAAAAGCCGGTGTGTCAGCGCCGGTTCCCTTCAACGACATTATGAAGTCGGTGCTTGCGACAATTAAGGAGCGCTTTGCTTACACCGAGATATTTCAGGACCACGTTGTGCTGCGTTCGCCGCCCTTCCGCGATCTGGGTATACAAATTCGTTTGCTAGAGCGCGAAAGAGAAAAAATCTGGGGCGAAGTTGAACGTAGTTGGGTATCCGAGACTTCCACTAAAAGCTGGCCAGTTCGAGTACTAAAAGGTGGACAAATCAGTGACACCACTGGCGAACGCGTCATGCCAGGACTGCCGGATTTTCTCAACGGCAGCCAGAAGGAAGGTTTAACGCGACTAGATTTGGCGCAATGGCTGGTGGCGGACAATAATCCGCTGACAAGCCGGGTTATGGTAAATCGTATTTGGCGTCTGTTGATGGGCAATGCGCTGGTGCCGACCTTGGAAGAATTTGGCAGTGGTGGCGAGCTGCCTAGTCATCCGGAATTGCTGGATTGGTTGGCGGCGGAATTTGTCGAAAGCGGCTGGGATGTAAAGCATATAGTGCGCTTGATTGTGAATTCATCTGCCTATCGACAGCAATCCCTGCCGACGCCCGAGCTGGACGCCATTGATCCGGAGAACCTGTATTTCGCGCGTCAAAGCCGCTTTCGCATTGATGCAGAATTTGTGCAGGATTTCATTCTGAAATCAGGGGATATGCTGCAGCCCGGACTATACGGCGAACACACGGTGCACGGTAAGTCGATCGCGCCGGATCGCAATCGACGAAGTATTTACCTTCTTCGCCACAATATTGAAGTTCAGCCGGAACTAAAAGCCTTTGGAGCTCGCCCTAGGGAAAAAAGTGTCATT
This sequence comes from Litorivivens sp., assembly GCA_041625575.1. Taxonomy (GTDB): domain Bacteria; phylum Pseudomonadota; class Gammaproteobacteria; order Pseudomonadales; family Spongiibacteraceae; genus Litorivivens. The sequence goes on from JBFJTG010000043.1 coordinate 20,396, forward strand.
CATCGGTCCGAGAGCATCAGCCCCATTCAGGCGCTCGCGAGCCTGAATCAACCGCTTGTTATAGAGGTTTCCCAGCGCTTAGCCGATAGTGTTCTGGAAAACACAGATGGGGATGCATCAGACGGTCAGCGCTGGTTATATCGAAAGATACTGCAACGGGAACCCTTACCCAATGAGCGAGCGTTGTTTGATCGCTCGCTTGACGAGGTCATTTCGGCCGATCGTGATTTTTGGGTAAATCAAGCTCGAACCTTGCTGAGCTTACGCGAAGCAAGTCTTAGAAGCTGATGGTTTGTCATTTGCAGTTCCTCATGACAGCTTACGGAGAAAATGCATGAAACGCAGGGAGATGTTGCGAGCACTTGGCCTGTATTCGGGGGTAGCAGCACTGAATATGAATGTGATGGGCAGTCGTGTGTTGGCGAGTTCTGGAGCTGCGCCCGACTACCCGATCTTTACGGGCTTACATTTTGTGCCGCGAGCCAAGCGCGTTATTTTTATATGGCAGCAAGGTGGCATGTCACCTTACGAATCCTTTGAAAATAAGGCCATTCTTCATCGGCTGCACGATACCTCGCCCGCTAACTATAAGAGCCAGTGTTCGGTGGCATGCCTGAAGCCTATTTATGCCTTCAGTCGGCAGGGTCAGTCCGGCATTGAAATGACTGATCAGTTTCCTCACCTTGCCAAGGTCATTGACGAGATGACTGTGATCAAAACCCTGCAGAATTTTGCGCCCGCTCATCCCCAGGCGAGTAATTTTCTGTTTACGGGCGAGCGCCTCAATGACAAGCCCTCGCTAGGTGCATGGGTCAACTATGGCATCGGCAGTGACAACCCCCACTTGCCCGGCTTTGTTGCCTTGGGCGACGCGCAGAATATCAGCAATGGCTTCCTGCCCAGCGATCTGCACGGTGTCTACTTCAATACCGACGGCAATGCCCTCGACTTTTTGGAGCGGCCGGCGAGCGTGAGTTCGATGCAGCAGCAGCGAGCGGTGCAGCAAGTGGCCGAGCTTGATCGCATGTATGCCCAGCGTCAGAGCGATAATAAAGGCAATGCTCATGGCAACGTGTTTGAACTGGCTTATAAGATGCAATCGTCTATTCCCAATGTGCTTGACCTTGAAACGGAGCCGGACTATATCCGTGAGCAGTACGGCTTGAATGATGACTCCACCCGAAAAATGGGTGTGGATCTTTTGTCGGCGCGACGCTTACTAGAGCAGGGTGTGCGTTTCGTGCGTATTACCGACAATGGTTGGGATCATCACACCGGTCTGGAAACGCAATTTCCGAAAAAAGCCCGTGGTCTGGATCAGCCCCTGAGTGCCTTAATCACAGATCTAAAACAGCGCGGTATGCTCGACGATACGCTGGTGGTCGTGGCCGGTGAGTTTGGTAGAACACCCTTTAACGAGGGCAAGATCATTGGTGGCTTCGGTCGGGGCCACAATCCTGATGCCGGAATCGTGATGATGGCTGGTGCGGGAATCAAGAAAGGATTTGTCTATGGTGAAACCGATGAGTTTGGCTTCGACACGGTAAAAGACCCCGTTAATGTAAACGACCTTAATGCCACCATCCTGTACGCGCTTGGGCTCGACCATAATCGCCTGACCTACGATTTGGGCGGCCGTACTTTTAGACCTACCGGCGTTGGTGAATGCAGAGTCGTTCATGAACTGTTTAGCTAAGGGGTGTCTGTGACGGTATTTTTTTCGGAACTGTTTTTAGAGCTGTTTTCGAGCGTGGGCTCGGCAATAGGATTTATTGGCGACTTTCATCCCATCGTTGTGCATTTCC
>JBFJTG010000044.1:0-22087 GCA_041625575.1 Litorivivens sp.
CTTCGCGCAATAATATTCGCGGCAACATTTCAACCTGAGTTACCGTCGCGCCCAAACGGGCAAAAGCCTGAGACAGTTCGCAGCCTATGGGGCCACCACCCAGCACAAGTAAACGCCCCGGATTGCGATCCAGCTGCCACAAAGTATCAGAACTCAGATAACCGACTTCGTCCAAGCCCGCAAAGGCTGGCACCAGAGGCCGAGCGCCGGTTGCGATAATAATGCTTTTCGCGCTGAGCTTTTCTGTTTCACCCGTTGAATTGCGGATTTCGACTTCCCAGGGCGACAGGAGTCTGGCTTCGCCCTGACGACAATCGACACCTAACTCTGTATAGCGCTCAACAGAGTCGTGGGGTTCTATTTTTTTGACTACCGCCTGTATTCTGTCCATGACCTTGGAAAAGTCGGCCTCCGGCCTAAGCGGCTTAAGGCCATAATCCGGAGCGTGGCTAGCCAGGGCGTGAACCTGGGCGCTTTTTATTAAAGCCTTGGAGGGTACGCAGCCTGTGTTCAGACAATCCCCGCCCATATTCTCGCGTTCGATCAGAGTCACACTCGCCTTGACGGTTGCGGCGATATAGGAACTGACCAAGCCCGCGGCCCCGGCACCGATAACTATCATATTGCGGTCGAATTTCGCCGGTTTTTCCCAGCCGCGATACACACGCAGCGCCTGTATGCGGTTAACTAGGGCACGGCCTATCCAGGGCAACAAACCCAACAAGACAAAGGCCCCAATTAAGCCGGGTGAAAACAAGCCCGCCGTAGATTCAAGCTGCGCCAATTCGGTTCCCGCGTTCACGTACACGGCGGTGCCTGCCAACATACCAAGCTGGCTCACCCAGTAGAAAGTCCACGTTTTAATGGGCGTCAGGCCCATGGCAAGATTTATGAGAAAAAAAGGAAATACCGGTACGAGGCGCAGCGTAAACAGATAAAAAGCGCCATCTTTTTCCATGCCCTTGTTCAGGGTTTTCAGACGTTCGGAAAACCGCTGCTGCACAGATTCGCGCAATATATAGCGCGCGGCCAAAAAGGCTAAGGTGGCCCCCAAACTCGAGGCAAAAGAGACGAGCAGCAAGCCGACACCCAAACCGAACACTGCGCCGCCAGCCAAGGTCATCACCGCCGCGCCCGGAATCGAGAGCGCCGTGACCAAGACATAGACAATAAAAAATATGCCACAAGCTAACAGCGTATTGTTCGCGTAATAAGACTGAATATCGCCAAGCCGGCTCTGCAGAAAAGTCAGACTCAGATACTGATCCAGATCGAAGACAAAAATAGCGGCAACCAGCCCTGCAACCAAGGCAACCAAACTGATTTTCTTAATGATAATCTCCTTACTTGGATGGGCTAGATTTCACTGCACGATGCGCCATGCTTAAAGCAACTAAAACAGCGATGATGACGCAGCATAACGCGCGGAACGAGACTTTCTCGCAAGGTAGCACCGAGCTTGTAGTCGGGGTCGTCATCGACCAGCGTACAGGCATAAACTCCAAGACTCCCGTTTTGCTTTACCACCATGCGACTAAAGCCACACATAAACTGCGCCCTTGTTTCGTGACTATGGTGCTGCGTCATGCAGTTTTCGGTGATCTCCGGCACAGCGGCCGAAGAGCCCGGCGGCAGAAAATCCGGAAACGAAACCAGCCGAATCGTGCGCGGCAATCCATGTTGTTCAAACAAATGTTGGTAAGTGCTTTCCACAGCAATAGTGTCTTCATCGGCGGACCACTGCCGAGCCACTGACACTTCAAATCCGCGCTGATGCAATTCTCGCAGCGCCTGAAATGATTCTTCAAAAGTGCCCTCACCGCGCCCGCTTTCATGACGCGAGCACTCCGGATAATCGATACTGATACGAAAGCGCAAGGCCTGCTTGGCCGAGCGAAGCGGTTCAAGCTGGTGCAGCCGCTGCAGCAAGGGCCGTGTGCCGTTGGTCAGTACAAGGCAGGGTTTGAACTGCAGTGCATAGTCCAGAATTTGATGGAATTCGCGCGCGACAAACGGTTCACCACCGGTGAATGAAAAATTCTCGACGCCAAGCTCCACCGCCTCGTCAATGAATGGACGCACATCGGCGAGCGTCATCAGCTGGAGTCGATCATCGCCGGGCTTGGAGCCCTCCAGACAAAAAGGGCATTTAAGATTGCAGGCGGTGCCGGTATGAAACCACAGCTCTCGCAATGCAGGCGTTTCAATGTAACCGCGCGGCTCGCCGGCATCGGTATGCAGCCAACTATCGGCCCGTGCAATTAGCTGCATTAACAACAACCCCCGTCACTGACCGCCGTTGCTGAAGTGGCAAAAGGCAGCAGTTCGCCGCAACCGGGGAAAATGCCGTAGTGGCGGTCAAAGTTGCCGATAAATTCAAAGTGCGCAGCGAAGCGCGATTCTTTCAACATGCGATAGGTGTTTCCACACACCGGAAAGACACGACCAGTCTCGATGAGATGATGCCCGTCGAGCATAAATGTCGATTCCTGCCCCTCCACGCTGCCGCGATAGATAACGGCTTGCCCGTAGTCTTCGCAGGACGGCTCCAAACCTGCCAGTTTGAATAAACGGTAGGTTGCCGAAAAGAAACGGGCTGGCGACAGCTTGGCTGCGATGTCGGGGTTGTTGATGCCGAGAGGCCGGTCTTCAACCAGACGCGGGTCCTGAAAACCCGCGCCTTTGGCGAGACTCAGAAAATCATTCCAGTATAAGGCTCCGGATAAGCACTCACCGTGCAGCACCGGATCATTTACCAAATGGCCGGGGATACGGCGATCCGCGTACACATCCGAGAAGTAAAACTCGCCCCCGGGTTTTAATACCCTATGAACTTCGCGCAGGACCGCATCTTTATCCGGCGACAGATTAATCACACAGTTGGAAATAACAATATCAAAGCTGCCATCTTCCAGCCCCAGCTCATCAAGCCTTTCAATATACCCTTCCAAGAATTCGACGTTACTCTTCCGGTAGTTAAACTGCTGGCGGTGATAATCCTGATGCTTGCGCGCAACCTCAAGCTGCTCTGTAGTCATATCCACGCCAACCACAAAACCCTGCTCGCCCACCAGACCCGAGAGTGCATAGACATCACGGCCGCTGCCACTGCCCAAATCAAGAATACGCATGCCGTCCAATACTGCCGGCGCCACCAGACCACAACCATAGTAGCGGCTCAATGTTTCCGGATGGAGTTTCGACAAGACGGGCTTGAGCCAGTCCGGCGGCGCCACATCGCAACACGCGTCGGTTTGCAAATCGCTGCTGCTTTGCAATTGTTTGCCGTAATAATCTTTAACGGTTTCTAACATTTCCACCTCTGACTGTTGCGTCTACTTTTGATGCATCGACGATGAGATTGTTACATGACAGCCTACCAAAAACGCCCCCACCTTACCCGGATAGTCTTACGAACCGCAATGGCCTCTATCACCGAGTATCAGGGCCGTTTTCGTCATCCATTAGGGTGACGTGACGGCTCCCGAAATACTCCAGACTTTCGGCAGCCAGCAAGCTAATGGAGCGCACAATGAACAAGGTCACCACTATCGAACAACAGCTACAGCGCCTGAACGACATCGAAGCCATAAAGACTCTCAAATACCGCTATGTCAAAGCCATGACTTATTCCGACTGGGATGCGCTGGAATCGACGCTAGTAGAAAATGTTGAGACCTCTTACAGCGACGGTAAATATACCTTTCACAGCCGCGACGAGGTGCTCGCCCTGCTGCGCTCTTCGCATAATGAGGCCATGCACAACATCATTGCCTACTGGCACGTCACCATGCCCATCATCGAGATTACTTCAGCCACGACGGCCACGGGCAGTTGGGGTATGTATCATCGCTATATCGATCGGGGCGAACGCAACGTCGAAGAAGAGCAGTTTGCGTTTTACGAGGATGAGTACCTGCGCACCGATGAGGGCTGGAAAATCAGCAAAACCGGATACAAACGCATTATGGAGCAGGGCTTTGAGCGCGGCGATATTTCAAGCCTGACATTTAACGCCACGCGTTTCGATTAAATCCCGGTGGCCTAGCCCTCGAAAGCTACTCGCAAGGGCCACCCCACCTTAACGAAGATGCACTTCCCATTGGGCATCCATGTCGCTCAGGTAAGAGCTTTCCTTACTACCGCCCCTATGCATGGCGCGCTATTCAAGCGCTTTGTCGGCATCCCTTCCCGCTCTCTCATCGTGAATGCCCCGCATAACTCGCTCTACCTCAGCCTCATCGGCTTTGCCGTGCATTCCCGGAATTGCTCTGAGGAGCTTGCCCAGCAGGTTTACATAGCGCCGACAGTGGTGGCATATAAGCAGGTGTGTACGAATCGACAAGCGCTGGCGCCAGTTTAGCTCTCCCCCGAGGAAAGCGTCGCTATGCCCGACCAGCTCCCTGCATTTCAGCACTCACCTGTCTCCTGATAATGATCAACCAATTTAAACAACTGCGTGCGCGCACGATGCAGCAGGACTCTGGCATTGGATGCCGTGATGGTCAGTTCGTTACAAATCTCATCAAAAGGTAGGCCGCCCGCGTCGCGCATCTCAAGTAGTGATCGCTGCTGGCCGGGCATGTCAGCTAGTAACTGATCCAGGCAGTCGGCCAGCTCGCTGGCCGTCAGTAAATCGTAAGGGCTGTCACTGTGCCAGGCGCTCGGCGGCTTATGCCAATGGCCGTCTTCGCGAAAGCGATCCGCCAGCGGCAGCGGCTCATCGATGTCGGTATGCAGCGTGCGCTCGCGCTTGTACTTTCGCAGCCACATCTTGCTTTCATTAATGATTATGCGGGTGAGCCAGGTGCGTATTGAGGAACGCCCCTCGAAGCGTTCAATATTCTGATGCGCCTTTATCCAGCCTATCTGTACCACCTCTTCGGCATCGGATTGACCCACGATATTGACCGCAACGGCCATCAGCGCGCGATGGTGGTCACGCACCAATTCGCGAAAGGTAGCGCCGTCGCCCGCCCTCAGCGCCTGCAGCTGCTCTGACGGGGTTTCGATTAAAGAGGTGCCTGACAACGCGCTCATGATTGCGCCCAATTGTGTTTACTGTGAGGAATAGACCCTGATTAGCCCCAATAAATCCCTACCGCCATTGTGTCCCGGCTTTAGCGTGGCTCGCGCCACATCGCCCACAGCGGCGGCGCGTCTTTGTGCGCCTGGATTTGCTGAAGAATTTCAAAACCGAAGTGACGGTAGAATCCGATATTGCGCTCTTTCGAATTCTCCAAATAGGCGGGCATATGTTCGCTGTCGATTCGCGCCAGTGCATTGCGCATCAGCGCACCGCCCAGCCCTTTGCCCTGCGCCCCGGGTTTGGCGGCAATCGCAAACAAATAGTAGTGTGGATCTTTGGGGTGCACCTTGCCCATCGCAGCATTCACAGCCAGAGCATTACGTATGCCCCGAAAGCCGGCATGACGTATTAGCGCGCGGCCAATATTGATTGACGCTCGGAGGCCAAAATCTACCGTTAACCCTGGTGGCAACCACAAGCTACAAGCCTGCCCGTCCACACTGCAATCGCCGAAACCCTTAGGTATATACAAGTCGCGCGCCATTTCCGTGTAGATGGGGCGCATGGCAGCTGTGCCCCGAAAGGCCCACAAATTGACCGGGTCGTCAGCAAAGCCCTCGGTAATTATCTCGCCCAACAAGTCATGCTCACCAGTGGCTATTGGCTTTAGCTGCGCTTGAACACTCATACAAACTCGCCTTTTATCGTTTTTATTTTTCCGCGTCGAGCATGGCCTCTAACTGGGCTTTTGCGTAATTTTCAGCAGCGCGGCTATATTGCCAATTGCGCTGTCCCATACGGGCCAGATAACGCGGCCGAATGACATACGTCCACGCCTCGACCTTTTCCCCATCGGCGGTCTGAACAAAGACCATCGTACGGCGGTACATTTCGCCTTCGTAGCGATCAAGCGGCTGCCAGGCCGCTGGCGGAACACCGCGCACGAGCAGACCCGAAACGACGGACCCAACGCTCGGCGCAATTGCCGGATAGTCAGCCCTCTTTACGTTCCGGCAAGTGAAATCCGGCAACCGGGCAGCTTCGCAGTCTATGCTTCTTGCCGTCAAATGTTCCAGCAAGGGCCGATACATCAGCGTGCCATAGCAAAACAAATACTGCATGGTTCACTTGGACCTATAGGGGGAGGAATCCTGATTAAACAACATAGCGCGAGCCTTGTCGTCCATCGTACCCGGTGGCGGCATCATATCCTTGCCCACATCGACACCGCGGCGCAAAGCCGGGCGTTGCTTCAGGGCGTCGAACCAGCGCTTTAGGTTTGGAAAATCTCTCAGATCAAAGCCATAGCGTTTGTAGGGTAACAACCACGGAAAGCTGGCCATATCCGCAATCGAATACTCACCCGCCAAAAAAGGCTTCTCGCGCAGGGCGTAGTCCATTACGCCCAGCAGGCGATCATATTCATTTAGATAACGATTTTTGGCGTATTGGTTATCGTCGGTGTCAGCGTAATTCACGAAGTGGCTTGCCTGCCCACCCATTGGCCCCAGGTTGGCCATTTGCCAAAAGACCCACTGGGTAACATCGTAAAAAGCGCGCTGCTCGCGTGGCATAAACTGTCCGGTTTTTTCCGCGAGATACATGAGGATAGCGCCGGATTCAAACACAGTCAGCGGACCGCCTTCGGCTTCGGTATCGACAATAGCAGGCATGCGCGCATTGGGGTTAACGCGTAAAAAGGACTCTTCAAACTGCTCACCGCTGGCGATGTTAAGGGGCAGGATGCGGTAGGGTAGCCCACACTCCTCCAGCATAATGGTGATTTTCCAGCCATTGGGTGTGGGCGCGAAATACAGATCAATCATCGACGGCAGCTCAGCGCTTGCCCGCCAGACCGCGATATCGAAAACCAACAAAGCGCGGGGTTTTAGGCATGTAGTCCATATCGAGATGGGAAATAGAAAAACCGCTGTCCTCCAGGTATTTCGCAATCGGGCGATTGAGGTGGCAACCACCCGCCATCTTTTTCCACAGGGGATTTACCCGGTTCTGCCACTTCAACACAGAGGCGTCGGGCGCCGCACCGTGCTCGCAGAATAAAAGCTTTCCGCCGGGCTTGAGTACGCGCCGCATTTGCGCAAGGGCTTGCTGCCAGTCGGGAATGGTGCAGAGTGTAAAAGTCAGGACTATGGTGTCAGCGCTGTCATTATCCAAAGGAATTTCTTCGCCGGGCAAGCCCAGCCATTCAACATTAACCGGTGAGCGTTCCAAATTTTTTTGCGCTTTTTTTCGCATACCTTCGGAGGGCTCCAGCCCCCAAACGAAATCCACCTTGTCGGGATTGTAGTAGCGCAGATTAAGACCGCTGCCCATACCGACTTCAAGAACGCGACCTTCCGCGTCAGCCAACAGGCTTTCGCGCTCATTCATGATAATGTCGTCGCCGCAGGCAAAGTCGATCACATGCGGCAGAATATGTTGCTCGTAAAAAGACATGGCGACTCCTGAACGAGGCGAATTATCGGATTATTGTTCTTTTACGACTAGCGATTTTTTTCCAGTACTTTTTCAACGATGGCCGTGGTGGAACAATCATCAAAAAAGGATAGCACCTTCACTTCACCACCGTAGGATTCAACGATCTCCCAACCGACCACACCTTCTTTATCGTAGTCGCCACCTTTGGCAAGAATATCGGGTTTTAACACATTCAGCAGGTCTTCAGGGGTGTCGTCATCGAAACAAACCACCCAATCCACCGCCTCCAGACCAGCCAGAACGGCCATGCGTCTGTCCTGGGGGTTAATCGGGCGTCCCGGGCCTTTTAGCTTGGACACCGAGGCGTCGCTGTTCACCGCAACCACCAAGCGATCGCCAAGCTGTCGCGCCTGCTCCAGATAGCCAACATGGCCAGCATGGATAATGTCGAAGCAGCCGTTGGTGAAAACCACCCTCTCACCGTGAGCGCGCGCGTCCTCAAGCACAAGGGCGAGCTGTTCTACCGTCAAGGCCCCGCGTTCACTGCCCTGCTCACGCTGCACCGCGCGACGCAATTCTGGGGCGCTAATGGCCGCTGTTCCGAGCTTACCAACCACAATACCCGCAGCCAGATTGGCCAGCGCTACCGCGTTTGGTAGATCGTCGCCTGCCGCCAGAGCGGCGGCCAAAACGGAGATGACGGTGTCACCGGCACCGGTCACATCGAATACTTCCATCGCGCGGGCCGGCAAATGAAACTCTGGCTCATTGGGCCGAATCAGGCTCATACCATGCTCGCCACGCGTGACCAGCAAGGCCTGCAAATCAAGTTCCAGCATCAGGGCCTGAGCCTTCTCGACCAGATCCTGCTCCGACAGGCAGCGCCCGACAATAGCCTCAAATTCATGGAGATTGGGCGTAAGCAAAGTCGCGCCGCGATAGCGTTCAAAATCCGTCCCTTTCGGGTCGACCAAAACGGGGATGCCCTGCGCGCGTGCCGCCTGAATAAGTGGCTGAGGGTTCTGCAATGCGCCCTTGGCATAGTCCGACAATATAAGAGCTTTAGCCTCAGGCAACTCTTTCAGCGCCAGATCACTTAACGCACTGGAATCTGCGGCGCCGAATGGCTCTTCGAAATCCAGTCGCAATAATTGCTGGTGCCGCGAAATAACCCGCAGCTTGGTGATGGTCGGGTGGGTATCCGAGGTGCGAAACTGGCAGAGAATATTAGCCGCCTTTAATCGCAGGGCCAAAGCGTCGGCAGCCTCGTCGCGCCCTACCAAACCGGCAATAACCGCAGCAGAACCCAGCGCTGCGATATTGAGTGCTACGTTGCCCGCACCACCCGGGCGATCTTCGATCTGTTTGACATCCACCACCGGCACCGGCGCTTCCGGTGAAACCCGTGTCGTGTTGCCGTGCCAGTAGCGATCAAGCATCAGGTCTCCGACAACCAGAACCCGAGACTGCTCAAAGCGAGGCATATGTAATTTCATGCAGGCTAACCCCTTAACAACGCGGGCAAATCATAGCACAGGCTTGGCCCGATACGCCGTTGCCGCGTCCCGTAAAATTGGTTACTGTGCCCGCCGGATTATTCGAAGATTTGAGAACTGTATGGACTTAGCGCTGGACATTAACACCATCAAGGGCTTTCTCGCTGATGACGAAGCCCGGGCCCTCTATGCCGCAGCAAAAGCAGAGTCGGCAAAAGGGCCGGTATTGGAAATTGGCAGCTACTGCGGCAAATCCACCGTCGTTCTGGGCGCCGCCTGTCAATTGAACAACAGCGTTTTGTATGCGGTTGATCATCACCGCGGCTCGGAGGAACACCAGAAGGGCGAATTTTTCCACGACCCCGATCTCTACGATGCCGCCGAAGCGCAATTCGACAGCTTCAGGGAGTTCCGAAGAAACATCGCACTGGCGAGTCTGCACGATACCGTTGTACCCTTAGTCGCCAGCTCGGAGGTCGCTTCACGCTGCTGGCATACGCCGCTGGCCATGGTGTTTATTGACGGCGGCCACAGCCTGGAGGCCGCGCTAACGGATTACCGCTGCTGGGCCGGGCTCGTCATGCGCGGCGGCGTCCTTGCCATCCATGACGTTTTTGACAAGCCGGAAGAAGGCGGGCAAGCACCAATTGCAATTTACAAGCTAGCGCTGGCGTCCGGCCTGTTCGAAGCCATCGGCCGAATCAACAGCCTCGCACTTCTGAGGCGCTGCTAATTCCGGCTGCAGCACAAAAGCAAGGATGCGCGTATAATCGAGGCGGAGGGGCTCTCCGCCAAAGAGCAGGCTCTGCTTTAATCTATTTCGCGAGTATTGCTGTATCCCAAATCCCATGCCGAATGGTCGTTACCGCGCAAGCATAATCCTGCTGATCACACTCCTGTGTGGCTGCGAGAAGAACCTAGACTCTGCCGTACAGGAAGCCCTGATACGCGAAATCATCATTGTGTCGCCAACGCCCAACGACACAAGCGGCAGCGTCACCACCCTCATCACTGCCACCCTGTTCCTCCCGGACAAACACCTGCGCGGCGTCTCCTACCCCCTCATCGTGCACAGCCATAGCTGGGGCGGCAGCCGTATTTCAGGCTCCGAATTCAGGTCGAGCACACCTGCTACCGCTGCCAGCGACAGCGATTATTTCACTCAGGTCGACTCACAGCTCAGGGCTCTGCGCAGAGGAGGTTATGCCATTATTTCCTTTGATCAACGCGGCTTTGGCCGAGGTGACGATGGCGATGAGGGCTCCGAAGGTGGCAGTCACGGCATGTCGCCCGATTTTGAAGTTAAAGATGCCAAAGCTGTCATTGACTGGGCGGTACAAAACATCAACCTTGCCAAAGACGGCGCTGGAGATCCGCGCATTGGCCTTCTCGGCAACAGCTACAGTGGCGCATTTACCCCCATGCTGGCAGCGGAAGATCCGCGTATAGATGCAATAGTACCGTCAGTGACCTGGTTCAACCTGCGCGAATCCTTTGCGCCCAATGGCGTCCTCAAAAAAACCTGGCTGATTGCGCTATGCAATAAAGTTGTCGATGAAGATGGCGCGCAACTATCGGCTCCCATGGAGCTTGCCTGCACCCAGGTGCGCCTGGCAAACACCCGGGAACTGGAGGATGTACCGCTTACCGAGAATTTGTTTTTTGAAAATGGCGCGGTGTCCTATACCGTCGACCCGCGCTTTGTTATGCCCCGTGTTGATGCGCTTATCTTACAAGGTGCCCGAGACACACTCTTCCCCTTGAGCGAAGGGATGGCCTTATACGATTTCCTGCGCAGGGCCGGCGGTGATGTCAAACTTCTCACCCATGAAAGCGGCCACAGTGGCGTGCGCCACGGCCCCGGTTCGCAGCGCGCTCTGGGGCGGGCCTACTGCGGCAACATCGACCTCATTACCACAATCAAACTCTGGTTTGACGAAAAGCTGTACGACATGCCCCCGGTGCCACTGCCGCAAATTTGCCTGTCGCTCGACGACGGCCAGGCCCTGCACCTTGACTCTATACAGCCGCCCAACGGCAATTTTCGGGTGAGCATTCCACCGCTCACCACTGTATTGGGTTCCAGCGAAAACAATACCGAGAGCCAGGCCGACGACGCACTCTTTTTTCCGCTGCCACAGATTTCCGAGGCAAACCTGGCGATCATCGGCAAGCCCATTGCACGCTTGTTCGTACAAGCCGCCCCGGCTAATACAGACCCCTCGCCCTTGTCCGGGCCCAACGCCGCTGCAATTTTTGTGGGCATCGGCATCAAACGAAATAATGTGCTCTTCCTGGTTGATGATCAGGTTCAGCCCATTCTGTCGACAGACCCCAGAACGGGCCAGCCGCCCGAGCCGGTCGAGCTGATTGCAGTAGCAGAGAAGTTAGAAGTGGGCGATCAGGTTGGGGTGCTAATCTACGCCAAACACGATCTGTATGAGAATCACCCGATCGATAGCAATCAAGCGGGCACTAACTGGCAGGGAAATATCGCCACCGTTCTTGGCGAAGTGGATATACCTATTGTTATCGCGACGACCTTAGATCAGAGAACCCAGCCGGACAATTAAAGCCTCACGCTTTTGCAATGCACGCCAGCCTAGCCCTTTCGAAGCTTTTCAGCCTCAACACTCACACCCGCAGCGGGTTCGAGTAAATCAACGCGATTGAACAAGTGGTTGGCGGCCGTATATTCAGAAAGTGCATCCGCTGCCAGTAATATCGCACCGGCGGTCCAGGTTGGCTTTTCATTCGGCCAGAGCAAGTCTTCAGCAAACTGGTAGCCCGTCCAGTATTCGCCACTTTTGAGCCGCCATTGGTGCAGCCAACTGTATACGGTCACTGCGCGGGCATGATCGCCCGCCGCCAACAGCGCCATAACAAGCTCGCAAGATTCCGCAATCGTAACCCAAGGCTGATCGGACACACAGCGGCAACCCATGCCATCTTCCACAAAGGTCGACCAGCGTTTTTGCAGCTGCTCACGCGCTCTGGACTTGCTCAGCGCACCACTTAACACCGGGTAAAACCAATCCATGGAGTAGCGGGCCTTGCTCTCCCAGGTGCGGTCAAAGCGCTCAGGCTTATTACGCAGAGCATCGCCCAAACGCTCACGGGCGGCCGTCCATTCCGGACGCTCAACCCCCAAACTCACCGCAATATTATGGGCACACTCCAGGCTCTTATAGATCGAGCTACAGCCTGTAATGAGTGCATCGCGCATCGGCTCGCCGTGGGTATCCACCGCCCAGTTAATTTCGCCGTGCTCTGACTGCTGCGCCAATACGAAGCCTATGGCACGCTCAACCGTCGGCCATAGCCGCTGCAAGAAGCCATCGCGGCCGGTAATGAGGTAATGGTGCCAAACACCGGTTGCTACATAGGCAACAAAATTGGTTTCGCGACGCTCGCGGTTCTCGACTTCGCCGTTTTTGTAGGCAGCCCACCAGCTGCCGTCAGCCAACTGGTTTTCAGCCAGCCAGTCATAGGCCTTTTCCGCAGCGTCGTACTCGCCACCAATACTGAGACCCATTGCAGCCTCTACGTGATCCCAGGGATCGGCGTGACCGCCCTCAAACCAGGGAATCAGGCCGTCTTCTCGCTGGGTCGACTTAATGAAGCCTACCGTGGCCTTGAAAAAATCCTTGGGGAACAGCCCCTTACTCAGAAATACGCCACTCATTGCGCTACTCCCCGCGTATCAGCCGCTTTCCTGAAGTACATGACGACACTTTTGCCCACCACCGGATTCAGAAGCTGTTCGAGCCGGCGTGTCAGTTGCGGCCGCTCCAGCAAGTCCCACACCAACAGCCGGTGATAGAGTTTGATTAGGCCGTTTTCGTCCTGATTTTTCCAGAACAGGCATTTCAGCCACCAAAAGGGCGCGTGCAATGCGTGCGCCCAATGCCTGTGGTAAAAATGAAAACCCAATGCCTGAATTTGACCCCGCAACTTGCCCGCATCAAAGATACGCACATGCCCGCCCTCAACCTTATGGTAGGCCTCGCTTAATGCCCAGCAGATGCGCTCAGGCCAGGCACGCGGCACGCTGGCACAAAACAGCCCGCCCGGTTTGAGCACCCGCTCGATTTCCCGCAGCACGGATTTATAGTCGGGGATATGCTCAAGCACTTCGGAACAGATGATTTTGTCAAAGCTGTCGTCAGCAAAGGGCAAGTGAAGGGCGTTGGCCGCTGCCAAGCCAAATCCTTTGGCCTCATTATCGGGTTCAGCAAAATCAGCGAACTTCTGCTGCGTCGTTTTCAAATCTGTAAGGCTTAAATCAACGCCTATTGCTGTGACATCGGCCTCAACAAAAGCCGAGATAACATGCCGGCCCTCGCCGCAGCCCAAATCCAGAACGCGGTCGCCGGGCGACAACATAAAATGCTTAAAATCAACGGTTTGCACGATCTATAACCTGCCAGTAGTAGTCTGTCATTTCCAGCGCAGCCTTGCGCCAGCAAAAGATATTTTCGATACGCTCTCGGCCCGCAAGCGCCAGAGCCTGACGGCGCTCGGGATCGTCAAACAAGGCAGCAACGGCTTCAGCTATAGCCTCACTATCGCGCACCGGCACCTGAATACAGGCATCGCCCACAACTTCAGGCAAGGCCCCACCGTCGGTCGATACGACTGCCGTAGCACAGGCCATGGCTTCACCGGCAGGCAAGCCAAAACCCTCGTATAACGAGGGCACAACAACCAGCTCTGCCTCATTGTAATGACGAACAAGCTCCTCGGTGCTAATGCCGGTCACGCAGTGAATCCTGTCGGCCAGCCCCAAACGCTCAATTAATCGCTCAGTAGAACCACCGGGCTTGGGTTTGCCCACCAGCAGCAATTCGACTTCAGGGTATTTCGGCACCAGCAGGGCCAGCGCGTGAAGCAAATAATGCGCGCCTTTCAAAGGCGCGTCGGCGGAGACAGTCGCCATCATACGGAAAGGCTTTTTACGCACGCCCGGTATCGGGTGAAAGACCTCGGTGTCAATTCCGCAGTGCACCAGACTGATACCGCTTTCGTCCATGCCGAAGGCAGCGGCAATATCGCGCTGGGAGCAGGCCGACACTGTGACCACATTCTTCAACTGCCGCGCCACCTTGCGCTGCATCGTAATAAAGGAGTGCCAGCGCCGGATCAGCAGGCGCTGCCAGGCATTGCGCGCAGCCTTCAAGGCGATATCCAGATCACTGGTTATCGGGTGATGAATAGTGGTCACCAGCGGGAAATGCTCGCGCTGCAATTGCAGCATGGACCAGCCAAGACTTTGATTATCATGGATAATATCGTAGTGACGACCATGCTTTCGCAGGTACTTTAAGGCGCGGCGGCCAAAGCAATAGGGCTCGGCAAATCCACCGGTCAGCTTGCTGGTCCACTCGATAATATTGGTGAGCGAGCTAAGGTGGTGCGGCCTTAGGGAATTGAGCCCGTTTTCGAACAGGTTGAGTCCGGGCATTTTAATCAGCCGCACCCCTTCATCAAGGTGGGGGTATGGCTCACCGGATATCACGTCAACTGAATGACCCGCCTCAAGGAGTGCCTTGCTTAAATAGCGTATATAAATGCCCTGACCGCCACCGTAGGGGTGACTGCGATACCCGAGCAGGCAAATTTTTAGCGGATGGCTGTGTAAGCCTTCTCCGATGGGTACAACATCGGCGATTGCAGGCTGGGCCTGCTCCGGAGATTTGGCGAGCTGATTAGAGTGCATATCCGTTACTGGCTAGTTGTTATCCCCCCTGCACAGCCAGTAGCGGCGTGAACTCGACTTTAGCCGAGGGGGCTTATGGCATTCGATGCCGGATTATCGATATAAGAGAGGCCGGAGTGTAGCGGGAAAAGCGGTTAAAATCTAGTCACTATACGGTCGGTCAGGGAGATATCGGGAAATGCCCGCCTCATAATATCCGAAACAAGGATGTCGGCCCCGAGGTTATTCACGTGATCGTCATCCATATACAGAAGCCGCCCATCCTGCCGCTGCGCGAGACATCGCCCTTTCTCAGCATCACACAGCAAGTGTGCAGGCCTTATCCGCACCAGATTGGGGTGCTCATCGCCCAGACCATCAAAAGCCTGCCGGATTGATTCACTGCGCTCGCGATAACGAGCCAGGCTGATTGAAATCTCGGGTAAGCTGCCCTTGTGCAACGCAGCCTTAAAGCGGTAATTCGGCACATTCCAACCCATCTCAGGAATGGGGTAGATCAGCACCACACGCTTCCCTTGTGCCAGCAGCTGCCGCACCGGCACCAAAAATGACTCGATTAAGGCGGCTTCCCGATCTGCCTTCGCTGTTGTTGGCTCAAACCAAAACTGAATCCCGGTTTCGATACCGCCTTCTTCGTTATCGTAGAATCCGGGATCAAGAAAATAGGGATAACGCCCAACCAGAATGACACCCTCGACATCGTCCGACTGCAAGCGCGCCATCAGCTTCAGATTATGTGCTTCACATTCGTTATTGCGATCACCCGCCAGCCGACTGCCAATGGCAAGCGCGCAAGCATTCCTGATCGCCGCGTAACCCGCCTTGCCACTCGCCCTAAACGCTGCGTCCAGGGAAGTTGTTAGGGCCGCAGCATGACTGTCGCCCACTAACATCCAGTTGCGGGGCTTTTCCGGATCTCCAATCGGGCATGGGCCGTCGTTCATGATCGCGTAGCAGGCGACATTGTCAGCCGTTAGGGCGATACTTTTTGAGTTCTTGTCCCGATAGGCCTCCTGCGCAGCGAGTGGTAAACGCTCATCGATACCATGTTTTTTATCGATATATTTCGCAGTGAAATACAGGGGCACTGTTGCCATCACCAGCACCGACCAGAGCAGGACCGGCTTGAACTTTTGCCGGTTTCTGAAAGGCACTTCCACCAAATGGTAGCTAACAACAGACAGGAGCACTGCGGCGATGGACAAATAAAAGTAATCCAGCCCCGTCAGGGTATCGATAAAATACCAGCGCGCCAGCGCGAAAAAAACCTGATGCCAAAGATAGAGAGAGTAGGATATTGCACCGAGTTGCTGCAGCGACTTAAGGCTTAAAAAGCGGCTCAGCAGGCTCTTTTCGTTGGCAAACCCTATGTATAACAATCCACCAAATACCGGAATCAGGGTAAGCGGACCGGGATGCACCCAATGCACGGTGGCCGTAAACATCACCACAGCCACAGCAATAACGCCCGCATCGGCCAGCCAGTGGTGCCACTTTTCCGGAACCCAGGCGCGAAACCTGCCTTCATTTAATGCCAACAACGAGCCCAGCGAAAATTCCCACATACGGGAGAAGGGAAGATAAAAAGCTTTTTGAACATCCTCGTAAACTATGAACAGGGCGCAAGCAAAAGACAGAATCGTCATGCCAATTAGTACAGTGTTGATATTCAGTCGCGGCACAATGCGCAGGCAGAAGGCAAAGCACAGCGGAATGATGAGGTAGTACTGCTGCTCTAGGCCCAGCGTCCACAGGTGCATGAAAGGCTGCAGGCCCATGTCAGCCTCAAAATAGCTGTAGCTTGCAATCGAAAAATATAGATTCCCCGCCAGCCCGAGTATCCACAGCGCGCTCTCCCCCATGCTTTCGTATTCGGCTGCGGGCAACAAATAATACGCGCACACCAAGGAGGATATTAAAACCAGATACAAGGCCGGAAATATGCGCCGGACGCGACGCTCATAGAAGCCAATAATTGAAAATCGCGCTACTGAGATGTCCGCCTGAATAATCAGCGCCATCAGGTAGCCACTGACCAGAAAAAAGATATCGACAGAAAAGTAGACACCTTCGAAAGCAGGCACCCCCGCATGGAAAACCATAACAAGAAGTACGAGAAAGCCTCGAAGCCCTTCAATCTCCGGCCGGAATTTAACGCCAGCCGCGCTAGTCGCCACTACCGCCCACTCCCCGTGAAATGTTCAGACAAGCCAAAGCTTCCGCTCCCTGCAGAATTACCAAAAGTGGCTATTGAAATTATAAGGGAGCGAATGTTAACCGCAATGACGCTAGATACAAGGTGGCTGGTGTATATATTCACTATAGTGGGGTGCCAATCACACAATGCTGCGCTTGTGAAAAACCGCTTCCTAGGGCTTATACTTTCGCAGGAACTTGGCTCTTAATTTATCCCCTTCCCGCCTGATCTTGGTCAACTCGGCGCGCTCCTGAACTAACAGCTCGCGCAAGGGACGCTGGTAGTATTCGCGAATAAACCTTAAAAAGTCTTTTTGTGTCAGAGGGATATGAGCGGCTGAGGAATACAGCGCAGCCAAATCCTTGCGCCGCCAGCGAATCGGCACCTTTTTTCTTATCTGGGCGCGATGCAGATCGATGAGCGCCAGTTTGGGCTCAGCGATGTCACCCTCGCGCAGTAAAAAATGACAGAGGTAAAAATCCCGGTGATTGACGCCCACCTCGTGCATTTTTCGTGCAGCTCGTGCAATTTCCCTTATCAGCGTCCACTTTGTGGCCGGAGCCGGTGGCTGGACATCCCAGGTCGCCGATACATCCTCCAGGCTGGGCGCATTGGCGATTTCGCGAGTTATCAGAAACGATTGTGTACTCGCCGGATTGCACCCGGATCTACCGTAGCCCGCCGCCTCCATAGTATCAACGCCGCGCGCTGCGAGCAGCTCAATCGCCGCACGCTCGTTTTCGGCACTGAGTATAGGCAAGCGAAAGGACACGAGATTCTTCAATATCTCTAGCCAGCCTACGCCCCGGTGATATTTCAAGAAGTAACCACGCCCCTCATGCACAAAGCGCAAAGTTGTGCGATCCGGCATTGCTCGGTAAACCTCCCCGCTCAGGCCCCGGGCAAATTCAAAGGCATCACCTTCGCAGCCCAACTCCGGCGCCAGCCACGCCTGCGCACCACAACGATTAGCCACTTTTTACTCCCACCTGATTATTCCTCTGTCGGCAATAATAACCATCAACGCAGGGCTGGTGGGTCAAGTACCACAAAAAGGTCGCGAAATTATATGTAACTTCCACTAGAATAGGCACCCCAATTCTCAGCAAACCACGGTACCCAGACGCATGACGGTTGACAGCTTCCTAGAAAAAGCCTGGTCGGAATCCGGTCCAAAAGTGATCAGCGGCTTCTCTCGCCCCTTGTACCATAATTTCGCCGGCCTCAAATATGGCCGCCGCTATGACAAGAAGGCCTATGGCGGCATGATCCGTCACACTGAAGCGGGCATGCTTACCCAATGGGCCTCGCAGGTTCCCGAGAACGGTGTTGTTGTTGAAATTGGATGCTATGGAGGCCTCTCTACCAGCTATTTGCTGAACGGCCTCAGAAAAAGAAATGGCAAAATTTATGCCATCGACCCCTTCAATTCCGATCTGGACAAACAGGCTGAACTGACCGACAACTGCGTTCCGCTGGACGAAAAGCCCACCAAAGAGCTAGTTGCTTCGCGTCTGGAGCAAAACGGATTCGGTGGAATGTTCGAGCTGATTGAGGGCTACTCACAGGAAGCCGCCAGCCAATGGGACCCATCGATCAAAATCGATTTCCTGTGGATTGACGGCAACCACGAACAGGCCTATCAGGACTTCAAGGACTTCGAGGCCCATTTAGCCCCCGGCGCCCGGGTCGCCGTGCACGATGCCCACCCACGCTACGGTTATGCCGAAGTCGTAAAAGACGTTCGGCGTATTTTCAATAGCCGCAAATGGGAAGATTTGGAGCACGTCAAAAGCATCATTTCCGGGAAGTTGGCCGACTGAAATCCATGTTGCAGGCAGAACCCATTCGGCCCGAAGTGCCCAAGGCTATTCGCTACATGGTGATAGCCGGCTTTTACGTATTTTTATCGGCCTGGTTTATCGCAACGTCAAGAAAGGGCCAGCATACGCTGGTTTACGCATTTTTCCTGGCTCCAACTGCTTTTCACCTATTTATTTGCATGTGGAAGCAGGACCCAACGTTAAAGGCACTGCTCTCGCCCATTTACTTGCTGCTCGGCGCCTTCCTTAGCTACATGACGGTGACCAGCGCTTGGTCAGACAACGCCGAAGACCTTTCCGACTACATTAAGCGTATCGTTTACACGATGATCTTCGTCTACGGGGTGCATGTTGTCGTAAGGTACGAGGCAGCGCATTTTTGGCGAGCAATACTTTGCGCCATAGCACTTTGCATTCCCTGGCTGGCAATCAATCTCATCTATTACCCCGAGGAGGCCTTCGCCTCTGATCGCCTGATTGGCGTGCATGCAGGCGTTAACTATCTCCTAACCGGAGCAATGCTCGGCTCCTTATTTGTGCTCGGTGTTTGCTCGCTAATCCAGCGCCTGGCGCAGCAAGGCTTTAGTATTGCAAACCTCGTTGTGATGCTCGGCATTGTCGTGGTGTTTTACGGATTGCTCCTAACAGAATCCCGCTCTGCGCTGCTCGCACTGGTTGCCACGGCGGCATACTGGGCCGTTTCTTCGAAGGAAATTCGCCAGTTCAAACTGCTCGCCCTGCTCGCCCTGCCCGTCATCGGCGTGATGCTCGCTCCCTACGCCGAACTATTCATATCTCGCGGCTTCTCCCAGCGCTTCGAAATTTGGGCCATCGCACTGGAATGGATCGGGCAACGCCCCTGGCTTGGACATGGCATGGACGCGCTGTTTGTCATTAATGTCAGCAGTGGAGAGGAGCTTTACGATCCACACAACATTCACCTGAAGGTTTTATACGACGGCGGGGTAATCGGTGGAGCACTCTGGCTGGCGGTCTTGTGCGCTATTGGCTGGCGGGCATGGCAACACAGGGACACTCCCATGGCTCAGTGCGTCATGGCACTGCTAATCTACTCAGTAAGCGTGAAATTTTTTGAATCTCGCGGAATTCTTACCCGCCCAACCGAATTCTGGCATCTCGTTTGGCTATGTGCTGGCATGGCACTTGCCTGTCACTCAAAGGTTGACGCTAGTATGCATTCTTATGCACCAGCCCCCGATACAAAGTCAGTAGAATAATTTTCAAATCGAACAACAGCGACCAGTGTTCTATGTAATACAGGTCATGCTCAATTCTCGCTACCAAGTCAGTGTCGCCGCGCCAGCCATTGACCTGCGCCCACCCTGTTATGCCGGCCTTGACCTTGTGCTTCTGCATATAACCGGGCACCTCATTTTTAAATTTCTCAACAAACACAGGCCGCTCCGGCCGCGGACCTACAATCGACATATCGCCTTTAAGCACATTGAAAAACTGCGGTAGCTCATCGAGACTGGTTCTGCGCAGAAAGCTCCCGAAGCGGGTTGCCCGGCCATCGCCAGGCTTTGCCCAAACGGCTCCCGTCTCGGACTCTGCATCGGCCCTCATGGAGCGAAACTTGTACATATAAAAACACGTGCCGTTCCAGCTCATTCGCTCTTGCCGATAAAAAACGGGGCCCGGTGAGCTCAATTTTACGCCAATCGCTATCAGCACCAACCAGGGGCTAATTCCCAACAGAATAATCGAGGCAATGATCTTATCCTCAACCGCCTTGATGAAACGATTAAGTCCGTCCATGGGTGTCATCGACAAATTAACAACCGGCAAGCCGTTAACCACACTGGTTGAGTGATTCAATAAACGAAAACCATAAAGATCCGGCACCAAACGCACATCGGCGACGGAATGAACCAAATCATTCAACACCGCCTCCAGCTTGTCGGCCTGATTGAAGGGGAAGGCCAGCCACAACTGATCAACATCATTCTCCTCTACAAAGCGGTGGGCGTCGCAGATCTTGCCCTTCCAACCCACCAGCTGGTCAGCTCCCTCGTCGTCAGAAAAATATCCCAGCACCGAAAACCCTGTCTCATCGAAGTTTGATAGCCGCGCCAAGGCAACCTTGCTGATTTCGGAGCAACCGACTACAACCACCGTCCGCCGATTGAATCCCGCTCGCCGCAAACTGCGCACGATTCGCTTCACCGTGAAACGTCCGACCTCGATAGCCACAAAACCCACTACCATCCACAAGCCATACCAAAGCCGGGAAAAATGATCACTCGTTTTGGTGATGAACAGGAATAGGGTGATCAGCAAAAAGACGAGAAGCCAACCGGGCAGGGTGGCGCCCGTCGCTATGGGATATTCGCGGTACAGACCTAACTGGGTAAAAACTATACCGGTAAGCAGAACCGCCACAACCGTTAGGTACACATACTCGCGCAGGCTGGCATCGACGAGCGGAATCGTCACATAGAGCAGCATCGCTACACAGCAGATCGCCACGATATCGGCAGCCTGTGTAAACAAAACAACAAAACTTAGATGCTGGCCACTTCCAGCACTTCTCACATTACGAGGCATTGATTACGTGTTCTTTTCACTAGGTTCAGGTAAATAGGACTGCTTAGGCGCGGCAACCAACTCTGCCATCCTGTCGGCTACGAATGCGGCAAAATTCTTTTTAAAAATCGCCTCATCGAATTGCATAGCATAGTTTCGAAGCGTCTCGGGGGGGAACACATAACGCCCACCCTCGAAATCTGCAATTGCAGCATCGAGCGAGGCCAGCGATTGTTCTGGAAATATTATACCAGTAACACCGTGCTCAACAGTCTCCAATGCCCCGCCCTTGCCGAAAGCAATGACCGGTGTCCCGGAGGCTAAGGCTTCGACGGGCACAATACCGAAATCTTCGATCCCCGGGAATATAAGCGCTTTCGCACGGCCGTATAACCCGGGAAGCGCAGAGGACTCAACCTTGCCAAGAAATTCAATATTTTTGGGGGCTCGCGCCTTACATTCCTCATACAGCTCACCGGTACCGACAACCTTCAGGCGTTTTCCGCTGCGAGAAAAAGCCTCTATCGCCAGATCTGCGCGCTTATACGCTACTAGCTCACCAACGAGCAGGTAGTAATCTTCTTTTTCGGGCGCCAATTCAAACTTCCCGATGCTGACCGGTGGATGGATCACCGTTGACGAGCGATTATAGAATCGTCGAATTCGCCGAGATACGTAGGCAGAGTTAGCCACAAAATGCGAAACGCGCATAGCGCTAGTAACATCCCAGACCCGCAAATAATGCATCAGCATGGGCATCAGTAAGCGCTTAAACCAACCCGCACGCTCTCTATAGTCGTGATACATATCCCACACGTAGCGCATGGGTGAGTGGCA
>JBFJTG010000045.1:0-22058 GCA_041625575.1 Litorivivens sp.
ACGACCACTCACACGACCACTCACACGACCACTCACACGACCACTCACACGACCACTCACACGACCACTCACACGACCACTCACACGACCACTCGCTCGACCACTCGCTCGACCATTCACACGATCACTCGCAGGGACGTCGACATACACACAGCCACGCTTCTTCCGGCACCGACAATTCAAAACTGATCACCCTGGAAAAAAGTATTCTCGACAAAAATGACCGGCTTGCGCAGTACAATCGTGGCTGGCTGGAAGGACGAAATATTCTGGGACTGAATCTTTTGAGTTCGCCCGGCGCTGGCAAAACCAGCCTGCTTGAGGCGACGCTTACAAGTATCAAGCATCGCTGCTATGTCATTGAGGGCGATCAGGCCACAGAAAATGATGCTGTGCGCATTCGTAAAACCGGTGTCGAAGCCGTACAAATTAATACCGGCACGGGTTGCCACCTGGAAGCCGACATGCTGCAGGCCGGCTTGCAGCAATTAAGCCCGCGCGCCAACTCTATTGTATTCATCGAAAATGTTGGCAATCTCGTTTGTCCGGCCCTGTTTGATCTGGGGGAAAAGAAACGCGTCGTCATACTGTCGGTCACCGAGGGTGAGGACAAAGCCTTGAAGTATCCGCATATGTTTCACCGCGCAGACTTGGTCTTAATGAACAAAATCGATCTGCTGCCACATTTGGATTTCGATCTGGACGCCTGCATCCACAATACAAGAACAGTAAACCCGAACTGCGAAATTTTATGCTTGTCAGCAAAAACGGGGGAAGGTATGAAGCAGTGGTTCGACTGGCTCGACCGGGCAATGCCTGCCGTCAATAAGGAGCAACACAGCGCCTAAAAAAGCGCTTTAGACTCGGGCCTGGAAAAATAGCCAATTATCCGCGCAAAAAAAATAGGGCCAGCGCTTGCTGGCCCCTTTTGCTTTCAGCCTACTTACAGGAACAGTTCGTTTTTCGCAGCGCGATCCCTCAACAATTGCGGTACCGCAAAATCTTCTCCGTACTGCTTATGAAGATAGTCTGCTCGCTCTACAAACTGCTGCAAGCCAATAGCATTAATGGCCTGAAACACCCCGCCTGTTTGTGCGGGGAAACCAATACCCATGATCGAGCCAATATTGCCGTCACCGACATTCTCAATCACGCCTTCTTCCATTGCGCGCACTGCTTCCAGACATTGGCTGTAGACCAAGCGGTCTTTGATATCCTCGTAAGGAATATCCCGATAGCCATTTGGCGCGAAAGCATCCTTCAGGCCGGGCCACATATGCTTCTGCCCGCCCTCGGGATATTCATAGTAACCGCCGCCGTGAACCTTACCCTTGCGACCAAACTCATTCACCATGCGATCCAGCACACGGGAAGCTGCATTGTCTTCCCACTCCTTGCCCTGCGCCAGGGTATCGGCCTTCGCCTGCTGGCCATTTTTGTACGCCGTTTCCTGACTGATTTCGTCGATCGCACCCAGTGGCCCAATCGGTGAACCATTGTCGCGCGCGGCTGATTCTATCAACACCGGGTTTATACCTTCTTCCACCATGATGCTGCCTTGGGAAACGGTTTTACCAATAACACGCGTGGTGAAAAAGCCGGGCGCATCGTTAACAACAATCGGCGTTTTTCCGAGCTGCTGAGCCAGATCAAAAGCGCGTGCCAGTGTTTCGTCAGACGTTTTCGCACCGCGAATGATCTCAACCAAGGGCATTTTTTCTGCGGGTGAGAAAAAGTGCATGCCGATAAAGTTTTCAGCGCGGACAGACGCTTCAGCCAATTCCGTAATGGGCAGTGCTGATGTGTTGCTAGCAAAAACGCCGTTAGCCTTCAGCACCGCTTCGGTGTCTTTGGTCACCGCAGCTTTGACTTTGCGGTCCTCAAACACGGCCTCAATAACCAGATCACAGTCTGCCATCTCGGCATAATCGTCAGTTGCGGTAATGCGCGCCAGGCACTCGCTCTTCACTTCTTCCGTTAAACGCTTCTTCTCAATGCGCTTGTTAAAGAAGTTCTCGGCATAGGCCTTGCCTTTGTTGGCATTTTCAAGACTGATATCCTTTAGAACAACATCGATGCCTTTTTGAGAAGCAACCGTTGCGATACCGGCACCCATTTGGCCTGCGCCGATAATGCCCAGTTTTTTGACGCTGGTTTTGTCGATGCCCTTCGGACGGCTGGCACCTTTATTGAGGGCTTCCATCTGCACGAAAAAGGCGGTCATCATATTACGTGATACCTGATTCAACAGCAGGTACAGGAAGTAACGACCTTCAATTTTCTGTGCCGTATCAAAGTCTACACGTGCGGCATCAACCACACAGGCAAAGATCGCATTCTGGGCGGGCATCAGGTTTTTGGTTTGCACCATCACATTGGACGGACCAAAGAAGGTAAGACCCTGATTGGCTTCATCAGTGGGACCACCACCGGGCATCTTGTAGCCTTCGCTATCCCAGGGCTGTTTCGCTTCGGGGTTTGCTTTGATCCACGCTTTGGCTTTAAGTGCCATCTCGTCTTCAGAATCAGCCAGTTCATGAATCAAGCCTTTTTGCTGGGCTTTTTCTGCGGTCAGGCGTTTGCCCTGACTGATAAGACCAATCGCTTCTTGCATCCCCAGGAAATAGGTCATACGCACAACGCCACCCGCACCCGGCATCAGGCCAATCATGGCTTCGGGCAAGCCAACGCTCACGCCATTCATGGCCACGCGGTAATGGCATGACAGGGCAATTTCAAAACCACCGCCCAAGGCCGGGCCGTTTATGCCAACAGCTACCGGCACGCCCAATGTTTCCAGCGCACGCAAGGGTGCTTTAGTGGCCATGAGGCCTTCATACATTTCAGTTTTCTTTTCTTCGCTGGCGTTGAGGTCCATTTCCAGCATTTCTTTGATGTCGCCACCAGCAAAAAACTGATTCGGCTTGCCGCTGCGAACATAGACACCGCTAACGCCGCCTTGGGCGACCATTGCCTGGATTTCAGCCACTGCCGCACGCATGGCTTCGTCGTATTCCAATCCCATGGTGTTTACGGTTTTGCCTGGCTGATCGAAAATCAGTTCGACGATGCCATCACTGTCTTTCTCTAAACGTATATATCCCATTGCTCTGCTCTCTTTGTCTGGCTCTGTCTGGCAGGCACGAGCTGTGCTCGCAATATTTCGCCTGCGGCGCAGGCTCCTACCGAAAATTCATGAATTAAACGCGTTCGATAATGGTGGCAATACCAATGCCGCCACCGGCACACAAAGTGACAACACCGCGCTTCAGATTGCGGCGTTCCAGTTCGTCCAATAGCGTACCGAGAATCATGGCACCGGTTGCACCGATGGGATGACCCATGGCAATGGCGCCGCCATTAACGTTTATTTTCTCGTCGGGGATACCAAGATATTTCTGGTAACGAAGCACTACCGAGGCAAAGGCCTCGTTTAATTCGAAGAGGTCGATATCATTGACCGTCAAGCCCGCTTTCTTCAGCGCTTTTTCAGTCGCCGGGCCGGGGCCTGCGAGCATGATAGATGGCTCAGTACCAACCAAGGCGCAGGACACAATACGCGCACGCGGCGTTAAGCCCTGATCCTTGCCTGCCTGTTCGTTGCCGATCAATACCAGGCCTGCGCCATCAACAATGCCCGAGGAGTTGCCGGGTGTATGGACACAATTGATGTTTTCAAGCTGCGGATATTTCAGCTTGGCAACACCGCCGTGACCGAAATCATTAAACATCTGGAAGGCCGGATTGAGCTTGGCCAGGCCTTCCATGGTGGTGTTGGCGCGGATAAATTCATCGTGATCAAGAATGGTCACGCCATTCATATCCTTTACCGGCACCAGGGATTTGAAGTAGCCATTGTCACGTGCTGCCGCCGCACGTTGCTGGGAGCGAACCGCGTAGGCATCAACGTCTTCACGCGTGAAACCATCGAGTGTCGCGATCATGTCGGCGCCCAAACCCTGGGAAATAAAGTAGCTCTTCATCGCCACCCAGGGGTCACCGGTTGCGCCACCGGAGGCACCAATGCCGATACGTGACATGGACTCAACGCCACCGGCAGCAACCAGATCTTCGTATCCCGCAGCAACTTTGGCTGCGGCCATATTGACGGCATCCAGACCGCCAGCGCAAAAGCGGTGGAGTTGCGCACCGGTAGTCACATCGTCCCAGCTCGAATAGACCAGTGCCGCCTTGGCAATATTCTGTCCCTGCTCATTGACCGGCTCACCTGTGGCCATAATCAGGTCTTCTACCTGCGAAGTATCCAGATTCAGACGCTCTTTGAGAGTTTCCAGGAGGTTGGTAACCAGATCAATGGGCTTAACTTCATAAAGCGCACCAACGCCTTTTTTGCCCTTACCGCGCGGCGTGCGGATCGCGTCGTAGATAAATGCTTCGGTAGCCATAGTCTTTCCTGTGTGCAGTCAGTTGAATTGGTGCCCCGCTTTGACAGATAGATTTTCTTGAGTCTGCCGGCGAACCACGCAAATTAGCGCTGCACAATCTAACTGCGTGGCGTGGAAAGACAATAACAATTGCGGTCAATCAGACTAGCAAAGAGGCTTTATTTCTTTTTATAACAGCGACTTAGCATTTACAGAACGGTGTTCAGACTAGCTCCCTGCGCTCGCTCGCGCGGTACTCCCCGGGAGTCATAGCGGTCCATTTCTTGAAACAGCGATGGAAGGCACTGGGGTCAGTAAAACCCATCAGCGCGGCAATGGCGTTAATCGAAAGCTCGGAATTACTCAGGTAATTAATGGCTGCGTCGCGACGACACTCATCCTTAAGTGTTTGGAAGCTGGTCCCTTCTTTTTTTAGGCGGCGACGCAAGGTCGGGGCCGACATGTTCAAGGCGATGGTGATCCGTTCGAAATTGGGTGAGCCCTGACTGAAGTCGTGACCGATCATCGCCCGCACTCTTGCCACGAGACTGTTATCGTCGCGGGAATTCGACATCACCATAAGAGGATAGGGCGCGGTCCGTAAAAACTTTTTCAGGGAGTCCTCGGTATGTACCAAGGGATATTCCAGATAGCGCGTATCAAACAATATCTCATCGCGCTCCTGTGAATACAGCACAGGACATTCAAACAGGCGCTCATACTTGGCCCGGCGTTCAGGGGTTTCCGGGGCACGGCGGGCAAAATGTACCTCGCGCAGCTCAATCGGGGTTCCCACCAACCAGCAGTAAAAACGGTGCCACACCGAAAGCCCATAGACATCAGCGGCTTCGACGACGGTGTCTGCGTAGGAGCTATCGCGTGCGCCCGAGTAGCCCACGGAAGCGGCATCAGCTGTGCGGTAGAAGGAGATCTGCGCCTCGTTGCGGAAAAAAGTTCTATAGAAATCACAGGCGCGCTTAATCGCTTTGCCCAGATTCTCACAACCCAGGATGCAATAACACATCATGCGAAACGCGCCGGGCGTAACGCCGCTACCTTGCAGTAGACCGAAGGTCTCGTCCTGCAACAAGCGCAACACCTGTTGATACAAGCGGGTATATTGCATCGCCGAGATCTGCTGCTGATAACCCGGCGATTTCGAGTCCATAGGGTTAAAATCAATACCGGCCAGGTCCAAAATGGCACGATAGTCATAGCCCCGCTCATCCACCAGACTCAGCAGGGAGCGAACAAACTTGGTTGGCAGCGTATCAGCATCCATTTTGAGGGTCAGGGCCTAATTCACAGTCGTAAAAACAGAATCTTAACATTGCGCTACAATCTCTGCTAAGTTGTCATTAATCTAGGGCCGTAATAAGCAGGTTTTATGAGTCAGTACGACATTATTATATCCGGCAAACTGCTAGACAACGTAAGCAGCGACCAGGCCGTTGAACGCCTTGCGGCCCTATTCAAAATGCCGGCTGAACAGGCAGCAAAACTCGTTGACGGCAAGCCCCATCGCATTAAGAAGGGCGTAGATGAAGCGATCGCTCGAAAATTTAAGGCCGCGCTGACACAGTCCGGATTGCACACTATTGTCAAAGCCAGCGTCGCGGCAGCACCCGAACCCACAGCCAGACAAAGCGCGCCAGCCGATGTGCCAAGCCCGCCTAAAACCAATACTCCGACGTCTAGCCCGATAGAATTGGCACCTGCGGCTGCCAACAAAGAACCCGCAGAGGCGCAAACAAGCGCGCCGCCTGCGCCCGATACAAGCCATATCGATCTTGCCCCGCCCGGCACACCGGTTCTCAAAGACGAGGAGCGCACTCAGGTGCAGCCACCCGAACTGGATTTGTCCGGTATTACTCTGGATGAAATGGAGCCCTGGTCGGGTAGTGAACAGGCCGCTTTCGAAGCCATTGAGCCACCCGATTTCGGTTTGGCACCGCCCGGGGCCGATATCGAAACACTGCCCGATACACGAGAAAAAATAACGCCCGATACCAGCAAACTGGATATCGAGGAACCCGGCGCAATTTTGGGTCCCAAGAAGAAAGAGCCACCACCGGCGCCCGACACCAGCCATATCAAGCTGGAAAAACATAACCCCTTTCTTTAATCGGCCCGCCTTAGCCGGATTTAAGCGGAATTCTTACACTCACCCGCAGACCCGGGAAATTGTCGCCTAACTGGATGCTGCCGCCATGCAGTTTAATGACGGCGTTAACCAGGCTCAGCCCCAGCCCATTACCGGGATGCTCGCTACGGCTGGCTTCAACGCGGTAAAAGCGTTGCAAGACTTTCTCCCGTTCTGCCGGTGAAACGCCCGGCCCGGAATCGGCCACATCAACAATAAGCTGGCCTTGCTGCTCCCACAAACGTACGCCAACTTCGCCTGCTTCGGGGGTATATTTAATCGCGTTGTCGACCAGGTTGGCGACGGCCTGAAATAAAAGATTGCGATCGCCCTGAAAGCTTTGTACGGACGCCAAATCAACATCCAGTGACTGTGACTTTTCCGCGGCCAGTGGTTCATAGAGTTCAATTACATCCAGCAATATGACCTTGAGGTCGACTTCGGTAAAACCTGAGCGCGGATTGCCGGATTCAACTTGTGCTATACGAAGCAGAGCACTGAAGGTGGCCAGCAAGCCGTCGGCTTCATCAATCAGGTCCTGAACTTGTTCGGTCTCACCGGTCGCGCTGTGAAGTTCGCTGAGTTTGTTGCGCAGGCGTGTCAGCGGCGTGCGCAGGTCATGCGCAATATTGTCAGACACTTGCCGCATGCCCAGCATCAGCTGCTCAATTTTATCGAGCATCTGATTGAGGTTTTCGGCCAGGCGCCGGAAGTCACCAGAGGACTCCGATACATCGATCCGCTCGGACAGGTCTCCCGACATAATGCGACGCACACTTTGGTTCATGTGATCGATGCGCGTCACCATACGCCCCGCCACAATCGCACCACCGATGGTGCCCAGGATAATGGTGACAATCATTGAACGGGTGAGCGCACCGCTTACCAGTTTGGCGCTATTAATAACGTCCGCATAATGCCGCGCCACCATCACGGTTTCGCCTGTGGGTAATTTGTGCGAACGGGCAACGAACTCCGTACCCACCTCGTCCCAATCACCAGAGAGAGCCTGCAGGTCAAAACCCAGCCAACCATCACGATATTGACGGGATTCCGGCCACTCGTCCAAATTCCCCGCAATGCGCTTAAAATCTTCGTCGACCACAAGAAAGAAAAAACGAATAAGCCTGTCCGGTCCGCCATGAATTTTCACGAACTCGTCTACAGCCGCTTCACCGCCGGCCTGATAGGTTTTAGTAAGCGTATTCAGCTCATGTTGAATCGTGTCGTGAACCTGCGCGAAATAATCGCGGGAAATTAGCGTGTAGATAACCGCCAGAACGAGGAACACCGTAATGCTGAGCCCGGCCACATAACCGGACATAAAGCGGAAGGTGAAGCTGTTGAATATTCTATTGAGGATCATCCAGCATATACCCGGCGCCGCGCACTGTCGTCAGCAATTGTGTGTCAAAGCCTTTGTCGATTTTTTGACGCAGCCGACTGATATGCACATCAATGACGTTGGTTTGCGGGTCGAAGTGGTAATCCCAGACATTTTCCAGCAGCATGGTTCGGGTAACAACCTGACCGGCGTGACGCATCAGGTATTCCAACAGTTTGTATTCACGCGGCTGCAGATTAAACACCTCGCCGGCCCTCGTCACTTTATGCGCCAACAAATCCATTTCCAGATCGCCTACTTTCAGACGCGTTTGGGTAGCCGTGGATTCCTGCCTGCGCAATACCGCCTCGATGCGAGCCAGCAACTCTGCAAAGGCGAAAGGCTTGACCAGATAATCATCACCGCCCGCCTTGAGTCCTTTCACGCGATCATCAACATCACCCAGCGCACTCAAAATCAATACCGGCGTACTGTCGTTGGAGGCACGCAAGGTCTGAATAATGGTCAAACCGTCCACATGCGGCAACATGCGGTCGATAATGGCAACATCGTAGTTTTCAGTCGTCGCCTTGACCAGGCCTTGCTTGCCATCAGCAGCGTGATCGACGTTGTAGCCGCTTTCCTTGAGACCCTTGACGATGTAATCCGCCACACTGGCGTCGTCTTCAATGACCAGAACCCGCATCTTCAAATCCTGTTTAGGCTTATTGAGATCGGCGCAGTGAGATACCGCTCCGACAATGGTTTCAGGCGAGATTAGCACTAATCAACTACGGGTGTCAGCGTTGGCGGGGTTCAATTACGCGATGGTAATTGCGGCGAGAGTGCTACAATGCGCGCCAAAATCAAACTCGGCCGCCCGCTATGACCGAAAATCAGGAAACACTCCCCGTCGCCGGCGTTGTGCCGCGCCTAGCCGCCATTGTCTACGACGGCCTTCTCTTGTTTGCCCTGCTCTGCCTGGCAACCTTACTGGCGGTGCTGGCCACCGGCCAGCTCGACTTCGATATTCCGGAGGCCAGCAATACGGTCATGCACGAAGCAGACCCCCTGCTCGCTGGCTGGCCATTTCAGCTCTATTTGCTCTGCGTGGCGATTGGCTTCTACAGTTTCTTCTGGCGCAAAAAAGGACAAACTCTGGGCATGCAAGCCTGGCGCATTCAGGTGCAAAAGACCGATGGCGGGGTCCCCAGCTGGGGCCAATGCATTGTCCGCTGCCTAGCGGCCATCGTGTCGTTCTCCCTGGCCGGGCTGGGTTACTGGTGGATATGGCTGGATAAAGACAAGAGCAGCTGGCACGACCGGCTTTCGGGAACGAAGGTCCTGAGATTACCTAAAAAAAAGAAGAGCAAGAAAGCCGGAGTCTGAAGCCTCGCACACGCAAGCCGCTAGACCCGCCGCACCATCATAGCCGTGCCAAAGGCCAAGCAAAGCACAATGGGGATCAGCGTTGCTATCAGGGGCTCAAAGCCAAATACCAGACTGGCCGGCCCCAGCATATCTTGCAGAGTCCGAAATACGATGCCCACCATCACTCCGGTAAAAACGCGAAAGCCCATAGTGACTTGCCGCAAGGGGCCAAATACAAATGAAATGGCTACCAGCACCAGCGCAAGCATCGCAAGGGGCTGCAAGAGCTTTTTCCAGAACGCCAACTCATATTCCGCAGCGCTGACTCCCTGCTCCTGCAAATAACGGGCATAGCGCCAGATACCACTGATTGACAGATCTTCGGGTTGCAGGACCAGAATATTTAACAGCTCGGGGGTAAGTTCGGTTTCCCAGCCCCGCTGGGAAAAGACCTCTTTGCGGGCTCCCGATTCCGCGAAATAAGATACCGAACCGTCCTCGAGCAACCATTGATTTGAGACATAGCTCGCGCGCTCTGCAAACAGCACTCGCTTCAATTCGCGGTTTTCGCCAAAGTGATAAACCAGCACACCATGCAGAATACCGCCGGCTTCAACGGCATTAAAATGCATGTAGCGATTCCCTTCACGGTGCCACATACCGTATACCGAGTGGACCTTGCCTTCCTTCTGCAAGGCCATCGCACGCTCGCTTTCGGCAATCTGTTGAAATCGCGGAGCAACATATTCGGCCACAAGTAAACCCAGTACCGTCAATAAAATAGCGGGTTTGAGCACAGCCCACACCAATCGAGCAGTGCTGATGCCTGCGGCACGCATGACGACCAATTCACTGGTTCCTGCCAACGAACCCAAACCGGCCAGGCAACCCACCAGGGCGGCAAAGGGCAAATACTCATAAATGCTACTGGGCGCGGTCAGGAAGACGTATTGGGCAACACGAAGGAAATTGTAATTGCCATCGACGTCTTCCAGCTCGTCGATAAAGGAGGTGAGCAGGTCAATACCAACGATGACAAGGAGCACCAGGATAATTGCAGCAGTTACCGTGCGGCCGATGTAGCCATCCAGCTTTTGCATCAGCCCAACCTCGCCCGCACGCGCCGCAACCAGTCCGGCCCCAGCAGAAGCACGATGCCCAGCAGGAGGAACAGGCCATGAATAAGCCAAAGACCGGGCATAAGGGGCAAGCTACCACTGGCCAATGCCTCGCGGCCGGAATTCAAGGCGACCAGATAAACCATATACAACATAAAGGCCGGAAACATTTTCACGTAACGGCCGCTGCGATGATCTGTTTTACTCAAGGCAACCGCAATTAAGGCTACGATGGGCACCAGCAGGGCCAGCGAAAAACGCCACTGCAAGGCTGCCCGGTCTTCGATGGATTCGGAACCGAATAACTCACGGGTATTTTTGCCGTCCGCCGCTTTGCGTCCGCGCGAGGACTGCTCATCCGCCAACCATTGACCGTATCGCTCAAAACGCGCCACCTGATAGTCCAGCTCACCCGGCTCACCTACATAGCGCACACCCTTATTCAACAAGAGGTAGCGCTGTGCGCTGGCTTCATCACGCTTGAACACTCCGGTATCGGCTGTCACCACCGACATCAACATCCGCTTGTCTTCAGCATCGACAGGGTGGGCAATGAAAACCCCGTTCATACCGTCGTCCGTGCGATTAAGGCTTTCTATGTAAGTGACACGACCACTTTTATGATCGAGCCGAAATCTTCCTTCGACCGCCGCTCGCAAGCCATCGGAAGCCTTGCTTTCTACCAACAATTCCTCGTAAGCCCGTATTCCTGCGGGACTTAGCACGGTGCTGAGTAGGGTAACCGCCACTGTAACCAGGGCAATGGGCAGCGCAGCCAATGACAATAATTGAAATCTGCTGATACCACAGGCGTTCATCACGGCAATCTCGGAGTCGACGTATAAGCGCCCATAACTGAGCAATATGCCGATAAACATGCCGAGCGGAACAATGACCTCGAGAAAATTGGGAAGCCGGTAGAGCATGATGAGAAACAGAAAATCCGGTGCGAGATCGCCCGAGGCGACATCGGCGAGATACTTGACCAGACGACCACTCATGATAATGACCAGCAAAGTAAACGTTACTGCGAACATGGACTTGAGTAATTCGCTGGCGATATAGCGATAAAGAATCAATTCGCTTTCCTAATGAGAGTCAATCGGACCGGCGCGGCGCTCAGCGGGCCCCTAACGGCCCTTTTCAGCGCAACTGGCAGCCAGTACACTGTCAGCCCTTCGGCCTAGAATCCGCCATTATCCTTACTTTGTACCGACTTCGCGAGATCAAACATGCAAATCAGCCTGAAAGCAGCCGCCAATCCCAGCACGCAGAAATCAGACTGCCTGATCCTTTTACTGACCGGCAACGAGGCCGGTAAAAAAGGCAATCAACTCGACGGAGCCTTGCCCAAGTTGCTCGCAGAGCTCGGCGCGCGCGGCGACTTCGAGGGCAAGGCGGCGCAAACGCTGCTATTACCGGTGTGCAAGGACATTAGCGCAGATCGGCTGCTGCTGGTAGGCCTTGGCGAAAGCGATTCCCTGAACGACCGCAGCTATGACAAGGCATTGCTCGCAATGTTCACTGCGCTCAAGCAACATAAGATTACCAGTGCCAGCCTGCTTCCCAGTGTCGAACTTACCGCCGTATTAGGCATAACGCGCGTTTTAAGTGGCGCGGCACGACTGGCGGAAACCAGTCAGTATCAATACAGCACCTCTGTCAGCAAGAAACCCGAGCCAGGCCTGAAAAAACTCGTCATATTCGGTGCAAGCAACGCCGCAAACCGCGACGCCATTGCAGAGGGTCAGGCTGTGGGTCGCGGTGTCAATGTGGCCCGCCAACTCGGCAACCTACCCGCCAATTACTGTACACCGAGCTTTCTCGCGAAAGAGGCCAAGGCCCTGGGCCGCAAACATGACAAGCTCAAAGTCTCCGTTCTGGAAGAGAAACAGATGCGTGAACTGGGCATGGGCTCGCTGCTATCCGTCAGCGCGGGCAGCGATCAACCGGCTAAATTGATCGTTATGGAGTATAGCGGCGGTAAAAAATCCCAAAAGCCTCAAGTCCTGGTAGGCAAGGGGATTACTTTCGACAGCGGTGGCATCAGTATCAAACCCGGTGCCAAAATGGACGAAATGAAGTTTGATATGTGTGGCGCCGCCAGTGTCATGGGCACCATGAACGCTTTAACCGAGCTTAAATTGCCTATTAATGTCGTCGGAATAATCGCCGCCTCTGAAAACCTCCTCAACGGCAGCGCCACCAAACCCGGCGACGTGGTCACCAGCATGTCGGGCCAAACCATTGAAATTCTCAACACCGACGCCGAAGGCCGGCTGGTGCTGTGCGATGCCCTGACCTACAGTGAGCGTTTCAAACCTGCAGCGGTGATTGATATAGCCACCCTCACGGGTGCCTGCGTTGTCGCCCTCGGCCGACATGCCAGCGGCTTGTACAGCAACGACGATGCCTTTGCCCAGCGCCTGCTGGACGCGGGTAACAAGGCTTCCGACCGCGCCTGGCACATGCCCTTGTGGGAGGACTATCAGAATCAACTGGACAGCCCCTTCGCCGACATCGCTAATATTGGTGGCCCGGAAGCCGGCAGTGTCACCGCTGCCTGCTTTTTAGCGCGCTTCACCAAAAACATGACCTGGGCACATCTGGATATCGCGGGAACAGCGTGGCTGTCGGCGGGCCCCAAGGGCGCCACTGGTCGACCGGTGGGCTTACTGACGCAATACCTCATCGATTGCAGTAAGGCCTGATAACAGGCATGACCAAGGTCGATTTTTATATTCTTGATTCAGCGCAGCCGGCTGACGCCCTGCGCTACTGCTGCAGACTGGCAGAAAAAGCCTTGAAAAGCGGCTTGGGAATCTACATTCACTGCCGCTCAGACCAGCAGGCCGCAGAGCTTGACGATTTGCTGTGGTCTTTTAGCGCCGAAAGTTTTGTACCGCACGCGCTAAAAGCCGATAACACCCGATCGAAAGTCATCATTGGCAGCGACAGCTCTGCGCCGGAAGCAGCCGGACTGCTCATCAATCTGGCGCCGGAAATTCCGGATTTCTTCAGTCGCTTTCAGCGTGTGGCCGAGCTCGTTTGTCAGGACGAAAGCTGGCTGCTACCCAGCCGCGGTCGCTACCGGTTTTACAAGGACCGCGGCTACCCGCTGAAAACTCACAAGATTGCCTAAGCTTGGGTAGCCCCACCGGGCAATTCCAGTATAATTATTCGCCACCCGCGCGACCGGCCCCACGCACACCGACACAGCCTGGTCGCAGCCCTCTTCTGTTGTAACGAATTGGATTTATGGATAAGACATTTCAGCCCGCAATACTCGAAGCTCATTGGTACCAGCAATGGGAAGAAAAAGGCTATTTTCGCCCCTCCGGCGAAGGCGACTCCTACTGCATTATGATTCCGCCACCGAACGTCACCGGCAGTCTCCATATGGGCCACGCGTTTCAGGATTCCATCATGGACGCCTTGACTCGATACCAGCGCATGAAGGGGCGCAACACCCTGTGGCAGGTCGGTACCGACCACGCCGGCATTGCCACACAAATGGTGGTGGAGCGAAAACTCGCGGTTGAGGAAAACCAAAGCCGCCATGAACTAGGCCGCGACAAGTTTCTTGAGAAAATCTGGGAGTGGAAGGCGGAATCCGGCGACACGATCACGCGCCAACTAAGGCGCCTGGGAGCCTCCGTCGACTGGGAGCACGAACGCTTCACGATGGATGAGGGTTTCTACAAGGCCGTGCAGGAAGTGTTTGTTCAGCTTTATGATGAAAAACTGATTTATCGCGGCAAGCGTCTGGTCAACTGGGATCCCAAACTGCACACCGCCATCTCGGATCTTGAGGTCGAGAATCACGACGAGCAGGGGCACATGTGGCAGTTTCGCTACCCGCTGGCCGACGGTGCTCATACCGCCGATGGCAAAGAGTATTTGGTGGTCGCCACAACACGACCGGAAACCATGCTCGGCGATACCGCCGTTGCGGTAAACCCGAAAGACGAACGCTACCTCAGCCTGATTGGAAAGTTCATCAAGCTGCCTTTGGTCGATCGCCTCATTCCCATTGTCGCCGACGATCACGTCGATCGGGATTTCGGCACCGGCTGCGTCAAAACTACGCCTGCCCACGATTTCAATGACTACGCAATTGGCCAGCGCCATTCGCTGCCCATGATCAACATCCTGACCGAAGACGCCGCCATTCGCGCCAGCGCCGAAATATTCAATAGCGACGGCTCCGAAAACAGCGACATCGACCCGAGCCTGCCCACTGAATTCGCCGGGCTTGATCGCTATGAAGCACGCAAGCTGATCGTCGAGGCGCTGGAGAAAGCCGGCTTACTGGAAAAGGTCGACGACCACGCCTTGAAAGTACCGCGCGGCGATCGCTCCGGCCTCGTTATCGAACCCATGCTGACCGATCAGTGGTTTGTTGATGCCAAAACTCTGGCCAAACCGGCTATCGAGGCGGTAGAAGACGGGCGCATCCAGTTCGTGCCCAAGCAATATGAAAATATGTACTTTTCCTGGATGCGCGATATTCAGGACTGGTGTATCTCCCGCCAACTTTGGTGGGGCCACCGCATTCCGGCCTGGTATGACAAGGCCGGCAACATCTATGTAGCTCGCGATGAAGCTGAAGCGCGCCGTAAATACTCGCTCGCAGCCGACCTGGAGCTACAGCAAGACGACGATGTCCTCGACACCTGGTTCAGCTCGGCGCTGTGGACCTTCGGCACTCTGGGCTGGCCCGAAGTTACCGAGCGCCTGAAAACCTTCCACCCCACCGATGTCCTAGTCACCGGTTTCGACATCATTTTCTTCTGGGTGGCGCGCATGGCCATGATGACCATGCATTTCATGAAGGATGAAAACGGCGAGCCTCAGGTTCCCTTTAAAACCGTCTACGTCACCGGCCTGATCCGCGATGAAAGCGGCCAGAAGATGTCGAAATCCAAAGGCAACGTCCTTGATCCGCTGGATATGATCGACGGCATTGATTTGGAAGCCCTGGTCGACAAGCGCACTGGCAACATGATGCAACCGCAGCTCGCCGAAAAAATCGGCAAGCGCACCCGCAAGGCTTTCCCAGAAGGCATCAGCGCCCACGGCACTGACGCCCTGCGCTTCACCCTGTTTTCGCTGGCCTCCACCGGCCGCGATATCAATTGGGATATGAGTCGTCTGGAAGGCTATCGCAACTTCTGCAATAAACTCTGGAACGCGGCCCGCTATGTGCTGATGAATACCGAGGGCGAAGACTGCGGCGCCAGTGGCGAGGACGTCACGCTGAGCCTAGCCGACCGCTGGATAATCTCGCGTCTGCAAGACACTGAAGCCGCCGTTGAAAAAGCCCTGGGACAATATCGTTTCGACCTTGCCTCACAAGCGATTTACGAATTTGTCTGGAATGAATACTGTGACTGGTACCTCGAGCTATCCAAGCCCGTGCTCTGGGATGACAACGCCGAGCCGCTGGCCAAGCACGGCACCCGCCGGACCCTCATTCGCGTACTTGAAGCGACCCTGCGCCTCGCCCACCCCTTTATGCCTTTTATCACCGAGGAAATTTGGCAGCGCGTGGCCCCCATCGCCGGCGTACAAGGTGAAACCATTATGCTGCAGGCCTATCCGGAGGCCGACGCAGGCAAACGCGACGAAGCCGCTGTAGCAGACACCCGGTGGCTACAGCAGGTGATTGTGGCCATCCGTGCGATACGCGGTGAAATGAACATCTCGCCAGGACGCCAGATACCGGTGCTATTCAAAAACTGCAATGACACCGATAAACGCCGCGTTGAGGAAAACCGACAATTTCTGACCACGCTCGCAAAACTCGAGTCGATTATCGTGCTTGAGGACGGTGCCGAGGCGCCTATGTCAGCAACACAGCTGGTCGGCGACATGGAACTGCTAGTGCCGATGGCCGGCCTTATCGACAAGGATACCGAACTCGGACGCCTACAAAAGGAAATTGCCAAGCTGGATAAGGAAGTTCAAAGACTGGCGGCTAAGCTCAGCAATGAAGGCTTTACCGCCAAGGCGCCAGCCGAGGTCGTTGCCAAGGAGCGCGAGAAACTGTCTGGTCAGGAGCATTCGCTTGGCAAAATGCGTGAGCAGTACAACAGCATAGCGGCGCTATAGGCCGACTCTCAGACTTGAAAGCTACTTGACCGGCTCCGGGATAAACCCTGGCGCCCGGTCATCGGCTTTCCGATGAAAGGCAGCCACCGTTTCGCCCAAGCTCGCAATTTTCCTTCCAAAATTCAGGCTACAACCCTCTAACCTACTACTGCACATAGCTTTTTAGCGCTGGACAGCTTGCAGTGGCAGTTATAGTATTGAATCAATCAGGTCGTTAATCAGTTGCATCGTGACCCAATATAAGAATAAAAACGTCGTTAATTCGACACCGCACGACCGGCACAAGCTGTCGGCATTCAAGTCCTCCTACTCCGTCATCTCACGAATGTCCGCCGTATTTTGGCAGGACTTTCGTTCGATTGCGTTTAGGGGGTTTCTGCTATCTGGAGTACCGAAATGAGCACGCGCATTACCGGAACGGTAAAATGGTTTAACAACGCCAAAGGCTTTGGCTTCATCACGCAGGAAGCGGGCGATGACATATTTGTGCATTTTCGCTCGATACGTGGTGACGGCTACAAGACCCTGGAGGAAGGCCAAACGGTCGAATTCACGCTGGTTGAGGGCCCAAAAGGACTTCAGGCCGATGACGTTTTAAAGATCACCGAAACTGTAGAGTAAAACCGGCTTCGGTCGCTACGCGGCGACAGCTATTATCTATACATTCCGCTTCTGTGCGTGCAGGCTAGCCACTGCGCTCATAATCTGAGGTTTTCATGTCAAAACTTGCTGTTGTCACCGGCTGCGGAGCCGGACTCGGCCTTGCTTTAGTCGAACAATTACTGGGCCGCGGCTACCGTGTTATTGCAAGCTCACGAAATCCCGACGCCATCCCCCTCAGCCATCCCGACCTTTTTAAACAGGCCCTGGATTTATCCGACCCGGAAAGTTTTCCGGGCATTGCCGAGCGTTGGCACTCCGAGTTCGGCCCGGTATCGCTAATTATCAATAATGCGGGTTACGGCCAGATGGGGCCAATCTGCGAAATACCCTGGCAGGCCATGCAACGCCAACTGCACGTCAACGTCGTGGCTCCACTGGCGCTGGTGCAGGCCCTATTGCCGCAGCTTATTGAAACCACCGGGACCGTGGTCAATATCGGGAGTGTATCCGCGCACCTGACGACCCCGTTTGCGGGGAGCTACTGCGCCTCCAAAAGCGCGCTCCACAGTATCAACGACGCCATGCGCCGTGAGCTTGCACCCTTTGGTATCAGCGTGCAGTGCGTCATGGCCGGCGGTATTCGGAGTAATTTTGGCGATACCGCACGCGCCCAGCTGGACGAAGTATTTGTTGAGACATCACGCTACAGCTCCATTGTGTCGCATATACAAGAGCGTGCGGGTTTATCACAAAAAAATGGCGCGCCCGCCGATGAAGTCGCCGCGGCCATTGTCCGTGCCGCTATCGAACGGCCCGACAAGCCCTACATTACAGCCGCTGCAGGCGCTCGCATGCTCTACGCTACCAGCCGCTTACCACACAGACTGCTTGATCGTATTCTCCAAAAACGTTTTGGCCTGAATAAATTGCGCAAGTCCGGTTAGAGCCTGAGACCTTGACGTGGTAAACTTCTGCGCCGCGCGCCAAGGACTCACCAGCCGGCGTGCCAATACTCCAATCAAATTTAGAGAGAATTATGGTGTTTTTAATAAAATTGACAGCAGCCCTTGTGTTAGCGGCCGTTGCCACAGTTATCACACAAATCAGCACAGGCGCCGAATTGCTTGGCACCGCCAGCTTTGGCGTGCTACTCGGCTATTTCCTGGTTAGTCTGGGGTCATTCCTGTTCAGCCCCTGGCTGCCCGTTGTGCTTGAAAAACTGACACCGCAACGCGAAACCGGCACGGTAAAATGGTTTAACGCGAATAAGGGCTACGGCTTCATAACCCGTGAGAATGGCGACGATGTATTCGTCCACTTTCGCTCTATACGCAGCAAGGATCGACGCAGCCTGAACGAAGGCGAAGGCGTTCAGTTCGTATTGACCCAGGGCGAAAAAGGCGCGCAGGCAGAAGACGTGCGCCCCTTAAACGGGGGCTAAACGACAGCCGCGACATGCTGCCGCGCTAGTAGGCCAGGCCTTCAATAGTGCGGCGGACGCTCTTCGCCAGGGCTGAACTGTTCAAGGTCCGAGCTGATCTCCTGCATTGAGCTCTTTAGTTCCTTGACCATCAGTTCCACTCGCTCTATTTGGCGACCCTGATCGATAAGCGCCTGATTAAGGCTGTTGATCAGGTCCTCCTGAAAAGCATAGCGCTCCTGCAAATCTTGCAGCTGTTCGTCGATGTCGGGCCTGTTCGGCATAAGCTGATACCTCTACTGCAAATACTGCAAAGTCGCCTATTATACTGTGCCCAAACAACAATGTGCCCGCATTATGACGCGCCCGGATTATAAAGTGTCGAGGTCAAAATGAGCCGAGTTTATTCCACCGATCAGGGACGCATTTGCGCCGGTTGCAACCAGCCTGTGGCGATCTGCCGCTGCAAAGCACAGAAATCAGCCCCGAGCGGCGACGGGATAGTCCGTATCAGCCGTGAAACGAAAGGTCGTAAAGGCAAGGGGGTAACTCTGGTCACCGGCCTGGATCTGGCCGGCGAAGAGCTTAAAACACTTGCCAAGCAGCTTCGCCAACAACTGTCAGTGGGTGGCAGCATCAAGGATGGCACCCTCGAATTTCAGGGGGATCAGCGCGCGGCGGTCAAAAATTTGCTCGAAAAAACGGGGTATAAAGTCAAGCTATCCGGCGGCTAAGCCCATCGCCCGCAGCGAGGCTTAACCGGTTTTTTTACTGGAGATATCGCTTACCAGCTTAATGCCATCGGCAGCAGCCTTGGAGCGCTCACTAACATCGGACTCCGGCACAGCCTCGTCAGCACCACTCATTTCAGGCAGTTTAATACCTCCGCGCAGATAGGCCAGCGCGGCGCAGCTCACAGACAATACTTTTTCACAGGCGCGAAGACCGTACTCAATCGCAAGGTAAGACAACGGCTTGCTTGCGCGAAACCAGTGGGTCATCACACAGAGCTGAATCGACAAAAAGAGGGGCACGGCGTAGAGCAGGCCACTGGCGACGCGAGCGCCCAGCTCTGCCCAGCCGGCCGCAATCAGACTCGTGTGCATATCGGCTACAAGCATCTGCATGCCACCGGCGCTCAACAAAACCAGCAAAAATACACAGACTAGCCCGAGCCGCGTTCGCCAGCGAAACCCCA
Source organism: Litorivivens sp. (assembly GCA_041625575.1). Classification (GTDB taxonomy): domain Bacteria; phylum Pseudomonadota; class Gammaproteobacteria; order Pseudomonadales; family Spongiibacteraceae; genus Litorivivens. The sequence continues at coordinate 19,677 of JBFJTG010000045.1, forward strand.
GTTCGGCAACTCTGGAAAAAATATCGGTAAGTCGCGCAGTGCAGGCCGCAGTAGCACCGAGCACTAATAAGGCAATCAGGTAAAAACTGGGCCACACAGAAGCCCAACCGGGCGCAAGTGTCCCCAGGCCAACAAAGCTGTCAACGAGGGCGCGCTGCGAAGCCAATAGAAACAAGCCAAACCAAAGTCCCAAACCAAGGAGCACAGTCGTCGCGAGCCCGGCCACCGCGCCCCGCAAGATCAGTCGCGGGTGATCCTGGCTTTCCAGTTTCGCAACATGCGCAGAGGTTTTTGCCAAAGTCTGCTCACCGGCTTTCAGCGCGCGACCAAAATCTTCGATGGCAGCAAGTCGCGCCTTCAATTGGCGCCAGTGGCCCGCACTGGCCAATAGGGCTCGCCCACGCAATGCCGCGCCCCAGCGAAACTCGCGCATGGCTTCTGCGTGCTGAGATTCTGCAGCTTCAAGCATCGCTTCGAGAATTTTTGCAGTTGCAGGCTGATTGTTGCCACCCGGCAAACCACCGATGGCATCGGCAGCGACCACCCATTCAGGAGCCTCCGGTTTTTCCATATGGGAAGCATCCAGTTCCTGATAAACGCGCCTGATCAAGGCGTCAGAGTCCGCGCAGAGCGCCTCAACCCTCTGCCAGCGCCTAGTCAGCAATTCCATATAATCGACCATCGCCAAACGATACCGGGTTGCAGCCAGATACGTTGTAAATAGGGAAAAAGCCTTATTTGAGCGCACCTGCCATCTATCTGCAGCCTGCTGGCAACGCAAGCACCAGCGCTCAAAGACCGCAGCCGCAGCGCCCAGAGCCTGCCAGCAGCCAAGGCGTATTTGCTGGCGCCGCCATACAATCATGGTCATCAGCACCCCGGCAAACAGGCTGATTAACCACCACGGCAAAATAATTCCTGTTTCCGTCATTCAAACATCCAGAGCTAGCACTTTGCTTTAAAAAACAAACATTTAATCAATTTCGAACCGCATTTTGCCGAAAATACGGACTAGTACTTAGCGTACATACCCATATTTACTCTTAACTTACTTCTCTAATACCATAAAAAATATAGAAATTATTTTGACAATGCTTGCAGCATGCACTACATATATGAACATAGCCGATCATTATTCACAATCTTTTGCTGCCAACGATTTACGAAAATTGAAGTCGAAAATAACAATGAAACTGTGTAGCACTCTCGCGCACTCATATAGGCAAGCTGAGCAATGAAGATGAATGTATCAGAGCTTAGGGAACAAATTATTGGCCCAACCTTGAAGTACCTTGGGATCAACTCCAGCGCGGCCGAGGAATTATTGCTGGGTACGGCAGCTCTCGAATCGAAACTCAACCCGCTTTGTCAGGACGACAAGGGCCTCGGAATTTACCAGATCACGCCTGAACAACACCGTCAGATTTGGGACCAGTACCTGGCCTTCAAGCCCGATCTTGCCAGCAAAGTGCGCGGCTTAGCCAGTCAGCATCGTTTCCTGCAAGACCCTGACAAAGAGTTAAGCTGGAATCTGAGCTACGCGACAGCCATTGCCTGGTTAATTTATCAACGCGAAGAAATTGTGCTGCCCAAAAACAGCGATGTCCGCCAGCTGGGTCAGCTGTGGTTGAAATGCTTTGGCAAGAATCAGGACCGCAACAAAAACGAACGCCGCTTTAACGGCTGGTTAGCCAATTACCGACGCAGCGTTGCTGCCTGAAGACCTCTCCCTGACACCTCCCTCATAATGGCCCGGTAGCGGCCCAGTGCGCCAGTGCTGGCAGCCCCGCCAAATATTGCAAGTCTTCGGGCCGATCAATATCCGGGCAAGCTTCCAGGACCTCATACTTCCAGCCCAGGCCCTGCATACGCTGAACAGTGGTAGCCGCAACGTTTGCGCCGCCCCAGACAATATCGGAAAACAACGATGCATCGTGAGCGCGCAGTGCCAGTGCGACGTATCCGCCATCCAGCGCCGGAATCAAGGCTGCATTGCTGCGCTGCAAAGCGGCTCTGGCCTCATTGATCATTGCCACACTCACACATGGGCAATCAGCGCCCACCAGCAGCACTGACTCGAAGTGCGCCAGACCCGCTTGTACCGCATTGCTCATGCGCACCCCAAGGTCCTCGCCCACCTGCAAGGACTGAGCGATATTAAATTGCTCTGACAAGCGATCGAAATAGGCATGCCCGGCGGTAATGAGCAGCTCCAGCTGGAAATCTTGTGGCGAAAGTGTTGACGCCATGCCCGCAACATAGGCAAGCATATCCTTGTGCAATTGCAGGCAGTCGCCCTCACTCAGATGTCCTGACATTCGGGTTTTAACTCGCCCTAGTACTGGAGCCTTGGCAAACAAACAAACCTTGGTGCGGCTGTCG
>JBFJTG010000046.1:0-21459 GCA_041625575.1 Litorivivens sp.
CGCTACGATGTCGGCTTTCAGCTGCGCCACAATAATCGCGTGATTCACAATCTGCCGCCGGCAGGCAATCAGCTTGAGCAGGAGCGGCGCCTTAGTCGCGTTTGCGGCCCAGCGTTTCTAGAAAATGCCTTGCGAATAGATGCGGAGGCTTCGGGTCTGAAATTATGGGGTTGGGTTGCCCTGCCAACCTTTTCGCGCAGTCAGGCGGACATGCAGCACTTCTTTGTGAACGGTCGAATGATCCGAGACCGGTTGGTTGCCCATGCTGTGCGTCAAGCCTATCGGGACGTATTATTTCACGGGCGCCACCCGGCCTTTGTACTGTATTTGGAGTTGGATCCGGCTGTTGTTGATGTGAATGTGCACCCGACCAAGCACGAAGTGCGTTTTCGCGATGGCCGCAGTGTGCACGATTTTATTTTCAGAAACCTGCATCGCCTCTTAGCCGAGCTGCGACCCGCCGACCAGCTCAATGCCGCCCAAATCGATCGTAGCGATGAAGTGCAGGGTTTTGTCCCCCAGCAGTCACCGATGAGCTTTGCACCGGAACATAGGCCATCTGTCGGGCAGGTGCAGGAGCAAGTAGCAAATTACGCGAGTCTGCAGTCGCGTGAGCCTATCCAGTCTGGCTTCGCGCCGCGCAGGGAGGACGGGCTTGGCGAGGCTGCCGACAATGAAGAAGTGCCTCCTCTTGGATATGCTCTGGCGCAACTTAAAGGCGTCTATATATTGGCGGAAAATGCGAACGGATTAGTGTTGGTGGATATTCATGCCGCCCACGAACGCATCACCTACGAGCGCATGAAAAATGCCCGTGATACCGAGCGCATTCGCAGTCAGCCGCTGCTGGTCCCGATGAGTATTGCGGTCAGTGAGCGCGAAGCCGCCTGCGCTGAGAACTCAAGCGAGATGTTTGGCGAGCTGGGCATGAAAGTTGAACGAGTCGGCGAAGAGTCGCTGGTAGTGCGCGAGCTGCCGGTGCTGCTGGCCAACAGCGACGTTGAGCAGCTGGTGCGCGACGTTTTGTCGGATTTTATGGAATACGGCAGTTCCGATCGCATGCTGGCGCATGTTGACGAAATTTTATCGACCATGGCCTGCCACGGCTCGGTGCGCGCAAATCGACGCCTATCAACCACGGAAATGAATGCCCTGCTGCGTGATATGGAGGCCACAGAGCGCAGCGGTCAGTGTAATCATGGGCGCCCGACCTGGGTGCAGGTGTCCCTGCCCGAGCTCGATAAGTGGTTTCTGCGTGGTAGATAGCGCGTGGTAGATAAGGCAGCGGCCGCAGATTCCCTCCCTCCCGCTTTATTTTTGATGGGCCCAACGGCCGCCGGTAAAACCCGCTTGGCCTTCGATATTTGCGAGCGCTGCGACGCCGAGATCGTCAGCGTTGATTCGGCGCTGGTCTACCGTGGTTTGAACATTGGCAGTGCCAAGCCAACGGCGGCGGAGTTGGCGCGCGTTCCTCACCATTTGATCGATATTCGAGACCCATCCGAAGTCTATTCGGCTGCGGATTTCCGCTTAGATGCGCTCGCGGCGATGGCTGACATCACGGCAAGAGGTAAGCTGCCGCTCCTGGTTGGCGGCACCATGTTGTATTTCAAAGCGCTTATTGAGGGGCTGGCTGATATGCCCTCAGTCGAGCCCGGCGTTCGCGAGGCGATTGAGCGTGAGGCCGAGTCCAAAGGCTGGCCGGCGCTGCATGGGGAGCTGCAGGACTGTGATCCCGAGGTGGCGGCGCAGATACACCCTAACCATTCCCAGCGCATTGGCCGGGCTTTAGAGGTGTTTCGCAGCACCGGCACTCCCATGAGTCAGTGGCGGGCAGATCAGCCCGATGAGCCACTACCCTATAAGACACTACAGATTGCCGTTGCCCCGGCTGATCGGAGTCAGCTCCACCTGCGTATAGAGCAGCGCTTGGAAGCGATGTTTGCAGGGGGCTTTGTCGATGAAGTTCGCGCTTTGTATGCGCGCGGTGACCTGAAGCGGAACCTTCCGGCTATTCGTGCGGTCGGATATCGGCAGGTCTGGGAGCATCTTGAGGGTGAGAGCGATACGCAGACTATGCGGGAGCGGGCTTTGGTTGCCACCCGGCAATTGGCCAAACGCCAATACACCTGGTTGCGCAAATGGCCCGATTTACGATGGATTTTGTGGACTAATGCAGAAAAAAGCCTGATCCCCGAGCTTTGTGTGCATTTGGCTGATGCGGAATTCCCGATCCATGGGCTATACTAGCCACTAATGTTCAGGCACGGCAAGTTACTTGCGCTGTCTGGAAACGCTTGCGGCAAGCCAAGGTGCCCGATACTCCTGTGTTATCGGTCTCCGTTCCGGGCACTGCAGTTTGTCGCTTATTTCGGCCGATGGCCATTCAGGGAGGCTAAACCATGTCAAAAGGGCATAGCTTACAAGACCCTTACCTAAATATTTTGCGTAAGGAACGAGTGCCAGTATCTATTTATCTGGTTAATGGCATTAAATTGCAGGGTCAAATTGAATCCTTTGACCAGTTTGTGGTTTTGCTGAAAAATACTGTGAGCCAAATGGTGTACAAGCACGCGATTTCGACTGTTGTGCCGTCGCGGGTTGTGCGCCTGCCTATGGCGCATCCACCGGAAGATGATGAGGAGGTTTAAGCACTCACTCCCTTCAGAATTTTCCAGTCACATTCCGCTGAACTCCTCGCTCAGCGTCAAGCGTTGCACTTCGTCGGCGTTCGGCGCTGATGTTTCGGGAGAACCTCTTGTTATTTGAACGTCCTGATACCGGCGAGCGTGCAGTGCTTGTCCACATCGAATTCTCCGGCCGCACCGAACGCGAAGACCCCAACGAATTCCTCTTGTTGGTCCAGTCGGCTGGCGGTGAGCCCGTTGCCTTCGTGCGCGGTAACCGGGCTGGCCCGATTGCGCGAACCTTTGTGGGTACCGGAAAGCTCGAAGAGATTCGCCAGGCGGTGGTGGAGCACGGGGCCGAGGTCGTGCTGTTCAACCACTCCCTGTCGCCGAGCCAGGAGCGCAACCTGGAGGCTGAACTGCAGTGTCGGGTGCTGGATCGCACGGGCCTTATTCTGGATATTTTTGCCCAGCGCGCCCGAACCCACGAGGGTAAATTACAAGTAGAGCTGGCCCAGCTCGAGCATATGTCTACCCGCCTGATTCGTGGTTGGACTCACCTTGAGCGTCAAAAGGGTGGTATCGGCTTGCGTGGACCGGGTGAGACCCAGCTGGAAAGCGACCGTCGTCTGTTGCGTGCGCGTATCAAGGCGATTCAGGCGCGTTTGGGCAAGGTGCGCAAGCAGCGCGACCAGTCGCGCCGCGCCCGAAAACGCGCCGAGATTCCCACGCTGTCTTTTGTCGGCTATACCAATGCCGGTAAATCGACGCTCTTTAATAGCCTGACCGAGTCTCAGGTGTATGCCGCCGATCAATTGTTCGCTACCTTGGATCCGACCATGCGTCGCTTGCACTTGGCCGATGTCGGACCGGTGGTGCTGGCAGACACCGTGGGGTTTATCCGCCATTTGCCCCATAAATTGATCGAGTCTTTTCGCGCCACTCTGGAAGAGGCTGTTAGCTCGGATTTGCTGGTGCACGTTGTCGACAGCGCCGACGATGAGCGCGATGGTCACCGCGAGCAGGTTCACGCCGTGTTGGCCGAAATAGGCGCAGATCAACTACCGATGATCGAGGTCTACAACAAAATTGACCTAAGCGGGCAGGCCCCGCGCATAGACCGCGATGAAGCCGGCAGGCCTTACCGGGTCTGGCTGTCGGCCCGACGAGGACAAGGCTTGGATTTGTTTGCGCAGGCGCTCAGCGAGCTATTGGCGAACGATGTCGTAGAGGCTGATGTGTTGCTGCCGCCGGAGAAGTCGCGTTTGCGTTCGCGCCTGTTCGCTCAGGGTGGAGTGCAGTCCGAAGCCTACAGCGAAGAGGGCGCGATGCTGCATATCCGTATGCCGCGAGGTGATTTACTCAAACTCCTCGCCGCTGAAGGAGAGCAGCTGGATAATCTTAGGGTTCAGGTGCCTTAGGAAGCTCAGTTTATAAGCTCATTAAGCATTCGTGAGTTAGAACCACATCAAAAGTTTGATAGACTTCGGTTCGCTTGCGCGATCGCAGTAAAATTCACATATGGTTAGGAGAATGGCATGGCCTGGAATGAACCGGGTGGTAAAAATAACGACCCTTGGGGCGGTAATAATCAGGGGCCACCTGATCTCGACGAAGCCCTGAAGAAGTTTCAGGAAAAAATCAGCAGCCTGTTTGGCGGCAGTGGTAGCGGTGGCCAGCCTTCCGGCTTTGGCGCCGGCTCGCTGGGCGCAATCGGTGTGATTGCGGTCTTGGTTTGGGCTGTTTTTGGTTTTTATCAGGTCGACCAGCAGGAAAAGGCGGTGATTTTACGCCTTGGTGTCTACCACGATACCGTCTCTGCCGGTCTGCACTGGAATCCGCCCTTAATCGATTCGGTCGAAAAGATAAACGTCACCAAGGTACGCAGCGCCGAACATCGCGCCTCTATGCTGACTGAAGATGAGAACATCGTTGATGTGCCGATGTCGGTGCAATATACGGTTTCAGATCCGGCACACTTTCTCTTGAAAGTGCGCGACCCCGAGCACAGCCTCGAGCAAGCCATGGAGAGTGCCCTGCGCCATGTTGTGGGCGGCTCCGCGATGGATCAGGTGATCACCGAAGGTCGTAAGCAAATGGCCGTCGACGTGAAGCAGCGCCTGCAGAACTATCTCGACAATTATCAGACCGGTATTCTGGTGTCGGAAGTGAACATTAAGGAATCGCGCGCTCCGGCCCAGGTTCAGGATGCCTTTGACGACGTGACGCGGGCCAAAGAAGATAAGTCACGGCTCAAGAACGAAGCCGAGGCATACGCCAATACCATTATCCCGGAGGCTCGCGGTGCCGCTCAGCGACAGCTCGAAGAATCCAATGCCTACCGCGATCAGGTTATCGCTCGGGCTGAGGGTGAGGCAGAGCGCTTCAGCAAGTTGTTGGTGGAATATAAGAAGGCGCCAGAGGTAACACGGCGCCGGCTGTATCTGGACGCAATGCAAGAGGTTTACAGTAACAGCACCAAAGTTATGGTGGACGTAAAAGACGGTAATAACATGATGTACTTGCCGCTGGATAAGCTGGCACGCGGTGGTGCCGCAGCCCGTTCAGGGACGCTTGATGACATGGACATTCAGGAATTGACGGATCGCGTGGTTGAGCAGCTACGCAAAGAAAGTCAGACGCGTCGCCGGGAGGGTCGTTAATCATGGGTAATCGTGGATTAGGAATATTGGTACTGATAGGTGCCTGCCTGATGCTGGCGTCTAACAGCCTCTATATCATCAAGGAAACCGAGCGCGGTGTGCTGTTAAAGTTCGGTGAAGTTGTGGTGCCGAACATCGACAAAGGCCTGCATTTCAAGGTGCCTATGATGCATATGGTGCGCAAGTTTGATGGCCGTATTTTGACTCTCGACTCGTCGCCAGAGCGCTTTCTCACAATAGAGAAAAAGCCGCTAGACGTGGATTTCTATGCCAAATGGCGCGTGATCGACACCTTGAAGTTTTACACTGCAACCAACGGCGAAGAGGCTCGCGCCCACCGCTTGTTGGCACAGCGTATCAATGACGGTCTGCGTAACCAGTTTGGCGAGCGCACCGTGCACGAGGTTGTGTCCGGTCAGCGGGATATGTTGATGGTTGAATTGACCCAGAAGTTGAACGACATTGCGACCACCGAGTTTGGTGTGGAAGTGGTGGATATTCGGGTCAAGCGTATCGACTTGCCCGAGCAGGTTAGCCAATCCGTGTTTGATCGTATGAAATCCGAGCGCGAGCGCGAAGCCCGTGAGCACCGTTCGACCGGTCGTGAGCAGGCGGAATTTATTCGTGCCGCAGCAGATCGCCAGCGCACGGTAATAGCCGCCAACGCCTATCGCGATGCCGAGTTAGTGCGCGGTGAAGGCGACGCCAGAGCCTCGGAGATTTATGCTAAAGCCTATTCCCAGGATCCGGAGTTCTACAATTTCACGCGCAGTCTGGCCGCTTACAGGGATTCCTTCAAAAACAAGGGTGATATCCTTGTTGTTGATTCTGAAGGCGATTTCTTTAAGTACTTGAAAGCATCGGGTAGCGCCAAGAAGTAGTTCGTGTTCACGCAAGTCCGAAATATTGACGGACTTGCGTGAACGACCGCTAGACTCACATCTGGCGCGGATCGTGTTACAATTCGACAACCGGGCAGTGCTGACCAATACGGTTCAGAACTGCGCGGTTTTTTTGTGTGTGCGTGGGCGCAATTCAGGGGTTTTTCATGTGGCAGGAACTGCTAGTTGCCTTCAGTCTGGTACTGATTATAGAAGGCATAATCCCCTTTTTTAGCCCCGTTCAATGGCGGAACGTGGTATTAACCATCGCCCAAAGCAATGACAAACAGATTCGAATCGTAGGGTTGGTCAGCATGCTGGCTGGCGTGGCCCTGCTTTATTGGGTGCGATAACCCGCTTGGATTGTCTGAAAATTGGATCATCTGCTAGACAGGAACTCCTTGCTATGACCACTGCCGACCGGTGGCTGCTGCCTGATGGTGTTGAAGAACTACTGCCACGCGAAGCGGCAAAAGTTGAGCGATTGCGCCGTCAGTTGCTTGATCTCTATCAAGGCTGGGGCTACGAACTGGTCATTCCGCCGCTGCTTGAGTACACCGAATCCCTTTTGGTGGGCTTGGGTAGTGATATCGACCTAATGACCTTTCGAGTCACGGATCAATTGACCGGCCGCATGATGGGCCTGCGGGCCGATATCACGCCGCAGGCTGCGCGCATCGATGCCCACAGTTTGGGGCGCGACGGCGTTACCCGCCTCTGCTATGCGGGCAGCGTATTGCATACTCGTCCAAAATCACCGCTGGCCTCGCGTTCCCCCATTCAATTGGGCGCGGAGCTCTACGGTGACTCCAGTATCGAAAGCGATCTGGAAGTAATTTGCCTCATGCTGCAAACCCTTCAGGTAGCCGGTGCGCGCAATATTACTTTGGACCTCGGTCACGTCGGTATATATGAAGCCATAGTCGGATCGCTTGATGACGAGACCGAAAAGCGCTACTTCAACATATTGCAGCGCAAAGCCGCCGCCGAATTAAACGAGCTGTTGGCCAATTTACCCCTGGATCCGAAAATTATTGCTGCACTGCGTGCCTTGAGTGAGTTGCACGGTGGCGAGTCGGTGTTGGCTGAAGGCCGCGAGGCGCTCAAAGCCTACCCGCGCGCTGTTGCCGCAATAGACAGCCTTGAGCAATTGGCCGCTCAGGCGCAACTGCGATTTCCGAACGTTTCCCTGTACTTTGATCTGGCGGAATTGCGCGGATATCACTACCATACCGGCGCTGTTTTTTCGGCCCTGTCCAGTGACTGTGATCAGGCTCTCGCCTACGGCGGCCGTTATGACGATATCGGCATTGTGTTTGGTCGGGCGCGCCCGGCGACCGGTTTCAGTATTGACCTTAAGGCGCTCTTGGCCTTGTTGCCCGATGTCGAGCTGAGCCCGGCCATTGCCGCGCCAGACAGTCGTGACCCGGAGCTTTGGGCTAAAGTACAGGCGCTGCGGGCTCAGGGCGAACAGGTGATCTACGCCCTGTCGGGCGGCAGTGCCGCGGGCAACTGTGACCGGGAGTTGCGCATAGAGAACGGCGAATGGCTAGTAAAGCCTCGTTAATTGTTAACTTTTCCAGAACTTGAGATTGATTGAATGAACAAAAACGTCGTCGTGCTCGGTACCCAGTGGGGAGATGAGGGCAAAGGTAAGATAGTTGACCTGCTGACCGATCAGGCTGCCGTGGTGGTGCGCTTTCAGGGTGGCCACAATGCCGGACATACTCTGGTTATAGACGGTGAAAAAACGGTACTGCACCTGATTCCTTCGGGCGTGCTGCGTGACGGCGTCACCTGCCTGATCGGAAACGGTGTGGTCCTGGCCCCCGATGCCTTGCTCAAGGAAATTGCCGAGCTGGAGGCCAAAAATGTGCCGGTGCGTGAGCGCCTGCGGCTGAGCCCGGCTTGCCCGCTGATATTGCCCTATCACACCGCTTTGGATTTGGCTCGCGAAGTAAGGAAAGGTGAGGCCAAAATTGGTACCACCGGGCGCGGTATTGGCCCGGCCTACGAAGACAAGGTTGCACGTCGCGGATTGCGTCTTGGTGACTTGATTCACCCGGAGCGCTTCGCTGACAAATTACGCGAAGTGATGGAATACCATAATTTTGTGCTGACTCAATACTTCAAAGTCGAGGCCGTGGACTACCAGAAAACGCTGGATGAGACCCTGGTGATGGCCGAGCAGTTGCTGCCCATGGTCACCGACGTCACCAAAATGCTGCACGACTACCGCCTGCGCGGCGAAAAAATAATGTTTGAAGGCGCCCAGGGTTCGCTCCTTGACATCGATCACGGCACCTACCCTTTCGTGACCTCGTCAAACACCACCGCTGGCGGTACTGCCACCGGTAGTGGCTTTGGTCCACTGTACTTGGACTACGTGCTGGGTATTACCAAGGCTTACACCACGCGTGTCGGGTCTGGCCCCTTTCCGACAGAATTGTTTGATGATGTCGGCAAGCATCTGGCCGCGAAAGGGCACGAGTTTGGCGCAACCACTGGCCGCGCCCGTCGCTGCGGCTGGTTTGACGCTGTCGCTCTGCGCCAATCGGTGCTGATTAATAGTATCTCGGGGCTGTGTTTGACCAAATTGGACGTGCTCGACGGTTTGGAATCGGTTTTGGTCTGTACCGGATATAAAAACGCGGCGGGTGAGTTTATCCCCGCGCCGATCGACTGTGACGACTACAGTACCCTGCAGCCGGTGTACGAAGAGTTGCCGGGCTGGTCTGAATCAACGCTGGGTGCGAAAACCCTCGAACAACTGCCGGCTAATGCCCGTGACTATATCGACCGCATTCAGGAATTGGTGGGCGTGCCTATCGATATTATTTCTACCGGCCCTGACCGCGTGGAAACCATCGTGCTGCGGCATCCCTTTGCTTGAGTTTTAGGCGCCGGCTGTCCTGCATCCGGCGCAGACGCTTTCTGCACGTCCCCCTCTTGCCCAACGCGGCTCACCGTCCTACTCTCTCTGCACGATAATAAATCCTGCTGCGGAGAACATTCATGACACTACCTGATCCCATACTTGCCCCAGTAATGGCACTTGTACTCTGGACCTGCTTCGTAATGGCGTGGATGGCGCTAACGCGAATTCCCTACCTGCGCAAAAATCGCATACACCCGCAAAAAGGCGAGCGCACGTCGGAGCTGGCCGCATTGATGCCCAAGCAGATTCAATGGAAGGCTGATAACTATAATCACCTGATGGAGCAGCCAACGATTTTTTACGCGACGGCCTTTGCCTGGGCTTTTATCGGCAGCGCCGGCACTATTAATGTCACTCTGGCCTGGGTTTATGTTGCGCTGCGTATCGTGCATAGCCTGATACACGCAACCGTAAACAAGGTAATGCTGCGACTGGGCGTGTTTACGGTAAGTTCACTGGTCTTGTTGGTGATGGCAGTCAATGCGGCGCTTGTGCTGTTCTGAACTTCTACCGCCTTGAACCGCCGGAGTGCTATTGACCTTCGGATAATTCCAGCCAGCGCTCCATTGCACTATCCAGAGCCTCTTGCTTCTCTGCCATTAGCGCCAGATGCGCGCTAATGTCTGAGTGAGGGAGAGTGCCAAAATCGGCTTGCTGGCTGCGTTGATTTAAGGCTTCTATTTCGGCCTCGAGCCCGGAGATCGTCGCCGGCAGGCTGTCGAGTTCACGCTGAAGTTTATAGCTAAGTTTTATTGCGGGTTTCTTGTCTGCAATCGCTGCTGCAGGTTTAGCCGCCAAGTTTTCTGTTGAATTGTTTGGTCTCGATTTTTCGCGATGGCTGAATGCAGCTTCGATCTTTCTGGTTGGTATGTTGCTGTAACCGCCGACGAAATTGTCAATCCGGCCCTCGCCTTCAAAGAGCAGGCAGGCGCTGGCAACATTGTCGACAAAGGCGCGATCGTGACTGACCAGTAGCACGGTTCCCTCAAATTCGATCAGCAGTTCTTCCAGCAGCTCCAGAGTTTCCATGTCCAGATCATTGGTCGGTTCATCGAGTACCAGTACGTTCGCCGGCTGGCTGAACAGCAGTGCCAATATAACGCGGGCGCGTTCACCACCGGATAAGACCCGAATTTGTGAGCGTGAGCGTTCAGCGGTAAACAGGAAATCACCCAGATAACTGATGATGTGTTTTTGTTTGCTGTTAATGGTGATGCTCTCGCGACCCTGGCCGACGACATCGACAACGGTTTTATTTTCGTCGAGAACCGAGCGCATTTGATCGAAGTACGCGACTTGCAGTTTGCTACCCTGACGAACTTTGCCCTGATCGGGGCTTAACTCCCCGAGAATGATGCGCAGCAGTGTCGTTTTGCCTGCGCCATTGGGACCAATCAACGCGAGCTTGTCGCCGCGCATTATGCCGAGGTCGAAATTGCGAATCAGGGTGTTGTCGCCGTAGCCGTGGCTAACGCCAGTCAGTTCGGCGACGATTTTGCCGCTGTTTTCGCCCTGCTCCAGATTAAGGCGGGCGCTGCCTTGCACCTTGCGGCGCTCGGCATAGGTTTCTCTTAATTTTTTCAGCGCTCTAACGCGACCTTCGTTGCGCGTTCGGCGGGCTTTAATGCCGGTGCGAATCCAGCGCTCTTCTTCAGCGAGGCGTTTGTCGAACAGGGCGTTTTGCTCCGCTTCAATACGTAAATCTTCGTCGCGCCGGATTTGAAATTCGCTAAAACTGCCCGGGTAGTCGCGCAGGTGGCCGCGATCCAGCAGTACAATCCGGGTGGCGAGCTTGTCAATCAGGGCTCTGTCGTGGGTAATGAAGAGTACGCAGCCGCGGTAATCCATCACGGCCTGCTCTAGCCATTCTATGGCAGCAATGTCGAGGTGGTTGGTGGGCTCGTCCAGCAGCAGGATGTCGGGTTCAGCCACCAGCGCCCGCGCCAGCGCGACGCGCCTGCGCCAACCGCCGGATAATTCTCCGACGGCCTGTTCACCATCCAGATTCAGTCTTGCCAGAGTCGATTCGATTTTTTGATGAAAGCTCCAGCCGTCTGCGGCCTCAAGTTGCTCCTGCACAGCGGCGAGAGCATCCATATCGTCGCCGTGCGATAGATGGTGAAAGCGGGTGAGCAACTCGCCAACAGCCTCAAGGCCTTGGGCTACTGCGTCGAATACGGTGGTTTCAGGGTCCGCCTCAAGAGGAGACTGGGGCATGCTGGCAATGTGAATGCCCGGTTGCAGGCGTATAGAGCCGGCGTCTGCCTGCAAGTTGCCTTCAACGATGGCAAGCAGGGTGGATTTACCTGAGCCGTTGTGGCCGACCAAGCAAACCCGCTCGCCCTCGTCGAGTTGAAGGTTCACTTTGTCCAGCAAGATCTGGTGGCCGACTGAAAATTCCAGGTCGTGGGTGTTAAGCAAGGGCATTATTACAACTCATGTACGTGGCAGATGCGCATCATGCCTGTAGCGGGAGGCAGATTAAAGAGGGTAAGTAGAACTCACGATTGGTTGTTGGGCCGCATTATTTAGAATGAAGCTCTAAAATTCCATTGGGTGAAGCGATATCAGGCGGTTGGCGAGGTGTTTGGCAGCAACAAGGGGGTCTTTTCGCATCGCGGCGAATATAGGGCTGCGTCGGCTTTTGTCCGTATTTTTTGTGCTGATTTCAGGTTTTGCCCAGGCTAATGACAGCGTTGTACTGCAATTGAAGTGGGATCACGGCTTTCAGTTTGCAGGGTATTACGCAGCACTTTGGCAGGGTTATTATCGCGATGCAGGCTTGGATGTGGATATTCAGTCAGCATTCGAGGAGTCGGGCAACTACCGTATCCCCCAGCAACGGCTGTTAGAGGGAAAGGCCGATTTTGCCATCGGAGCGACGGACATTCTTCTTGGTCTGGATGCAGGTCATCCGCTGGTGGTCCTGGCACCGATTTTCCAAAAAAGTGCGGCGACAGTCGTTACTCTCGCGGACCACAAAAAGCGCTCATTGCGGCATCTTGCCGGCATGCGCATCGCTGTTAATCCTTCTGATGATATCACGACAGAATTCCAAACATTGTTGGGTACCCGGCTGGCGCGTCACAAAGCGCCGGTGCTTGTGACAGAAGCGTTAAAGGTTCAAACGCTGCTGGATGGTCGCGCCGATGCATTGTTGACTTATGGAGCCTCGGCGCGCTACGACGCCCAGGAGAGCGGCGTTAATATCTCGCTTTTGGATCTCTCGGGCGCCGAAAAGCTGTTTTACGGAGATACCTTGTACACGCATCAGCGCGTTATTGATCGTGACCCGGAGATGGTAAGACGTTTTACTGAGGCCACCCTTGAGGGGTGGCGCTATGCGCTTGCGCATCGCGAAGAAATGATAGTGGCGATTAGCGCCTTGCCGCGCAAGGATTTTCCGCACGATGAGCTCGAAGGCTATAACCGGGTTATCGCCGCTAAAATCAATGAGCACCTGTTCTATCCACACGTACGATTTGGCGTGAATGACCCGCAGCGTTGGCGTGATATGCACAGAATGATGAGTGCGGCGGGTTTCGTGGAGGGCGAGTTCCCCGGTCAGGCCATGTTCTTCGATGGTGAGCGCAAGGCCTTAAGTTCCGACCACGCCTGGCTGGTGCCCTTGATCGTCGCGCTCTGTCTCGGTGCTATCGTGTTTGCCCTGGTTTATACGCTACCGATGCAGATGTTCTTGCCGCTCATGCTGGCGCTATCGCTTACCGTGCTGACTTGGGTTGTGGAGAGCTATCTACTAAGTCGCCATCAGGAAAACCTTCAGCGCGAGGTGTGGACCGAGCTGGCCGGCATGCGTTTGAAGCTTGAGGCTGTCATTACCCGAAATTTTGCCATGCTTCGCGGTGTGGCGGGAATGATCGCCAGTAACCCGAACTTAAGCCAGTCTGAATTTGGCGAGTTTGCAGGAAGCTTGATTGATCTTGAGCCCTTGCTGATCAATATTGCCGCTGCACCCGATATGGTCATTCGCTATATCTATCCCGAAGAGGGTAATGAAAAGGCGCTCGGGCTGGATTACCGAAAGGAAGCTTCGCAGCGGGCAATGGTGGCGTTGGCGCAGGACAGTCGCCGCATGGTTGTGGCCGGTCCGCTTGAGCTTGTGCAAGGGGGGCGCGCAATAATAGGTCGAGCTCCCGTTTTCACGAGACAACCGGATACGCTTGCAGAGCAATTTTGGGGGGTGGTTTCGGCACCTATTGATTTTGACGAGCTGATTGACGAAGTGGGAATGCTTGCGCCTAATTTGGGTGTGCAGATCGCGCTGCGCCACGGCGCCATTTCAGGCGAGGTTCAGGGAGAATCGGTATTTTTTGGGCCCGAGTCGGTGTTTGCGAGCGAGCCGGTGACTATGTCGGTGTCATTGGGCATGATTGAATGGGAGATTGCTGCCATCCCGAGTGCTGGTTGGGATAATTACCCCGCTAGCCTGCGCTGGATTAAATTGATCGGCTTGTTAGTGGCCATAGCGGTATCAAGTGTCCTATTTTTCGTGATCAGGCAATTCCAGGCGCGCCTGGAAATTTCCAGTCATCTGCGTCGCAGTGAAGGAATTATGAAGCGCGTCGGTCGGCTCGCCGAGGTTGGTGGCTGGGAAATCGATATTCGAAGCGGCGAAGAATATGTCTCCGATGATGTGTACCACCTGCACGGGCTTCAACCTGTTGCCCTGGCCAGCGAGTCGGCTCGACGCTGGTTGAATTACTATGACGAGGCCGGTCGCCAGCTTGTCGAAACTCGCATCAAGAGTGCGCTAGGCAGCGGGGTGCCCCAGCACTTCGAATTGATGGTCAGTGCCGGTGAACAAGACGAAAACTGGTTTCGGCACATGATAGAGCCGGTGCTCGAAAACGGGCAGGTCGTTAAAATACTGGGCGTTGTGCAGGATATTTCGGCCATTCGTCGCGCCGACGCGACGATCGAACAGCAGGCAAGTTATGACTCGATCACCGGCCTGCCGAACAGAAATCTATTTACCGATCGCTTGCAACGGGCGCTCCAGGCCGCTGAGCGCGACCAGCGTCAGTTGGGAATACTGTTTATTGATCTCGATCACTTCAAGGATATTAATGATTCGCTCGGGCACGGGGTGGGCGATGTGCTATTGGCTGAAATGGGGCGCAGATTCAGCGCCGAGCTTGGCAGCTCCGACACGATAGCCCGGCTCGGCGGCGACGAGTTCGTCATTTTACTTGAGGAATCCCAAGGTGGTCATCAGTGTAGCCTTATTGCGCAACAGCTGATTACCGTCGCCCAGCAAGCCGTGCAGGTGGGCGATCATCAGGTGTTTACTTCCGCCAGCATTGGCGCGACCTTTTATCCCGACGACGCCCTGGACGTTGAGTCACTGCTGCAGCGGGCAGATCAGGCGATGTATGCGGCGAAAAATGCCGGACGCAATACCCTTCGTTTTTTCACCCAAACAATGCAGGACGAAGCAACGCGCCGTCACCAATTACACATGTTGCTGGCAAAAGCGTTGAGCGAGAAAGCCCTGGAAGTTTATTACCAGCCGATTATCGATACCCGCATACACGAAGTTGTGAAATGCGAGGCGCTGTTGCGCTGGGATGACCCGACACTGGGACAGGTGTCCCCCGCTGAATTTGTGCCTCTGGCTGAAGACACCGGCATGATTATCGAGCTTGGCGAATACGTTATGCTGCGTGCTTGCGCTGATATCGATGGGCTGAGAAAGGAGCTGGGTTGCGATTTGACGCTGGCCTTCAACAAATCAACGCGCGAATTTGTTGAAGAAAGCAGAATTCATGTTTCGGCGCTAGACAAGCTGCGCAAGCAAGCCCTGTTCCCCAATATCACCGTTGAAATTACCGAAAACCTGCTTATGCAGGAAGGCGACGATACCGTTAGCCAGCTGCAGGCCTTGCGTGATGCGGGTGTTGAAATTGCGATTGACGATTTTGGTACAGGTTATTCGTCCTTGAGTTATCTGAGAAAGTTTCCGGTGGATATCTTAAAGATTGATAAGTCCTTTATTCAGGAAATTGAGAAAGATTTCGAATCGAGAGCATTGGTTAAAGCCATTATTTCGATGGCCCACGGCTTAAACATCGAGGTGGTTGCCGAGGGCGTAGAAACGGCCGGACAATTCAAGATACTTCGCGATATGAAGTGCCGTTACGTGCAGGGCTACTATTTTAGTCCGGCGTTGCCCCTGCCGGAATTCAAGGCCTACCTGTCGGGCTTTCACAGTGAATGTGCTTGAGTTTTACGGGCTGAATCCTGAATCAAATTGGCTACCGTAGTGCGCAGCCAAACGCTTGAGGGGTCGTGGTCCGAGTTGCGATGCCAAAAGGCGTGTAGCTCCATCGAGTTCGTTTCAAAAGGTAATGGCTTGTGTGCGAGCTGCCAATAGTCAGCCAGTGATTTAGGGATGGATGCCAATAAATCAGAACTTGCCAAGAGCCCGGGTAAGGCTGAAAAGTGTTGAAGCCGAACGCTAACCTCGCGCTTCCTGCCGATAGAACGCAGTGCTAGATCAATGTGACCGCTACCCTTTGCGCGACTTGAGATGTTGACGTGCGACGCCGCAAGATACTGCTTTAAGCTCAATCTTTTGCGTCGAAGTGGATGCTTATCGCGAAGAGCGCACACGTATTCGTCGCGGCTCAAGGGCATGCTGATCAGCTCCGGATGATTCAGTAGGGGTGCGTCTAGCGAAAGCGTCAGTTCACCGCTAGCCAATGCCAAGGGCACGTCTCTTCGATTCATAAAAATCATTTCAAGTCGAATTCCTGGCGCCGTCTTTGCGAAATACTGCAGCAGCGTGGGCAGTAGATTAATTTCCGCTTGCTCGGTGGCATGGATCCGGAATGTGTGTACTGCGCTGCAAGGATCAAAGCCCACCCGCGAGCGAATGCAGTTGTCGAAAGTCTTCAAGGCTTCGCGTACAGGGTTGATGAGTTGTCGTGCCAATGGGGTCGGGCTCATTCCCTGCGGGCTGCGCACAAAGAGTGGATCGGCGAATATCTCGCGCAAGCGCGCCAGTGAGCTGCTTACCGCAGGCTGGGTTACATGTAAGACCTCGGCGGCGCGCGTCAGGCTCTGCTGGGCAAAGATCACATCGAAGACCACAAACAGATTTAGATCTACTTTTGCCAGATTCATGGCATTCTCTTTAAATAAGCCAGATTAATAGTTAACCATAAAAACAATCAATTTAACTAATTATCTAGTTTGGCCTATTGTGGTTGCAACTTTTGAATGGGATGCAGCTAATGGCTGAGATAATGGTAATTCGTCACGGTCAAGCCGCCTTTGGTACCGACGATTATGATCGGCTAACGGATATCGGCTGGGAGCAGTCGCGCTTGTTGGGCGAATATTTGGCGGCACGTGATATTCACTTCGATTCCGTATTCTGCGGCACGATGCGTCGCCATCGCGAAACTCTCGCAGGTCTGCTGGAGGCGCTGCCGCCCCAGCCGTTCGCGGTTGAGTTGCCGGGTTTGAACGAATTTGATTTTCACGCGCTGGTTAGCGCGTATCGCGAGCTCTATCCGGTAGACGGAATTGATATCAACAATGCCCGTGAATTCTATGGCTGTTTGCGCGATGCGCTGCTTGCCTGGAGCCGTGACGAGTTTGCCGAAATAGAAGAAAAGTGGGAAGGCTTCGAGCTCAGGGTTCGCGGCACGCTGGAGCAAATAGCCAAGGCCGAAGGCCGTGTGCTGGTTGTAACTTCCGGTGGGCCTATTAGCGCACTGGCACGCGAAGTGCTTAGCCTGAGCGTGGAAAATATGGTTAACCTCAATTTGCAGGCGATAAACACCGGTATTACCCGCTATTACGGTAAGGCGGGACGCTTGCGTCTCAACACCTTTAACGCGGTGCCGCATCTCGAGCAGCCCCAAGACAGCCATCTGATAACGTACACCTGACTAGGCTGCTTAATTGCCCATACCATTTGTTTGATGCTTGCGTTGAAATCAGATCGATAACAGGGAGTCATTATGAATTTTGGAGCCAGCGAAAAGTCACTCGCGATGTTAGGCAGGCTTAAAGCGTTTTTTGAAGAGCACATTTACCCGAACGAAGCCGCATACGCCGGACAGCTGCATAAGGCGGCGAATCGCTTTGCTGCACTGCCTTTGATGGATGAACTTAAGTCCAAGGCGAAGGCGGCGGGATTGTGGAATTTATTCATCCCGCCCTCGCATGCGGAGTATGCGGATCATGAGGGCTTTACTTTCAGTGAGTACGCTCCGCTGGCCGAATTAATGGGGCGGGTGATCTGGAGTCCGGAGGTGTTTAACTGTAATGCACCGGATACCGGCAATATGGAAGTGTTTATGAATTTCGGCACTGCCGCTCAGAAAGAGCGGTGGCTGAAGCCCTTGTTGGCCGGAGAAATCAGTTCATCCTATGCCATGACCGAGCCGCAGGTGGCTTCCAGTGACGCGACCAATATAGAGCTCCGCATTGAGCGCGACGGTGACGAATGGGTCTTGAATGGTCGCAAATGGTTTATCACGGGCGCAATGTATGAGCGTACCAAAATATTGATTGTAATGGGTAAATCGGACCCGGAGAATGCGAATCGACACTTGCAGCAAACCCAGGTGCTGGTGCCCAAAGACAGTGCAGGCTTGAGCTTCCTTAGGCCACTCACAACCCTGGGTTATGATGATGCACCGATTGGCCATGCGGAATTGCGCTTCGATAATGTGCGAGTGCCTGCAGACAACGTTTTACTGGGCGAAGGTCGCGGCTTTGAAATTGCGCAAAGCCGTCTCGGGCCTGGCAGGATGCACCACTGCATGCGTTTAATCGGTTCGGCCCAGCGCTCGCTGGAGCTGGCCTGTCAGCGCGCTGTATCGCGAACTACTTTTGGTCGGCCACTGAGTAAGCATCAATCGGTGCGCGAGGATATTTCAAAAAGTTTTTCCGAAATTGAAATGGCAAGACTGTTGGTACTCAAAACCTGTGACAAGATTGATCGGGAAGGTGTGCCTGCGTCGGTTGACATGATTGCCGCCACCAAGACGACTATTCCCCTGCTAGTGCAGAATGTCATTGACCGCTGCATGCAACTGCATGGGGCGGGCGGATTGACAGAGGATTACTTTATGGCCGAGGCATTTAACTACGCGCGTTGGTGCCGCCAGGCCGACGGTCCCGATCAGGTTCATCAAATGGCTTTGGGTAAGAAAATTATTGATCGCTTTGCGAGTGCTGAACAGTCAACGACCTAAGGGGTAAAGCGTGAGTGACGAGTTTGATTTGGATGTAGACAAACTATCAAGGTATCTTGATTCTGCCATAGACGGCTTCAGCACTCTTACGGGCGCCGAAAAATTTTCCGGTGGGCAGTCCAACCCAACCTACCTGCTAACTGCTCGCAGTGGGCGCTATGTGCTGCGGCGTAAACCGCCGGGTACGCTTTTGAAATCCGCCCATGCTGTTGATCGTGAATTTCGGGTGATGAGCGCGCTAGCGGATACGCCAGTTCCGGTGCCGCGCATGCGCGTGTTGTGCGAAGACGAATCGATTATTGGTTCTATGTTTTATGTCATGAATTTCGTCGAGGGCCGAATTTTCTGGAATGCAGCCTTGCCCGAGCAAACTCCGGCGCAGCGCACGGCTATTTACGACGCGATGAATCAGGTGCTAGTAGACCTGCACAACGTAGATCCGGCTTCGGTGGGCCTGGCCGACTACGGTAAGCCGGGTAACTACTTTGAACGTCAGCTTGGCCGTTGGACTACCCAGTATCGCGCCAGCGAAACTGAGCATATCCCTGCGATGGAAAAGCTAATGCAGTGGCTTGAACAAAACAAACCCGCCGATGATGGCTTGGTATGCATAAATCACGGCGACTTTCGCCTCGATAATATGATGTTCGACAATAATTCCACGCAAGTACTTGCCTTGCTCGACTGGGAATTGTCGACCCTTGGCCATCCCTATGCGGACCTCGCCTACCAGTGTATGCAACTGCGTATACCGGGTGACGCTGCCATACCGGGATTGGGCGATGTCGATCGCAAGGCTCTCGGTATTCCGAGTGAGCGGGACTATGTTCAGCGTTATTGCGAGCGTCGCGGCATAGCGGGCATCGATAATTGGACATTTTATATTGCATTCGCCTTCTTCCGTTTGAGTGCAATTTTGCAGGGCATACAAAAGCGTGCCCTCGATGGCAATGCTTCCAGCGACAAAGCGAGCGCCTACGGCGCCTTGGCCAGGCCGCTAGCAGAGTTGGGTCTGGACATTGTTGAACGAGGTGAGTGAGCGAATGACAGTAGCGAGAACAAGCAGTTTTGACCTAAGCGGGCAGGTTGCCTTGGTGACAGGCGCGTCGAGTGGTTTAGGCGCACACTTTGCAAAAGTCTTGGCAAACGCAGGCGCTTATGTCGTGCTGGGTGCTCGGCGGGTTGATCGGCTGGAGGCGCTGGTGGCTGAGATTGAGCGCTCCGGTGGCAGGGCACTGGCGACGGAGATGGATGTTAACGATGGAGGTTCGGTGCAGGCGGCGTTCGATGCCGCTCAGGAGGCGTTTGGCGTTGTTAGCGTATTGATAAATAACGCGGGCGTAGCCAGGCCCAGTCGCTTTCTGGACGGCGATGAAGCGGCCTGGGATTTCACCATGGACACTAATCTCAAGGCGGTGTGGCGAGTTTCCCAAGAGGCAGCTGGTCGCATGGTGGCCTCGCGCAGCAAGGGCAGTATTGTGAATGTTGCTTCCATACTGGGATTGCAGCCGGGCTTGGATCAGACTTTTTACGCTACGGCCAAAGCGGGTGTGGTGCAGTTGACGAAAACAATCGCTCTGGAATTATGGCGTAAAAATATTCGCGTTAATGCACTTTGTCCCGGTTACTTTGAAACCGAGATGAATAGCGACTTTTTCCAGAGTGAGAAGGGCGCGGCCTATTTGAAAAAAATTCCGCCGCAACGCCTAGGTAATCTCGAAGAATTGAGCGGCCCCCTGTTATTGCTGGCGAGCGATGCAGGCTCATTTATGACGGGCGTAGCGCTGCCGGTTGACGGAGGCCATTTGTTGCAGAGCCTCTGACGTTGAGTGGTAGTGCGCAGGCGGACTGCGGCAATTATTCTGCTGTAGTAAGCTACAACCTTAAGGGAAACTGAAAAGGCGCGATCTGAGCGATGACTATCAACAAGGCAGCCGGTTTTACCCTGATTGAAATGATGGTGGTGCTCGCGGTCATTGCGATTCTGGCGACGTTGATGATGCCCTCCAATACCAATCGCCATCTGCAGCAACAGGTGCTGGAAAGTGTTGAATTAGTTGAGCGCTACAAGGACAACTTGGAGGCTTACTACCTTGCCAGTGGCGAGTTTCCAAAAAACAACAAGGCGGCCGGCATGCCTAAGCCGGAAAAACTTATTGGCAGCTATCTTCAGCGTGTCGACGTGGAGCACGGGGCAATGCATCTGCAGTTTGGCCGCAAATTCCCGGAATCCCATTCAGGTAAAGTGCTCAGTATAAGACCAATCATTGTAGAGGGTTCGCCAGCCAGCCCCATATCCTGGGTCTGTGGTTACGATACGGTAGCCGAGGGGATGGAGGCGCAGGGTGAGAATCGCACGGATATTGACGTAGCGCTTTTGCCGTTGCGCTGTCGCTAGTGTGTCCGGCCTTTAAGGAAGAGTCGCTCCAATCTTTTGTGATACTTTTTGTAGTTGCCTTGAGACCTCGCGTAAATCGCGTTGGTACTGTTTGCTACACTCGCTCCACTGATCCCTACGCATCGTCGCCCCCTGGTTTGAGGGGTCAAGCAAAGGTTCGTTGCCGCAATCGCGATGCATCTTGTTTAGCAGATTCTGCTGAACAACTTCCAGCCGTTTGAGCTCGGTATGGTTCTGTTCGCGGAACTGTTCCATATCCGAATTGCGTTGGTCGGCCCAGTTTATAGCGCAGCGTAGATCCCTTATTTGCGATAACTGCGCTTCCTGTCGCTCGTAGTGGGCGACATCTTGCTGGGATTGATAGCTTTTATTGCGATAGTAGTTGTTGTAGCCGCTGTTGTTGCGCATATTCTTGCGGCGATTCGAGTCGTCGACCTGTTTTTCCGCCCGTTCGAGTTGTCGCTGCCAGGATTTGCGCTTGTTGCCAACATTGCGCAGAAAGCGATCCGAGGGGTGATCGTAAGATTGATAATATTCCTTGTTGGGTAATTCGATATCACCGCAATATTCAATATGACCTGTTTTTGAAATTGCCGTCATGGCGTCATTGACGCCTTCCAGCTTTACATTCTCAACCTCGCCCTCGGCCTTACTTGGCGGAAACTGGCTAAAGGTGACGTTGCCCTCTTCGTCAATCACTTTGTACAGCTCTGCAGCAC
>JBFJTG010000047.1:0-20875 GCA_041625575.1 Litorivivens sp.
CAATTTACTTCGTAACCTTTGTGGTGGGGGGCTTCTGGGAAGTCCTGTTCGCCATGAAACGCGGTCACGAAGTTAACGAAGGCTTTTTTGTTACTTCCATTCTTTTCGCGCTCACCTGTCCGCCTAGCATTCCTTTGTGGATGGTAGCCATGGGTATCAGTTTCGGTGTTGTGATTGGCAAGGAAGTTTTTGGCGGTACCGGCAAGAACTTCCTGAACCCGGCGCTTACCGGTCGTGCATTTTTGTTTTTCGCCTATCCGGCGAGCATGAGTGGTGACGCGGTTTGGACTGCACTGGATGGTTTTACGGGTGCGACCGCCTTGTCGATTGCGGCCAGCGACGGTTTTGCTGCCTTAAGCGAGAGCATGAGCTGGTGGGACGCTTTTATTGGTGTAGTCCCCGGGTCCATTGGTGAAACATCCACGCTGGCTATTCTGATCGGCGGCGGCGCACTGCTGTGGACGCGCATTGCTTCATGGCGAATTGTTGCCGGTGTCCTGATTGGCATGATTACGCTGTCGACCCTGTTTAATAGCTTTGATTCAACAAACCCGATGTTCACACTGCCGTGGCATTGGCACCTGGTTCTCGGTGGCTTTGCCTTCGGCATGATCTTCATGGCGACCGACCCTGTCTCGGCTGCGATGACCAATACCGGTAAATGGATCTTTGGTATTTTGGTTGGCGTGATGGCGGTTCTGATTCGCGTAGTTAATCCGGCCTTCCCGGAAGGCATGATGCTGGCGATCCTGTTTGCCAACTTGTTCGCTCCCTTGATCGATCATTTTGTTGTTGAAGCGAATATTAAACGGAGGCTTGCACGTGGCTAGTAACGACTCAATTAAGAAAACGCTGCTGGTTGCTGTTGCGCTCTGTATCGTCTGCTCTCTGGTGGTATCCGGTGCTGCGGTGCTGTTAAAGCCTGCCCAGATCAAGAACAAGGCGCTCGATCGCAAAAGCAATATTCTGGCGGCCGCAGGCATGTTGGAGCCCGGTCAAAGTGCTGCGGAAATTGAAGAAGAATTTGCTTCTAAAATTACGGCAAAAATCGTTGATCTTGATGCCGGGCGCTATACCACGGAGCCTGGCGTAGCGAATTTTGAGCAGCGTAAGATTGCTAAAAACCCGAAAACCTCGATCAATCTGAGTGACGCGGATGATCTTGCCAATATTTCACGTCGTGAGAATTATGCGATCGTGTATTTGGTGGAAACTGATGGCAAGCTCGATAAATTAATTCTGCCAGTCCACGGTTACGGCCTCTGGTCTACGCTTTACGGTTTCCTCGCGCTCGAATCTGACTTGAATACGGTTGCAGGCTTTGGCTTCTACGATCACGGTGAAACACCGGGCTTGGGCGGCGAAGTCGACAATCCTAAATGGAAAGCGCAATGGCTGGGCAAAGAAGTTTATGCTCAGGGCGCCGTAGCGATTGAAGTGGTGAAAGGCTCGGTTGATACCAATAAAGCCGGCGCAGAGCATCAGATCGACGGATTGTCCGGAGCGACTCTGACCAGCAACGGCGTGACTAATTTGTTGAAGTTCTGGATGGGTGAAATGGGATACAAACAATGTCTGACCAACCTTAAATCAGGGGAGGCGTAATCGTGTCGATGAGAGATACCCTTACAGGGCCCATACTCAAAGATAACCCGATTGCACTGCAGATACTCGGTATTTGTAGTGCACTGGCGGTTACCTCTAGCCTAAATGTTACGCTGGTTATGTGTGTTTCGGTTATTGCCGTAACAGCTTGTTCGAGCTTTGCGGTCTCGGCCATTCGCAAGCATATCCCCAGCAGCATTCGAATCATCGTGCAGATGGTTATTATTGCCTCGCTGGTCATCGTGGTTGATCAGGTACTCAAAGCTTACTTTTTTACGATCAGCAAGCAGTTGTCGGTGTTTGTCGGCTTGATCATCACAAACTGTATCGTCATGGGGCGCGCCGAAGGTTTTGCCATGAAAAATGGCCCGGTAGCAAGCTTTGTCGACGGTATCGGTAACGGTCTCGGCTACAGCATAGTACTGCTTTTTGTTGCCGTGATTCGCGAGCTCTTTGGTTCCGGCAGCCTGTTCGGCATTCAAATTCTGCAACTGGCGAACGACGGCGGCTGGTATATACCCAATGGCCTGCTCCTGTTGCCACCCAGTGCATTCTTCCTGATTGGATTTTTCATCTGGGGCTTGCGCGCATACAAAACTGACCAGGTTGAAGCGGCAGAGTTCAAGATATGTTCTAACACTCGCGCTCAGGAGGCTGTGTAATGGAGTATTATGTGAGCCTCTTTGTTCGCGCTGTATTTATCGAGAACATGGCCCTGGCATTCTTTTTGGGCATGTGTACTTTTCTGGCTATTTCGAAAAAGATTTCGGCTGCCATCGGCTTGGGTGTTGCTGTTATCGTGGTATTGACCATCACCGTGCCGGTTAACAACCTGATCTATACCAACTTGCTCGCAGACGGTGCGCTGGCTTGGACAGGGATTGAAGGTGCCGAAAATATTGATTTGAGCTTTTTGGGCTTGCTTAGCTATATCGGTGTTATCGCGGCCATTGTTCAAATCATGGAAATGTTTTTGGATAAGTACGTGCCCGTGTTGTACAACGCGCTGGGGGTGTTCCTGCCCCTGATTACCGTTAACTGCGCCATCATGGGTGCCTCCCTGTTTATGGTTGAGCGCGATTACAATTTCGCCGAGTCAGTCGTTTATGGTGCGGGTGCCGGCACTGGTTGGGCGCTGGCAATTGTTGCGCTGGCCGGTATTCGCGAGAAGCTTAAGTACAGCGATGTGCCTGAAGGCCTGCGCGGTCTGGGTATTACTTTCATCACCGTTGGCCTTATGTCATTGGGCTTCATGTCCTTTGGCGGCATCGATCTGTAACCGAGAGGGAGAAGTATGAATACGGTAATCGTTCTCGGCGTCAGCATGTTCACAGGCATCGTGCTGTCACTGGTAGCAGTGATTTTGATTGCGCGCTCGCGGCTGGTTAGCTCCGGCAATGTGAGTATCGAAATTAACGGTGAAAAGACAATCACCGTGGCAGCGGGCGACAAGTTGCTCAGCACGCTGGCAAACAATGAGTTGTTTTTGGCATCAGCTTGTGGCGGCGGCGGTAGCTGCGCCCAGTGTAAATGCATTGTGAAAGAGGGCGGCGGTTCTTTGCTGCCTACCGAAGAAGCGCATTTTACGCCACGCGAAGCACGCGATGGATGGCGCCTGTCTTGCCAGACTCCGGTCAAGCAGGATATGAAAATTGAAATTCCCGAAGAAGTCTTCGGTGTGAAGCAGTGGGAATGTACTGTTGAGTCCAACCCCAACGTAGCGACCTTCATTAAGGAACTCACGTTAAAATTGCCCGAGGGCGAGAACGTCGACTTCCGAGCCGGCGGCTACGTACAGCTTGAATGTCCACCACATTTGGTTAAATACGCTGATTTTGATATCGGCGAAGAGTACATCGGTGACTGGCAGAAGTTTGGTTTCCTGAATTTGGAATCCAAAGTCACAGAACCGGTGATACGTGCCTACTCGATGGCAAACTATCCGGAAGAGCGTGGTATTGTTAAATTCAATATCCGTTGTGCCACGCCGCACCCAAGCGATCTGACGGTTCCGCCGGGCATTATGTCTTCCTGGGTATTTAACCTGAAACCGGGCGACAAGGTTAAGGTCTACGGTCCCTTTGGTGAATTCTTTGCCAAGGATACGGATGCCGAAATGGTCTTTGTGGGCGGTGGTGCCGGTATGGCGCCAATGCGCTCGCACATCTTTGATCAGCTTAAGCGCTTGAGCAGTAAGCGCAAGATCTCTTTCTGGTATGGTGCGCGCTCAATGCGTGAAGCCTTTTACGTGGAAGAGTTCGACAAGCTGGCCGCCGAGAACGACAATTTCAAGTGGCACTTGGCCTTGTCCGATCCACTTCCGGAAGATAACTGGACCGGTTTGACCGGCTTTATCCATCAGGTTTTGTATAACAATTACCTGAAGGATCATCCCGCGCCGGAAGACTGCGAGTTCTACATGTGTGGGCCGCCAATGATGAACGCTGCCTGTATCAAGATGCTGGAAGATTTGGGTGTAGAGAAAGACAACATTCTCCTGGATGACTTCGGTGGATAAAGCGTTTGTGCGTTTACTAAAAGGAGCAGCTCTCGGGCTGCTCTTTTTTGTTGTGGCATCCTGCGGTGGCGAGCCAAGACTGTGGCAGATCAGCGGCGCGACGATGGGAACCCAGTACCATATCAGTGCC
Source organism: Litorivivens sp. (assembly GCA_041625575.1). Taxonomy (GTDB): domain Bacteria; phylum Pseudomonadota; class Gammaproteobacteria; order Pseudomonadales; family Spongiibacteraceae; genus Litorivivens. The sequence continues at coordinate 4,254 of JBFJTG010000047.1, forward strand.
TTACCGCCGAAGGGTTTCGACCGCGAGCAGGGGGCGAAAGGCGTAGATGCCTTGCTGGCTGCCTTTTCGCAAATCACCTCGACCTACATCCCCGATTCAGACGTAAACCGGCTGTCGGCTTTTCCTCTGGACGAGTCGGTAGACATCAGTCAGGTCTTGTCGGACATCCTGCTCATCAGTATGGAAGTCAGCTGGATTACCGGTGGTGCATTCGATGTAACGGTGTCGCCCCTTGTCGAATTGTGGGGTTTCGGAGTCGAGAAGCGCGAGCAGACAATTCCGGCCGCCTCAGCCATAGAGGCTGCACTTGAGGAGGTGGGCTTTCAGCACCTCGAGCTGGATTTTACCGAGCCGAAGGTGAAATTGCGCAAGCCGCTTCGCATCGACCTCTCGAGTGTCGCCAAAGGTTACGGTGTCGATATGCTTGCGCAGTGGCTTGAGCGACAAGGCATTACGGATTACCTGGTAGAAATCGGTGGCGAGATTCGGGCTGCCGGCAAAAGCCCGCGCGGCGACGCCTGGCGTGTCGGGATCGAAAAACCGGCTGGACTGTTAAGTGCCGGTGTAGCCGAGGCAATTCGCGTCAGTGGAGTTGGTTTGGCAACCTCCGGTGACTACCGCAACTACTTCGAAAAAGACGGTAAACGCTACTCCCATACCATCAATCCGAAAACGGGCTATCCAATCACTCATACCACGGCTTCGGCCACGGTGGTTGCGGAGACTGCGGCCTATGCGGACGCCTTGGCGACGGGGCTACTGGTGCTGGGTGCAGAAAAAGCCTTGCCCTTGGCGGAAACTCACGGTATTGCGGTCTATCTAATAGAAAAGACCGACGCGGGCTTTAAATCGTCCTATAGCAGCAGCTTTGCTCCCTACCTTGAATAAACATGAATCGGGCGTACAGTGTGATTGAGGTGATCGTATGCAAATGCTACTCGTAAGTTTCTTCGTGATGCTGTTTATTATCAGCATTATGGCGGTCGGTGTGATTTTCGGCCGTAAGCCTCTTAAGGGCTCCTGCGGGGGTGTTGGTGCCGCGTTGGGTACACCCGATTACGTCTGCGAGCTCTGCGGTAATGATCCCAATAAGTGCGAGGAAGAAACCGGGCGTGTAAACAAGTCGGCAGCCGGCAAGAGCAATTTTTACGAAGCGCGCTAAAGCCTTTCCCCGCTAGCGAAACCGTCACGCCACTATTCGATACCGTATTTCCGTTTGAGCGCAGATAAGGCATCTGCGAACTCGCCGTCTATAATTCTGAATGCGCCAACCTGCTGGGGATGAGTGTCGCTGCGGTGTCGCTGTAAACCCTTCGAAAATACGCCCAGATTGAGCCAGTTTCCATTCTGTACACAAACCGGCGAGCAGCCCGAAACCCCCGCATCGACTTTGCAACTGATATAGCCGGTACTGCCGTGAAGGCCCTCGTCGCTGCGATGACGCATTTGGCAATTGCGCTCCAGCATGCGCTGACCTTCTGTCATATCCTGGTCGAAGTGGTAGCACAACATCTGCACGTTATCGGCGCAATTATCCAGTTCGGCTTGATTGAGGGCCGGTGATTTGATGTGTGGCAAGGCTTGTGAAAATTGTTGACTGTCATCAAAAGCGCAGCGCGGCGCCCGCAAGACGAGCAAAGCCCAGTCGTCAACTTCCTCACTATTCCAGTCGAGTGCTTTGCTTCCGGTAATTTCAACGGGATTTGCCCAGCTACCATCGGGTAGCATCACAGCAATGTCGCCGCGATTTGCCAAGCGGCTAAAGCGATGATCGAGAACACTGTGGCCGGCGGCGGAGGCTACCCAGTAGCAGTTGCCGCCCGCAACCAGTGTTGCATTGCTGTAAGCGTGACGGCCGGTGCTTTTGTTGCGGCGCAGGCGGGTGAACACCGACAGCTCTACCGGTGACTCGAGCGCCGGAGCTCCTTTGTCCGCTGAATCCAGGGTGCTGATCCGGCGTCGGCGGGTGTGTTCCGACAGGGGTTCCAGCTCAAGAAATATTTGCTCATAAGAGCGCTCTTGTTTGTCACCGGCGCTAACCGTCGTACTACTCGCAGTCGCCACCGCTGCCGTCAGCAGGCCAGCCAAGCAGCATATAAGTCGTCGGGCCGGCATAGTGTTTATTGCCATAACGCTCTTCGTTTTTCATAAGCTTGGCGGCTGATGGCTATATCTTCGAGATATTTCGGCAATTCATCCAGCAGCATAGCCTGTGGTCCATCGACCAGGGCTTTGGTGGGATTGGGATGAAAGTCCACCAGAACCATATTGGCGCCAGCGATAACGCCTTGGGCGGTCACGTGAACTAAATCCATCACCTGATCGGGGCTGTGTTCGCGGCTTCCCACGGAATGTGGGGGGTCGATGCAAACCGGCATGCGGGTTAGACGTTTTACCGCCGGTATTTGTGCAAAATCCACCATGTTGCGGTGGGGGCTGCCAAAATCACTTTTCATGCCGCGCAGGCAGAAAATGACCTGGGTATTGCCTTCACTGGCCAGGTATTCGGCAGCATTGAGCGACTCGTTCAGTGTAATGCCGAAACCGCGTTTAAGCAGGGCAGGGTAGCGCTGCTGGCGGCCAATGGCTTTAAGCAATTCAAAATTCTGGGTGTTGCGAGTGCCAATTTGCAAAATAACACCGGTAGGGCGTCCGCACTTCTCCAGGCAGGTATCAATCTCTTCAATGTGGGATTCGTGGGTCACCTCCATCGCGATGGCGGCGATGTCGTACTTGCCAGCGAGTTCGAATACGTAGGGAAGGCAGCCCTTGCCGTGACCCTGAAAGGCATAGGGATTGGTCCGGGGCTTATAGGCACCCATGCGGGTGCAGCGCTGACCCTGCGCCTGCAAGGCCTTCATCATGATTTCGACGTGCTTAGGGTTATCGACTGCACACAGCCCGGCAAACACATGGAGTGTTTCCTGGTCAAAACGCAAACCCTGATAGTCAAAGCCACTAACGCGCTGGTCATCGTGGTGTCGGCCGAGGATACGATATTCCTGGGAAATCCGGATGACACGCTCTACCGCGGGTAGCGCCTCCATTTCCTCCCGGTTCAAAGCCTTGGTTTCGCCGACTAAATAGAGCTCGGTGAGGCACTGCTGTTGTCCTTGTACAACGTGTTCTTTCACGCTGACACCGGGCAGAGCCTGAAGAAATTTCAGCGTTTCGCGGTAGCCCTCGGATTGCTTATCGATGTCGGGATGGAGTATTAACAGCATATCTGCCTCGCTGGCCTTAGCAATAAAGGTAATTCTGACGGGACTCGCGTGGTTCAGCTGTCCGGCGTCTTCGCGTATGATGCTTGCTCAAATTGGGAACTATCCTCGGATAATCCTTCTTTTGGATAATAGCGCTTTTTGATAATACGAAAGGCATAATCCGACTCATTAGTCTGCCTTCACTATACGACACTTTTTACGTCGCAGAACAGGATTGCTAAGCCAAACTCATGCCCGCTCTCTACCCCTTGAAAATAGGCCTGCGTTATTTTGTCAGCCGCCGTCGCGACCGCTTCCTGTCGTTGGTGTCGTGGATTTCCTTGCTGGGCATGGCGGTCGGCGTAACCTCTCTGGTTGTTGTGATGTCGGTGATGAACGGCTTCGAAGCCGAACTGCGCGGCCGGGTATTGTCGCTGGTGCCGCACGGCTTTATCGACGGTCCGGAACGCCGCCTGAATCACTGGGAATCCCTTGCCGGCGATATTTCCTCGCACCCGAGTGTCGTAGCGGTGTCACCCTACGTTGGTACCGCCGCCATGATCATGCGTGGCGATCGTCTGCGCGGAATTCAGCTCTACGCGATTGATCCGCTGTTAGAGCAAAAGGTGTCGGGCATTCACAGGCAGATTATTGAAGGTCGTAATCTCGATGAAGCCAAATACGAGATTGTGCTGGGCGATATTCTCGCGCGGCATCTGCGCGTTTCGGTAGGTGACTCGGTAAACCTTGTACTGCCAACGGTCACGGTAACGCCACTGGGCGTATTTCCCCGGGAAAAAGTGTTTGAGGTGGTCGGCCTGTTCAAGGCCGGTGCCGATATTGACGGTAATACCGCATTTATCCATTTGGGCGACGGCCAGCGTCTCTTGCGTTTAGGATCTGCGGTTAACGGCCTGCGACTCGAATTTGATGATTTGTTTGCAGCTCCGCGCTTGCTACGGGAGCTGGCGGAAAACTTGCCCGAGGGCAGTAAAACCCTGTCCTGGGCTGATACGCAGGGGAGTTTGTTTCAGGCGGTAAAGATGGAAAAGCGCATGATTCGTCTGCTGCTTTTTTTCATCGTAGTAATTGCTGCTTTTAATATCATTTCCATTTTGACCATGGCTGTGTCACAGCGTCGCGCTGCAATCGCTGTGCTGCGCACAATGGGCGCAACGCCTTCAGCCATTGTCACCATATTTATCTGTTATGGTTTGCTGACGGCGGTTTTGGGCGTTGGGCTCGGCGCTCTGCTTGGCGTGCCCCTGGCGAATAATGTTACCGAGATAGTCGCCATGCTGGAAAACCTGCTGGGTGCCAAAGTATTTAATCCGGAAGTCTATTTTATTAGCCGCATACCTTCGGTGTTCCAATGGTCCGATTTTTTCTGGATTGTTGGCTCGGCGTTGGTCTTGAGTTTGCTTGCTACGCTCTATCCGGCGTGGCAAGCCTCACGTATCCAGCCCGCCGAAGCCCTGCGTTATGAGTGAGAGATTGAATGTCGACTGAAAACGTATTGTCCTGCCGACGATTGCACAAAGAGTTCCGCCAGGGGCCGGAGACCGTACACGTGCTTAACGGTATAGATTTGGAAATTGGTCGCGGTGAACTCATTGCCATTGTCGGCCAGTCGGGCTCCGGCAAAACGACTTTGCTGCAGCTTCTTGGCGGCCTGGATGCGCCGAGCTCTGGTGAGGTTCTGGTGATGGGGGAGGCGATAGCCCGCGTGAGCGAAAAACAGCGCTCGTCCTTGCGCAACCGCTCACTCGGTTTTGTGTATCAGTTTCACCACCTTCTGCCGGAATTCAGTGCCATCGAAAACGCCGCCATGCCACTGATTATTCGCGGTGAAAAGAAAAAGCAGGCGCTTGAGCGTGCCGCAGTGCTCCTGGAGCAGGTGGGCTTGAGCAAGCGCGTCAAGCATAGACCTTCGGAACTCTCGGGTGGCGAGCGCCAACGCGTTGCAATTGCACGTGCATTGGTCGCCGAGCCGGCCTGCGTCTTAATGGACGAACCAACCGGCAATTTGGACGCCGACAATGCCGAATCCATTCAAGACATGTTGCTGGAACTGAATGCCGGCAGCCAGACCAGTTTTGTCATTGTTACCCACGACCAGGTATTGGCTGCCCGGATGCGAACAATATATGCCATCGATCACGGTTTGCTCAGCTTGCAATCCGGAGGGGCCCGCTAAGGTGTGGCATTTTGTTGGCTTGCGCTACAGCCTCGACAGATACAGCGACCACCTGCTGGCATTCTTATCGCGCCTGTCGATGGCGGGTTTGGTGCTCGGTGTCGCGCTGCTCATCGTTGTTTTATCCGTGATGAACGGTTTTGACCGCGAGATGCGCGAGCGCATTCTTTCGCTGGTCCCGCATGTCACGATTATGCCCTGGTCTGCAGACGAGGATTGGGCAGCAATGGCACGCGCAGCAGAGGAACACGCGGGTGTGGCCGCCGTATCGCCCTTTATTGAATTGCAGGCCATGTTGGTGAAGGGCCGCAGTTTGGAACCCGCGCTGGTCTACGGCGTATCAGCCGAGCACGAGGCGCGGGTTTCGGGCCTGCAGGGCTTTGTTGACTTGGGTCGACTGAATTCGCCGGAGAGTGAATACCTGCCGGTTATTCTTGGCAGCGGTCTGGCGGCCTCACTCAAGGTAGAGGAGGGTGATCGACTTAACCTGTTGCTACCGGCCGCTCCGCAAAGTTCAGATTCGGTGCGTTTCCGCCGGGCGGAGCTCGTGCAGGTTTTGCATTCGGGTACTGAAGTCGATCAGCGTTTGGTGTTGATGGATTTGTACGCCGCCAAATCCCTCAGTGCCCAGCCAACGGCCATCGGCCTGCGCTTGTCCTTGAACGACGTCTTTGCTGCGCGTCAGGTTGCCTGGGAGCTGCGCAATACTCTCGGTTATCAATACCAGTTTAATGACTGGACCAGCCAGCTGGGAAACCTCTATCAGGCTATTCAAATGTCCAGAAAGCTGGTGGTGATTATGTTGCTGGCGGTGGTTGCGGTAGCAGTATTTAATATCGTTTCTACGCTGGTTATGGTGGTGCACGAAAAGGAGTCGGACATAGCGATACTGCGAAGTCTGGGCGCAGCGCCGTCACAGATTATTTACAGTTTTGTTCTGTATGGGGCGGTCATAGGTGCCATCGGTGTAGCGATGGGCGGTGCGCTAGGTGCGGTATTGGCTATTTTTATTACGGATCTCGTTGCTGTTTTGGAATCGATCCTGGGAATACAGTTTTTGCACAGTGATGTTTACCCGATTAGCTACTTGCCCTCTGACCTGCGTTGGCCTGACGTGATGGCGGTATGCGGGACTTCATATTTTATTTGCTTGATTGCGACGCTGTACCCGGCGTGGCGAGCATCGAAAGTGCAGCCGGCTGAAGTGCTCAGTTATCGTTAGGCGAACGATTGAGTCGAGCCACTTTGCGCTTTCGCCATCGGTGAATGATATGGAATCGCCAAAGAATATGGATGGTGCTCGCAGCCAATAGGCCAAAAAACAATCCGAGCGTTACGCAACCCAATATAAAGGGTTTCCACTTCAGCGCTAGCTCAGATTGGATCCAATACCAGCTCAGTTCGAAGGAGAAGGGCATGGGTTTGATGTCGAGTATTACGGCACCCAGTTTATAGGCAAGGTAGAAAAAAGCTGGCATCGTTACCGGGTTGGTAATCCAAACCAGTGTGACGGAAAGCGGAAGGTTGGCGCTGACCAGTACCGCTGCGAAACCCGCAATAACCATTTGCCCGGGCAGCGGTACAAAAGCAGTAAATATGCCGATAAAAAATGCCAGAGTGACCGAGCGTCGATTCAGGTGCCAAAGGTTAGGTTGATTCACAAGGGGGCCCAACCATTTCAGCGACGGATGTTTTCGCACCTTATCGGGGTGGGGCATGAAACGCTGAAAAATCTTGCGGGGCATCTACGCTAATCTACGTGTAAGTCGATGAAAGGCAGCAGCTAAGCTGTTTGTTTAGAATCAAAGCTGCGACGATACTGTGCAGTGTATCAGGAACTAGCTCCACTGACAGGAGTGGCTATGGCATCAAGGATGATTGCCCTCGCGCTGGGGATTGCTTGCGTGGCTTGGTTACCCATGCTGCCAAGTCCCTTCGCTGTAATTGGCAGCGCCATGATTATGCTGCCCTTAAGGCGGCGCTTTCCCCGCATTAGTGCGCTCTCCCTATGTTTTCTTATTGGTATTGGCTACGGTGCATTGCAGGGCTATTGGCTGCAGCAGCGCCTATTGTCGCCGCAACTCGAAGGGCTGGATATCGATGTTGAGGGTCGCATCGTTTCGAGTCCTGACTTCAGCCCCCACCGCGGGGGTACCTATCGCTTCGACTTTAAGGTGGACGCTTGGTTGGTCGGTGAGGATGCGCAGCTGCCCGGGCTGATCGGCGCGAATAAGCTACGACTGTCCTATACGCCAACACAGACTCCCGTAAGACCGCCGGAACAAGCCCTCCAATCATCCCTGCAAGGGGCTGAGCTCCAATCCTTACCCTTGCCGGCCTACGGTCAGCGCTGGGCCTTTACGGTAAGGCTCAAACGCCCCCGCAGTTTTGCCAACCCCGGTGCCTTTGATTATGCAGCCTGGTTGGTAGGGCAGGGTTTTCACGCGACCGGCTATGTCAGACAGGCGAGCGCGATTGGCCGCGCCCGTGATTTGTCTGGATTGCGCGCCGGTTTTGTCGGACAAATAGGCGAAAGCCTAAGCCATTATAGCCAGAGCGGCGTATTGCTGGCATTGGCCGCCGGCGAACGTTCGGGATTAAATGATCAGCAATGGGAGCTGTTTCGCGTGAGCGGAACCTCGCATCTGATGGCAATTTCGGGCCTGCACATTGGTATAGCTGCGGGTATCGGCTGGTTGTTAGGGCGAGTTTTAACGAGCCTGCAGGCATTGCATATTCCATTGGTTTTGCCGCCGGTGCTGGCACTTTCGTTTGCGGCACTTTATGCGTGGCTGGCGGGATTTTCAATACCAACCCAGCGCGCCTTCATTATGGTCTGTGTGGTCGTGATTGCGGTGTTGCTGTCCCGGCATATCGGCCGCTGGCAAGGTTGGTGTTGTGCGATGCTGCTTGTGCTTCTGTTCAACCCTATGGCCACCCTGCAAGCGGGTTTTTGCTTGTCTTTTGCGGCGGTAGCGATTCTGCTGGCCGTGATTGAGCGGGAACAGCGATGGCGTTCTCTACTGAGAGCCCAATGGGTTCTGCTACTCGGTCTGGCGCCCTTTGGACTGATGTTTTTCCAGCAGGTATCTTTGCTGGCCTTTCCTGTGAACTTGCTTGCCGTGCCCCTGTTCAGTTTACTGATTGTGCCTTTGGTGTTGCTGGCCTTGGCGCTGGAAGCTCTTTCAGGCGAGCTGGCCGCGCCAATCTGGACTCTTGCAAATGCCTTGCTGGAAGGGTTTATGAGCCTGCTACAGTGGTTGGGACGTTACGGGGACGCATTCCTGTTCCAGCATTATCCCGGCCTTGTAGAGCTATTAGCGCTCGTTTTATTTGCCTTAATAATGCTCTTGCCAAAGGCCTTTCCCGCTCGCTATCTCGCGATAGTTTGCTTGCTGCCACTGCTCACAAAAGCTGACTATCCCGTGCCAAAGGGTGAGTTCCTCGTCCGCGTGCTGGATGTCGGTCAAGGCCTGTCCCTTATTGTGCAAACCCGGCATCACACCCTCGTCTACGATGTGGGCCCGCGCTATAGCGAAAGCTTCAACATGGTCGAAGCTGCTCTCTTGCCGGTTCTGCGGCAGAGCAAGATAAAGGCTCTCGACCGGCTCATAATCAGTCACGGCGATAGCGATCATGCCGGTGCCTATCGGCGTTTACTTGATGAAATACCCGTTGCGGACTTTATTGCCGGCGCTGATCTCACGGGTGGCAAACCTTGCTTAGCGGGGCAGAAATGGCACTGGGATGATGTGGAGTTCGCCATTTTAAGCCCTCATGCCGGGGCTGGCAGCAGTGGGAATAACGGTTCTTGCGTACTACTTATCCAGTCGGGCGAGGGTCGCGCCTTGTTACCGGGTGATATCGAATCTCAAGTCGAACGAGCACTGGTCGAAACTCTGCCTGAAAACATATCCCTTCTGCTTGCCCCGCACCATGGCAGTAAGACCTCTTCCTCACGCGCTTTTGTATCCAAACTGCAGCCGGAGTTGGTGGTTTTTTCTGCCGGGTACAAACATCACTATGGACACCCCGCGCCGGAAGTGATGAATCGCTACCGTGACTACGGAGCTAGTCTGGCCGAGACTTCAAGGAGTGGCATGGTGACTGTGCGGCTTGGGCCCGAGGGCATTAAAAATGTCGAACACTTTCGTGAACAATACCGTTTTTACTGGAATACAGCCGGTGAATAAGCTTTGCGGATGTCGCTTCAAAGGCGATAGTACGTATAATGCGAAGAAATCAGAATAAGAGGTTGTACCGTGTTTGAGTTGGTAAAAGCAGGCGGCTGGATCATGCTGCCGATTCTCTTGTGTTCCGCAGCGGCGCTGGCAATTTGTATTGAACGCTGGATTGAACTAAACCCCAATAAAATTGCGCCCCCCAATACCTTCCCGCAAGTGTCAGAATGGTTAAAAAACCAGCAGCTCGATGGCGAAAAGCTGCGTCGTTTGCGGCAGTCATCTCCGCTGGGAGAGATTTTGGCGGCAGGCTTGGCGAACGCCCGGCACGGTCGCGATATCATGAAGGAGAGTATTGAAGATGCTGCCTCTCATGTGGTGCATCGACTCGAAAGGTACCTCAATGCACTGGGTACTATTGCGGCAATTACACCTTTGCTTGGCTTGTTGGGCACGGTAATCGGCATGATTCGGGTGTTCTCGGAAATTATGCTGGAAGGAACCGGCAATGCCGGTGTCTTGGCGGGCGGCATCTCCGAAGCGCTGATAACAACTGCTTCGGGTCTTAGCATTGCCATACCTGCGCTGATGATGCACCGCTACTACGTACGGCGCGTCGACAGCATCGTGGTGCAGCTGGAGCAGGAGACCATTAAATTGGTCAACCATATGCATCTGGCCCAAAACAACAAGGCGGCGAAGTCGTGAATTTCCGGCGCCAAAAGCTGGAAGAAGTGTCGGTTAATCTAACGCCATTAATCGACGTTGTTTTTTTGCTGCTTATATTCTTTATGGTGTCGACGACCTTTACGAAAGAAAATCGCTTGTCGCTAGAATTGCCGGAAGCCAGCGGCGACCCCGCACCCCAGGAGAATTTGCCCTTGGAAGTAGTCGTCGATGCACAGGGGCAGTATTCGGTGAACGGTGCTTCGGTGGTCAATCCCGATCTCAAAGGCTTGATGGCCGCAATAACACAAGTGTCGGCCGGTGATACTTCATTGCCGGTTGTCATTACAGCTGATGCCAAGGCATCCCATCAGGCTGTTATTACCGCTATGGATGCGGCTGCCCAATTGGGATTCAGCGCCCTGAGCCTGACCACGAGTGAACCGAGAGCGAAATAGGGACCCATGCCTCTACGTAAGCATATTGAAGGTGCTTGGTATCGCAGCCATCCTGGCGCATTGTATTTAGCGTGGCCATTGGAAGGTGTATACCGTTTGCTGGCCGCCGCGAATAAGCTTTGGCAGCAAAAGCGTGCGATTCCGCAGCTTACTCCCATCATCGTTGTGGGCAATATCAGTGTTGGCGGAACCGGCAAAACGCCGCTCGTTATTGCGGTCGTGCGCTGGTTGCAAGCGCAGGGTTACAAGCCCGGAGTAGTGAGTCGTGGTTACGGTGGCCAGGCTGCCCAATACCCATGTCCGGTAACCCTTTCCAGCTCCCCCAACGAGGTCGGCGATGAGCCCTTGCTGATTGCGCGCGAGGCTCGTAGCCCGGTTGTTGTCAGTCCTGACCGCGTTGCGGGTGTGGCTATGCTGGAAAGTGATTTTGGCTGCAACATTATTGTTAGCGACGATGGCTTGCAGCATTACGCATTGCAGCGGGATTTGGAAATTGTGGTGATTGATGGTGCGCGTGGTTTAGGCAACGGCCATTGTCTTCCTGTTGGGCCGCTGCGCGAACCGACCTGGCGCTTAAACACCGCAGACGTGCTTGTTGTAAACGGTGAGTCAGAGCAATCCTTTGGCCGCAGTGCCTACACGATGCTGTTAGAGCCCAGGCGGCTGGTCAATTTAAAGACGGGCGAGAAGATGGCCCTTGCGGATCTGCCAACGGCGGTTCACGCGATAGCCGGGATTGGTAATCCGCGCAGATTTTTCACCACCCTAATAGAACAGGGATTGCGGCCAGTGACTCACAGTTTTGCTGATCACCATGCCTTCACGGCAGATGATCTGGAATTTAATGACGGCCTGCCGGTGATCATGACAGAGAAAGACGCGGTAAAATGTGCCGGCTTTGCCGAGGCGCATCACTGGTATTTGCCGGTGACAGCAGCACTACCGGCTGCCTTTTTTACCGCCCTGGAAAGCAAACTCAAAAAATTGAACGAGGAAGATCGCTGATGTCGTTTACCGTGATAATTCCGGCGCGATTTGCATCAATGCGCCTGCCGGGAAAGCCCCTGCTGGATATCGCTGGTAAGCCGATGATTCAGCATGTATGGGAGCGGGCCTGCGAGAGCGATGCCCAGCGAGTTGTTATCGCAACTGACACCGAGACCGTGTTCGATGCCTGCAGGCATTTCGGGGCGGAGGTGTGTATGACCAGCCCGGCGCACCAGTCCGGTACAGACAGATTGCAGGAAGTTAGCGCTATTCTGGCAATCCCTAACGATGCCGTTGTTGTGAATGTACAAGGTGACGAACCGCTAATTCCCCCGAGTGTCATTAATCAGGTTGCGGCGAATTTGCAGGCGCGACCGGAAGCGGGTATGGCAACGTTGGCCGAGCGCATTACTGAGATTGAGACCTTATTTAACCCCAATGCCGTAAAAATTGTGTTGGACGGGCAGGGCTACGCGATGTATTTCAGTCGCGCGCCCATGCCCTGGGCCCGCGATGAGCTAGCCCGAAGTCATGACCTGCTGCCAGACAAGGTTCCGTATTTGCGCCACATCGGTATCTACGCTTATCGCGTCAGCTTGCTCAATGATTTTGTGTGCTGGCCTCCGGGTATTCTGGAGAGCGTCGAAAAACTCGAACAGCTGCGCGCGTTGGAGCAGGGTGTCCGTATACACGTAGATTACGCGACAGCGAATATTCCCTCGGGAGTTGATACAGCTGAAGATCTCGAGGTCGTGCGTGCACATTTCGCTACCGGAGTGCCGGCGTGACTCGCGTTCTCTTTGTTTGTTTGGGTAATATTTGTCGCTCGCCGACAGCCCATGCCGTGTTTGAAGCCCTGGTGAAAAATGAAGGTTTGCAAAACGACATTGAAGTTGATTCGGCGGGAACCGGAGATTGGCATATTGGTCATTCTCCTGACAAGCGAGCAAGTGTTGCGGCGGCCCGGCGCGGTTTTGATATGAGTGCGCTGCGCGCTCGCCAATTTTGTGCAGAAGATTTTGCGCGCTTTGATTACATTCTTGCGATGGACGAGCAAAATCTCGCTGACATTCAGGCTTTGGCCCCAAAGACTCACGGCGCGATTGTAAAACTCTTTCTCGACTACACGAGCAATGTAAAAGCGCGTGAAGTACCGGACCCCTACTATGGCGGCGATGCAGGCTTCACGGAGGTGCTCGACATGGTCGAAGATGCCTCATCGGGTTTGTTAAATGCAATTCGCGAGCGCAACCTTAGCGCGGAGCAAGAGGCTGATCGGTGAACATCCTGCAGGATGTTTCTTTACAGGCTTACAACACGCTTGCCGCGCCTGCACGGGCTCGCTACTTCGTAGCCGTCAGCACTGATGCCGAACTTCGGGAAGCGATACAGTTTTCCGAAGACAAGGCACTGGCAAGATTGATACTCGGCGGCGGCAGCAACATCGTTCTTTCTTCCGATTATAACGGCATTGTGATTCATCTTTGTATGAAAGGAATTGAGTCATCGGAAGTCTCGCCAGATTCCATACAGGTGAGCGTCGCTGCCGGCGAAAACTGGGACGAGCTCGTTCAATACTGTCTCGCTCAGCACTGGTACGGCCTGGAAAACCTCAGCGCCATTCCCGGCAACGTGGGAGCCGCGCCGATTCAGAATATCGGTGCCTATGGCGTCGAGATCAGTTCGGTTTTGCACAGTGTGTTTGGCTTTGATATCGACGCGCAGGAGTATCGGCAGCTGAGCCGAAACGATTGCGAACTGGACTACAGAGACAGTATTTTCAAGCGCGCCTTGCGTGATCGCTTCGTGATTACCCGGGTTGATCTGCAATTGTCGCGCGAACCTGCGCCTGTACTTAGCTATCCTGCACTGCTCGAGGCCATGGGTGACGGGGAGCCGACGCCGGAGCGTATTGCCGAGACCGTGCGACGGGTGCGCGCGCAAAAGTTGCCCTCACCCTTGGAAGTGCCCAATGCGGGCAGTTTTTTCAAAAACCCGCTGGTATCGGAGCAGGTTTACCACAGCTTAAAAGCCGCTTATCCCAACGTGCCCGGCTGGCCAATGACAACAGGCTATAAAGTCGCGGCCGGCTGGCTGCTGGAGCAAGCCGGTTGGCGAGGTTATGTTGGCGAAGGCAATCTGGCGGGGCTGGGTACCTACAGCCATCAGGCGCTGGTCATGATTAATCCCGGGCGCCGACTCGGAAGTTCTATCCTTCAGCTGGCGGATCAGATTACAGCGTCGGTGCAGGCCAAGTTTGGTATTACCCTGGAGATCGAACCGAGGGTTTATTAAATGGCCGAAAACAACTTGTTCAATCGCGGCGACCAGGACATCGAGTGGCTGGAATTGGGCGCAAGTCGGCTCGGTATTGTCGAGAACTTCGTCGACGACCATTGGCAAACCTATCAGCAACTCTGCGACGAAATCGACTGGGAGCAACCCACCGTCCGGGTGTACGGCAAATCCCACACAGTGCCGCGTCTCACTGCTTTTTACGGTGATGAAGGCCTTGAATATCGCTATTCCGGTTTAACCCACCGAGCCCGGGCTTGGCAGCCTACGTTACACGCTGTGAAAAGTCGTATCGACACTCTGCTGCAGACAGGATTTAATACGGTTTTGCTGAACCGCTATCGCGATGGCAACGATACCATGGGCTTTCATGCTGATGACGAAGCATCGCTGGGTAAACATCCCCTCATTGCTTCTGTCAGTTTGGGTGCTTCACGCCGTTTTGTAATGAAAGCGCGGGATAATCAATCGAAAATCAGGCGGGAAATTATCTTGCACGGCGGCTCTCTGTTAGTGATGGCGGGCCAATTTCAGAGCGAATGGCTGCACGGAGTGCCAGCGGATAAATCTGAAGTGGCAGGAAGAATTAATTTAACCTTTCGAAAGGTTGTTGCCTGAGCAATTTTCGTAAGTTGTTAGATAATTTATTTTAAAAAAGCGGGCCGGAGCTGGCGGCACCTGAATCGGTCCATCAGTTAGCGGGGGAGTGGCTTCATGGTCAGAATCTTGTTGGCGGACGATCACGATCTGGTGCGATACGGCATTGAAAAAATGCTTGAATTGGAAGCAGGTTACGAGGTCGTCGCAACTGCGCGCAGCGGCGAAGAGGCACTCGCTCTGTGTAAATCCCTGCACCCCGATGTTGTATTGATGGATCACCGCATGCCCGGTATCGGCGGTTTGGAAGCCACCAGCCGAATTGCTGCCGCTTGTCCAAACACCAAGATCATCGGTCTCAGCGTATATACCGAGGAGCCCTTTCCCTCGCAGTTTTTGAAGGCCGGAGCTTGCGGCTATGTAACGAAGGGGGCCAGCTTTAGCGAAATTCTCAATGCCATTAAAACTGTCATGCGCGGTGCCCGGTATATAAGCCCTGATGTGGCCGGCAATATGGTGATGCACAATTTAGGGGAATCCAGTTCGCCCTTTTCCAGCTTGTCGCGCCGTGAACTGGAAATTTCGCTGATGCTGGTTCACTGCGAAAAAGTGGCCAGTATTTCCCGAGCCCTGAATATCACGACAAAAACGGTAAACAGCTACCGTTACCGCATTTTCGAAAAGCTTAATATAAGCAGCGATGTGGAGCTGGCCTGGTTGGCATTGCGGCACGGTGTGGTAGAGTTCCCAGTCACAAGCTAAGCTGTAGCGGTACATGAGCACGCCACCCTTCGATCACACCACATTTTTGCAAAATGTCACCCGCAAAGCCGGGGTGTACGTTATGCAGAACGATGCCCGCGAAATTCTCTACGTAGGCAAGGCCAAAAATCTGCGCAACCGTCTTGCCAGCTATTTCCGTGCGACGGGCCTGGCGGCCAAGACAATGGCCCTGGTGCAGCGCATTGCCCACATAGATATCACTGTTACCGACACGGAAGGTGAGGCGCTGCTGCTTGAGCAGAACCTGATCAAACAGTACAAGCCTCCCTACAATATTCTGCTGCGCGACGATAAATCCTACCCTTACATTTATATATCAACCCAGCATGATTACCCGCGCATCAGTGTGCATCGCGGCGCTAAAGCGAAGCAGGGCAAATATTTCGGGCCTTATCCCAATGCCTCGGCGGTGCGGGAAAGCCTCAACCTCTTGCAAAAGGTCTTTAAGGTCCGCCAGTGTGAAGACAGCTACTTTAGCAATCGCAGTCGTCCCTGCCTGCAGTATCAGATAAATCGCTGTACGGGCCCCTGTGTAGATCGCATCAGCAAGGAAGACTACGACGAAGACGTGCGTCACACCATGATGTTTCTTGAGGGCAAAAATGCCTCGGTTATTGCCGAGCTGGCGGATAAGATGGAAGCCGCAGCCGAGCAACTGGCCTTTGAAGAGGCCGCCGAATACCGCGACCAGATTAGTCACTTGCAGAAAGTTCAGGCTAGCCAATGTATCGAAGGCGAAGCAGGCGATATCGACATCATTGCAGTGGCCCTCACGGCGGGGCAGGCCTGTGTTCAGCTTTTATACGTGCGGGCAGGGCGCATACTGGGGAGTCGTAGCTACTATCCGCGCTTGCAACTCGACGAAACTGAGGATGAGGTGCTCGAAGCCTTTATCGCTCAATACTATCTGCAGGGACACGGCACCAAGGATCTTCCGCGCGAGATTATTGTTAATCGCGACTTGCCCGGAGTCTCAACGCTGGCGCAGGCCCTGAGCGAGGCCAAAGGCCAGAAACTCAGCATATCGCACAAAGTGCGAACCAATCGCGCCCAGTGGCTCAGTCTGGCGGTAACGGCCGCTGAGCAAAATTTAGGCAATCGGCTGGCATCGCGCGCCAATTATTCCGAGCGTTACGAGGTGCTACAGAAAGCACTCGAGCTCGACGAATTGCCGCAAAGACTGGAATGTTTTGATATCAGCCACACTCAAGGCGAATCGACCGTTGCTTCCTGTGTGGTCTTTGACGGCAACGGC
>JBFJTG010000048.1:0-20209 GCA_041625575.1 Litorivivens sp.
TCACTTTGTGCGCGCTCAAATATGGCTTGGGTATTAGCGCCGGTTTCGACCACTACCGTGTCAAAAAAGTGCTGGTTGCGCAGCTTGAAGCCTTGTTCGCCAAAGCCTTTGGCTGCGATAGCGGCCAAGCGGTGGCAGCGTGCCGCGATGGTGCGCAGGCCATCAGGGCCGTGATAGATCGCATAGCAAACCGCCATGATCGCGAGCAGCGCTTGCGAAGTACAAATGTTAGAGGTCGCCTTCTCGCGGCGGATATGTTGCTCGCGAGTTTGCATGGCCATGCGCAGGGCCTTGTTGCCGCGCTTGTCGACGGATACGCCAATAATACGGCCGGGCACCGAGCGTTTGTACTTGTCCCTGGTCGCAAAAAAGGCCGCATGTGGGCCACCAAAACCCATTGGCACGCCAAAGCGTTGGGTGCTACCCACAACCACATCCGCACCCATTTCGCCGGGCGGAGTCAGCAGGGTCAGGCTCAGTAAATCGGCGGCTACGACGACCATGCAATCTTCAGCCTGGGCCTGCGCGATTAATGTACTCAGATCCGTAATTGCACCGGTTGAACCCGGATATTGGAGCAGTGCGGCAAAGGCGGGCTGTTTGGCCAAGTCTTCGCGCGGTCCCACAAGCACTTCAATATCTAAAGGCTTGGCGCGGGTTTGCAGTACGGCGATGGTTTGCGGATGGCAGTCTGCATCCACAAAGAAGGTATTGCTCTTGTTCTTGCGCGCGGAGCGCTTGCACAAAGTCATCGCCTCGGCTGCAGCAGTGGCCTCGTCCAGCAGGGAGGCGTTGGCCAGCTCCATGCCGCTGAGGTCCATGACCATTTGCTGGAAATTCAACAGGGCTTCAAGCCGGCCTTGGGCGATTTCCGGCTGGTAGGGCGTATAGGCGGTGTACCAACCGGGATTTTCCAGCACGTTGCGCAGAATTACTGGCGGAGTGATGGTGTCGTAGTAGCCCATGCCGATATGTGAGCGAGCGACTGTGTTCTTGGCGGCGATTTTGCCGAGTTTTTCCAGCACGCGGGTTTCCGACTGCGGCTCGGGCAATTGCATGGCATCGCGACGAATACTGGCAGGCACAGTCTGAGCGATAAGCTCGTCGAGGGAGCCAGCTCCCAGTAACTCCAGCATACTTGTAATTTGCGCGTCGTCGGGGCCAATATGACGGCGTAAAAAATCGTCCTGTTGCTCAAGTGCGGACAATGGGCTTGCCATGGGCGATATGTCTCCAGCAGTCGGGTATCAAAGCGGCGTATTAAAGCATATTAGTGCCCGATTTTCTTTCGCCCAGAGGGCCTATGACGCTGATAGCGACTGATAGCCAGCATAAGCTGGAAAAATTGCTCACTCAGGTGCGCACCTGCAGGCTCTGTGAAGAGTCTTTGCCGCTGGGGCCGCGGCCGGTACTGCGTGCCAGTGCTAGCGCACGATTATTGATTATCGGGCAGGCGCCTGGCACCCGGGTGCACGCAAGCGGCATTCCCTGGGATGACCCCTCCGGCGATCGCCTGCGGCAATGGCTGCAGTGGGACAAAGACACTTTTTACGATGAGAGTTTGACGGCCATTATGCCGATGGGTTTTTGCTACCCGGGTAAGGGCACAAGCGGTGACCTTCCTCCCCGACCGGAGTGTGCTCCCCAATGGCACGAAGCCTTGTTGTCGCAGATGCCGAATGTGGAGCTTGTTTTGTTAGTCGGTCAGTACGCCCAGAAGCGCTATTTGGCGGGTGCCAAGAAAAATTTGACGGAAACGGTGCGTGCTTTCGCTGACTACGGGCCCCGATATTTGCCTCTGCCGCACCCCTCGCCAAGAAATCAGCTTTGGCTGAAGAAAAATCCCTGGTTTGAAGAGGAGGTGCTGTCGGTTCTACGGCAGCGAAGCAGTAAAATTCGCTTGGCCTAGCTGGTCGATTTGTTGAGATACTCTTGATGCAGTGCGGTCAGGAAGAGTTCTACGCCCTGAATAACCTGTAGGCTGCGGCGTGAATACCATAATTCGAAGGCGTGCTGGGCGTAGCTTAATTCTGCAAATCCAACGCGGACGCCTTCTATCTCTTTCAGGTTTTTGTAGAGTGCCCGCGATTCTTCCACAGGTGCCAGGGTATCGCCGTTGCCGTGAATGAGCAGCGTGGGTGGCGCGTCTTTCGATGTGTGGAAAATTGGCGAGGCCAATTCCCACAATTCAGGATTATCGAAGAGGCTTGTTTTCAGCACTTTATCGGCCAGTAAGTTGTCGAGCCCCTGATGCTTGCGTTGCTGCATGCTGTTAGTGAAGTCGAATATTCCGTAAAAGGGCACGGCGGCCTGGACGCTCGTGTCCTTGTCTTCAAAGCCCGGCTGAAAGGCCGGATTATTGGCGCTCAATGCAAGTAGGGCGGATAGGTGGCCGCCAGCGGAGCCGCCGGTCGCGGCAATGAAATTCGGGTCACCGCCGTACTCGGCAATGTGTTCTTTCACCCAGACTAGCGCGCGTTTACAGTCGATAATGTGGTCGGGGAAAGTCGCAGCCGGACTCAGGCGGTATTGAACGCTGACACACACCCAGCCCCGGCTGGCCATTTGGCCCATTAAGGGCAGGGCCTGTTGGTCCTTGTTCCCGATAATCCAGGCACCGCCGTGTATTTGCAACAAAACGGGAGCGTTAGGAGGCATCGATTCATGGTGATAAATTTCCACCTTAAGAGATGTGCTGCCTTCGTTATGGTAGGTGATATTGCGAACGCGAGTTACACCGGGAACTTTAAAGCTAAAGGGTTTGATGAGTTTTGAGCTGTCTATCTCTTGGGGTATGGCGCGCATCCGGTCTGCAGGGATTGTGTGGGTATAGTCTTTGCCTAGTGCCTGAGAAATGCCTGTCTCCATTTCTTCCCGCGCCTGATCGGCGAGCGAGTAGAACTGGGCCATTGCCAGCCACGAGGCGCCGGCTATTAATACGGCCGAGGCATCCAGTAACCCCGAAAGTCCGCTTGTAGCAATGATGCCTATAGCCACGAGAAATTCGAGAACGATGAAGTGCAGGGGCAGTTCACCGACGAGTAAACCGAACATAAAGCTAAAGGTGCCCAATAGTTCCGGTTTGCCCCGCCATGGGTGGTACAGATTCCAGGCTAACCATGCCCAGAATATCGACAGCCACAGCATAAAATCCCCTTTTTGTTCTTATTTGTTCTTATTTGTTCTCGGTTGTTAGGCTATAACGTACTCGCTCATGGGAATACAATCAATTTTATCGAAGTCTATGAAGCGCATGCAGCTCTCCATCATGAGCTTTTCACGCTCCTGTCGTAACTCCGGTTTGCCTTCTGCGTCGTAAAAGGCAGCGCGGTCGTGAATGGCTGCTTCGGGAAAGTTTTCCTCGACGATGGCATCGCAGGGCGGCGCGTCTTTAGTGAGTGCTCGTGCAACTACGTTTTGGCGATAGCCAAAGGTCGACTGCGTATCGATGGCAACCTGGGTGTGGCTGCCGTGCCAGATAGCAATCCATTCCTCAAAGCTGAGTCGCTCGGGCTTTTGTAAAAACACGACCTGATTCATACCAAACGTTCGTTCGCCTTTTTTGGGGGCGTGCCTGCGATTAACCAGCGGTTCGGATTCCGTGACGAGGTAGCCGGCAAATTTTTGTGTATATTTTTGCAAATTATCCTCAATCATTGCGCGCGAAATTGCGGTGTCTACCCAGAGGGAAAGAATCGCATCGGCAACAGGTTTTGAATTTTCCATTCGATAATCCTTTGCCCCCAATACGCCACTGTCTGACACACAAAGTCTTACCTTGTGAATGTCATCGCGCACAAGTGCAGGGCAGAGTTCATTTCGCAGTTTTTCGCGAAACTCGTCGCCGCTTTGCGTGGCAGGTTTCCAGAGTGCATAAATAATTTTTTCCATGGTGACATCCTAAAAAGTGGCGACGTTTTTCAGGCGGCAAACCGCCTAATGCTGGAGGAGGATTATTGCGCTATCTGCTTTGCAGGTAGGCGCTGAATATTTTATGAGTATCGCAGTTTTAAGCCATTGTAACGTTAACAAAAATTATAGGCCTCAAATTAAGAGGATACTCTTGGCTTGCGCGACGCTAAACCCGGCTCCGACGAGGCTTTCATGGTTTCAGTTCAATAAGTTAATCCCGACTTGTAATGTTTAGTGCACCAGCTTGTCGAGGATGGTGTATCGTCTATTTTCGGTCATGGTCATACAGCTAAATAAACTATTAAAAAGGAGCGGGTATGGGACGCTGGACTCGGGTTGAATTGGAAGCCGCCTTCGATAAATTTCAGGCCGCTGCACTGAAAGGCGGGCAGATTGGCGATTGGTCTAGTTGGGCCAATTGCTTTACGGCTGACGCCACCTATTTCGAGCATCACTATGGTCACTTCTGGGGGCGCGAGCGTATTCTGGCCTGGATTAGCAAAACCATGTCGGAATTTCCTGCGAAGCACATGACGGCCTTTCCGGTAAGCTGGTATTCAATTGACGAAGACAAGGGCTGGATTTTCTGCGAGGTAATGAATCGCATGGAAGATCTGGGCGATGGCAAGATCTACGAAGCCCCCAATATTACTATCCTTCACTACGCAGGCAATGGCCTCTTCAAACGAGAGGAAGATGCCTACAACCCCCACAACATGGGGGTGATGATCGGTGAGTGGCTGGAGGCCAAAAAAGCCCTTGAGACTGCTTCGAAAAAATAGGCGCTTGGTGGCAGTGAACTCGGACTAAGTAATTCATGAAAGGTGCTGTATGAAGGGCTACTTATGAAAAGGCGTACGCTTTTAAGCGGGTTGGCGGCTGCGCCGCTGACAAGTGCGTGGGCCGGTTCGGCTGCGATACGACACAGTGAGGTAAAAAGCTGGTTTGCCAGTGTTGATGTCGTGGTGATCGGTTCGGGCGTGGCGGGCACTGCTGCGGCGATTGAGGCCAGAGCGGCTGGCGCCGACGTGCTGGTACTGGAGTCCTTGCCCAAGTTGGGTGGTTCTTCGGCCATGTCCGGTGGCGTGGTCTATGCCGGTGGTGGTACGGCCCTGCAAAAGGCCTGCGGTGTTGAAGACTCGGTTGAAGCCATGCGTGACTATATTGTTGCGGCCAGCGGGCTTTATATCCAGCAAGATAAAATTGATCTTTACTGCGAGCAGTCGCCTGAGCATTTTGACTGGCTGGTGGCGCAGGGTGTGCACTATCAGGCGAGCTATACCAGTGAGAAAGGCCTGCCGGGTACATCTGATTCCCTGTATTACTCGGGTTCGGAGGAGGTGCATCGCTTTGCCCGGCAAATAAAACCCGCGCCGCGCGGGCATGTGCCCGGCTTTAAAGGTTGGACGGGTGGACGCAGTCTGATGGAGACGCTGATTCCCGCTGCGCAAAAAGCGGGCGCCAAGTATTTGACCGGGGTGAATTGCGAGCGACTTGTCGTGGAAAGTGATGGCCGGATCGCGGGTGTTAAAGTCACTATGGCGGGAGAAACCCGCTATATTCGCGCGAAAAAAGGGCTGATATTGGCCGCGGGTGGATTTATCCACAATCGCGAGATGCTGTCTCTCTATGCGCCGGAGTTGGCGCAATGCTCGGTGCCCTGGGGCAACATGGGCGATCAGGGCATGGGCATTAATATGGGCATGAGCGTAGGGGGAACCGCCGCACAGATGCACCACGGCTTTGCGATTATGCCGCTCTATCTGCCGGATCATGTGCTCAAGGGCATTGTGGTGAACGAGCGGGGTCAGCGCTTTATTGGTGAGGATGCGTATCACGCCTTTCTCGGACACGAAATTGCCTACCATCAAGGTGGGCGCGCATGGCTGATTACTGACAAAATCAGCCAGTATGGTTATGAGGACTACCGCGTCGCTGAAGTTGCGCGTGCCCCGAGTATTCCGGCCCTGGAAAAAGCACTGAAGTTCCCGCCAAACACCCTGAGCGAGAGCGTGGCCTACTACAATCGCCACGCCGCCAAGGGCAGTGACCCGCTTTTGAATAAAGCCAAGCCCTATCTCAGTCCCATCGCGACAGCGCCTTTCGTGGCTTACGATCTGAGTGTGGACAAGGCTTTTTTCCCGGCGCATACCTTCGGTGGCTTGCGCACCAATACCCGCAGCGAAGTACTGGATGTCTGGGGTGAGGCGATTCCCGGCTTATTTGCAGCCGGGCGCACCACGGCGGGCTTGCCGGTGGCACCCTATATTGCCAGCGGTATTTCACTGGGCGACGGAAGCTTTTTTGGCCGTATTGCCGGTAGAAATGCGGCGGAGGGCGGCGCATGAAAAAGCTTATTCTCGTCTTGTTATTCGGTTTTTCTGTACAGAGTGTGCTCGCGGGAATGCCCGAGGGTGATGCCAAGCGGGGGCAGCTGAAATTTGGTGCCTGTCGAACCTGCCACTATCCGGAGAAGGTGGTCGGGCATAACAACGGCCCCAGTCTGTGGAATATTTTCAACACCAAAGTCGGCAGCCAGCCGGGATTTGACTACTATTCTGAGGCTCTGAAAAAAGCTGATTTTGTGTGGACGCCGGCCTTGATGGATGTCTGGCTAGCGGACCCGCAAAAATTCCTGCCGGGAAATATGATGATGAGTTTGGGCATTCCCGATGCTCAGGACCGCGCGGATGTGATTGAGTACCTGAAGACTTTCTCGGAAGCAGATTCTGCGACAAGTGCAGAGACATTGCGCGAGTAAAGCCCTAGTCTATCGCTAAATTCCATTTGCGAAGCTGCTCTTAATGACCGCACAACTACGCGCCGCCAGCTGGATGGCCGGCGCCATTGCCTCATTTTCCGCGATGGCCATTGCTGCCCGCATCGTCTTGGGTGATCTCACGCCCATGCAGCTCATGTTCTACCGCAACATTATTGCCGTGCTGGTGCTGCTTGGCTGCCTGCCCATGATTGGCTTGCATCGCCTGAAAATTCAGCAGCCTCTTACCCATCTGTTGCGTCACAGTGTGCACTTTCTTGCCCAATTTGCCTGGTTTGTGGCTATTGCCTTGATACCGCTGGCGCAGGTTTTTGCTCTGGAATTTACGGTGCCTATATGGGCGCTACTATTTGCTGCCGTACTGGTGGGCGAGCCGATAACTCAACGGCGATTGTGGGCGGTGGTTTTGGGTTTTGCCGGCACCTTGGTGATTGTCCGGCCGGGCTTGGTGGCGGTGGAGGGCGGTACCATCGTCATGCTTTGCGGCGCCTTGGCCTTCGGACTGGTACATACCCTAACGCGTAAGATTACTGAGACGGATAGCCCGATGTCGGTGCTGGTACTGATGAACTTTTTGCAGCTGCCGATGGCGGCTATCGCCTTTGGTTTTGATCCGGCTTGGCCGCCTGCCTGGCAGTGGCCCTGCCTCATCTCTATTGCCCTGACGGCACTGACCGCACATTACTGTCTTGCCAAAGCCTTATCGCTGGCGCCGGCCAATATTGTCATTCCGATGGACTTTTTGCGTCTGCCCCTGATTGCCGTGCTGGCTTGGTGGATATTTCAAGAGCCTTTGGATGCGTGGATTTTTGCCGGTGGGGCTTTGATGCTGGCTGGAATCTGGATCAATTTGCGCCCGAATCGGGTAGTTCAGCGCTAATAGCGTACGGCGGCAATGTAATATTCCCTGGCACCCTCGGGTGTTCTAACAATAATCTCGTCGTCCAAATGCTTGCCGAGCATTGCTTTTGCGAGTGGAGAGTCCATCGACAACATGCCTTTGGACAGGTCAAACTCGTCCGGGCCAACAATGCGATACTCGCTAGTGCTGCCGTCTTCGGCTTCCAGCGTTACCCAGGCGCCGAAGTAGACCTTGCTTTTATCGCTCGGCGGGCGGTTCACGACGGTGAGTTCTTCCAGCCGTTTGGTGAGAAAGCGCACCCGGCTGTCGATTTCACGCAGGCGCTTTTTACCGTAGATGTAGTCACCATTTTCGGAGCGATCGCCGTTTTTGGCTGCCTCGCTTACCGTCGCGGTGACCTGCGGGCGCTCGACCTTCCACAACTGGCGAAGTTCATCGCGTAAGGTTTTTTCGCCTTCCGGGGTAATGTAAGCTGAGCCACGCGGGCGCGGCGGACGGTAACGACTCATATTATCTGCGTTGTATCTGCGCTTGCTGTAATTGATCGGCATTCTATCAGTGCTGTTAACGGGAGTGTTATGCGCGTTTTTCTATCTCTATTTCTTCCGCTATGCGCGGCTGTGGGCCTCTTTATGAGCACGGCGGTAGCTGCGCTGGAATTGCAGGGTGAGCTGGCTCAAGGCGGCCTGATTTTGGGCAAGGCGGCGCCGGGAGAACAGGCCTTTCTGGATGGCAAAAAATTGCGCATGACCGCTGACGGGCGATTCGTGTTTGGCTTTGACCGCGATGCCAAACCCGACTCCACCCTGAAAATCTGCGCGAAAGAGCAGTGTGTCGATCATCCGCTAGCCGTGCGTCAACGCCAGTACGACGTGCAGCGTGTGGATGGGGTGCCCCAGAATACCGTTACACCGCCACCGGAGGTGCTGGATCGAATTCGTCAGGAAGGTGCCATGGTCAGTCGCGCTCGTGCCAAGGTCAGCAATAGTCTGGCCTTTGCCGAGCCCTTTATATGGCCGCTGAAAGGCCCGATTACGGGTGTATTCGGGAGTCAGCGTGTTTATAATGGCGAGCCTCGCAGGCCCCACTTCGGGGTGGATGTGGCGGCGCCTAACGGAACGCCGGTGGTGGCGCCGGCCGACGCGATTGTGAGGTTGGCGCATCCGGATATGTATTTTTCGGGTGGAACGCTGGTCATGGATCACGGTTACGGTGTGACTTCGACCTTTATTCATCTAAGTGAGGTGACGGTCGAAGAAGGGCAGCAAGTTCGTCAGGGTCAGCCGGTAGGTAAGGTTGGCGCAACGGGGAGGGCGACCGGTCCCCATCTGGACTGGCGTATGAATTGGTTGAAAGTGCGCCTGGATCCTGTGTTGCACGTTGGAGCCATGCCGCAATAGCCACAATAGATTAAACGAAATACTGAATACGAGAAGCCTGATGATAGAGAAGAAATTGCTGGAAATACTGGTGTGCCCCGTGAGCAAGGCGCCCCTGGAATATGATCAGGAAAAAGACGAGCTGGTGTGTAAGGCCAGTGGCCTGGCCTATCCTGTGCGCGATGGCATTCCGGTGATGCTCGAATCCGAGGCGCGCCAACTAAGCGCAGACGAAAAACTGGGTTAATCGAACTTCCTTGGTCTGAATGCACCCGCGAAGGATACAAGTAGCGCGGGTTTAGCTATAATTTTTGCCTTTTATCATTTGCACCTGTCGAGTCCTTTCATAATGGAAGGGTAGTGGCGGGTGTTTTGTGTCTACATTTGGGAATATGCATGAAGAGCGCTGAAATTCGCGACGCCTTTATCCAGTACTTCGAGAGCAAGGGGCATACGCCGGTTGCCAGTAGTTCGCTGGTGCCGGGTAATGACCCCACCCTGTTGTTTACCAACGCGGGTATGGTGCAGTTTAAGGACACTTTTCTGGGTGATGAGCAGCGCAGCTACGTACGTGCTACCAGCTCCCAGCGCTGCGTGCGCGCGGGTGGCAAGCACAACGATCTGGAAAACGTGGGCTATACCGCCCGTCACCATACCTTTTTCGAAATGCTGGGTAACTTCAGCTTTGGCGATTACTTCAAGCGCGAGGCCATTCAGTATGCCTGGGAGCTTCTGACCGAGGTATTCAAACTGCCGCCTGAAAAGCTTTGGGTGACGGTGCATGTTTCCGATGATGAAGCCGCCGATATTTGGCTAAAGGAAATGGGCGTTAGTGCCGAGCGCTTTTCCCGTCTCGACGAAGATAATTTCTGGCAGATGGGCGACACCGGCCCCTGTGGCCCCAGTTCCGAAATTTTTTATGATCACGGCGAAGGCGTTCCCGGTGGCCCGCCCGGCAGCCCGAACGACGACGGCGACCGCTATATCGAGATCTGGAACTTGGTCTTTATGCAGTTTAATCGCGACGCCAGCGGTGAACTGGCGTCCCTGCCAAACCCCTCGATTGATACCGGTATGGGGCTGGAGCGCGTTGCGGCTGTTCTTCAGGGTGTTCACAGCAATTATGAAATTGACCTCTTTCAAAATCTTATTCGCGCAACCGCGGCGGTGGTGGGCGAGTCGAATCTCGAGCATACCTCGCTGCGCGTAATCGCAGACCATATTCGTTCCTGCGCATTTCTGATTGCCGATGGCGTGATGCCCTCAAACGAAGGGCGGGGCTATGTCTTGCGCCGCATCATTCGCCGCGCTGCGCGCCACGGCAACAAGCTTGGCGCGGTCGAGCCCTTCTTTCATAAGCTGGTGGGCCCGCTGGCTGCTGAAATGGGCGAGGCCTATCCCGAGCTGCGCAAGTTACAGGCGCGTATTGAGAAGGCCCTGCTGAACGAAGAGGAGCAGTTTGCCAAAACTCTGGATCAGGGCATGCGCATACTCGAACAGGATCTCGAAGGCCTCAGCGGTAGCGTTATACCCGGCGACACTGTATTTCGTCTGTACGATACTTATGGCTTCCCTGTCGATTTAACGGCGGATATTGCCCGTGAAAAAGACCTGACGCTGGATATGGACGGCTTTGAAGTGGCCATGGATGCTCAGCGCGAACGCGCCCGGGCTGCAAGTTCTTTCAAGATAGCTGGCGGTGAAAAGCTCGATATCGCAGGTAGTACCCGGTTCTGCGGTTACGATGCGCTAGTGGCCGAGGCCAAGGTTGTAGCCATGTATAAGGGTAGCGAGTCGGTAAGCAGCCTGAATGCTGACGAGGCCGGTTTTGTTGTACTCGATAAAACACCTTTCTATGCCGAGTCCGGCGGTCAGGTTGGTGACGCTGGCGTACTTGATAACGGTAACTGCCGATTTGAGGTGCTCGATACCCAGAAAAATGGTGAGCACCACCTGCATCACGGTAGTTTAGTCAGCGGCACGCTTAAGGTAGGCGATCAAATTCGCGCTGAAGTGAAAGCCGATATCCGGCAGGCAACGGCCCTTAATCACTCGGCTACGCATCTGTTGCATGCGGCCTTGCGCGAGGTTTTAGGCGAGCATGTTACGCAAAAAGGTTCGTTGGTGAATGCCGAGCGTTTGCGCTTTGACTTTTCCCACCCGGAAGCGGTGAGCCAGCCGCAAATGGCCGAGATAGAAGCTATTGTGAATCGGGAGATTCGTGCCAATAGCGCGGTGCAAACTCGCGAGATGGATATCGAGAGCGCCAAGCAGGCCGGTGCCATGATGTTGTTCGGCGAGAAGTACGGCGATGAAGTGCGGGTGCTGAGCATGGGTGGGGATTTTTCCGTTGAGCTTTGTGGTGGTACCCATGTGGCCCGCACCGGTGATATTGGCTTGCTAAGAATCAGCGCTGAATACGGAGTCGCATCTGGTGTGCGTCGTATTGAGGCGCTTACGGGCGCCAATGCGCTGGCGGCAATAGATGCCGAGCGTCGGCAAATGTCAGCTGCCATGGCGGCCCTGAAAGCCACACCCGAAAATTTCGATAGCAAGCTCAAGCAGCTAGTAACAGGCAATCGGGACCTGCAGAAAGAGCTGGACCGCTTGAAAGCGAAACTGGCAACTGCCGGCAGCAAAGATCTGACAGCGGAGGCTGTAGAGGTAAACGGGGTTAAGGTGCTGGCGGTTAAGATTGAAGGCGCCGACGCAAAATCCCTGCGCAATAGCCTAGATCAGCTCAAGAACAAAATTCAGTCGGGTGTGGTCTTGTTGGCGGCGGTAGACGATGGCAAAGTTGCGCTCGTGGCCGGTGTCACCAAGGATCTGACTGACCGATTTAAGGCGGGCGATATTATTCGGCAAGCCGCCGACATCGTTGGTGGCAAAGGCGCTTGCCGTCCCGATATGGCTCAGGGTGGTGGCGATAAGCCGGCTGAGCTGGAAAAAGCCTTGGCAGTTGCTGCGCAGTACGTTAGTAGCAAGAGTTAAGCGTTTGTTGGTGGGCAGTGCTTGTTCGCCTGCAGGGCAGGCTCCCACAAAGCACGGAATGTAGGAGCCTGCCCTGCAGGCGAAAATTCCAAGGGCGCAGTATGTAGGAGCCTGCCCTGCAGGCGAAAACGGAAAATGGTTGCCGCGCGTGATTGCTGGCATCTTTTGGAAATGAGTAAATGAGTTTAATCGTTCAAAAATTTGGCGGCACCTCGGTGGGCTCACCGGAGCGTATTGCTGCTGTCGCTGAAAAGGTCGGCAAGTTTCGAGATCAGGGTCACGATGTGGTGGTTGTGGTTTCCGCTATGAGTGGTGAAACTAATCGCCTTGTTGCGCTGGCCAATCAGATGAGTGAGCGTCCCAATCCGCGAGAATTGGATGTGCTGCTATCCACCGGTGAGCAGGTCACGATTGCCTTGTTGAGTATGGCGCTGGAAGAGCGCGGCTACGGCGCGCGTTCCTATACCGGCGCACAAGTGCGGATTCTGACAGATAACGCCTACACAAAGGCGCGAATCCGTGAAATAGATAATCAAGCTATACGTAAAGACCTCGATGACGGTCGTATCGTGGTTGTGGCAGGCTTTCAAGGCGTGGATGAAGACGGCAATATCACCACACTCGGGCGCGGTGGATCCGATACCACTGCCGTAGCGATTGCTGCTGCTTTGAAGGCTGATGAATGTCAGATTTATACGGACGTAGACGGCGTATACACGACAGACCCAAGGGTCGTGGAGAATGCTCGTCGTCTGGATCGAATAACCTTTGAAGAAATGCTGGAAATGGCCAGTCTGGGCTCGAAAGTGCTGCAGATAAGGGCCGTGGAATTTGCGGGCAAATTCAATGTGCCGCTGCGTGTGTTGCACAGTTTCCAGGATGGGCCCGGAACACTGATAAGCTTAGAGGAACAATCGGAGATGGAAGCGCCGTCTATTGCAGGCATAGCCTTTAATCGGGATGAGGCCAAATTAACTGTGATGGGAGTGCCAGATCAACCTGGCGTAGCATCACAAATTCTGGCGCCAATTGGCGACAACAACATCGAAGTTGATGTGATTGTACAAAACGTTGGCGACGACGGTAAAACTGATCTAACATTTACGGTACACCGCAATGATCTAAAACGCGCCGAGTCCGTATTAAAGGATGTAGCGAATGCGATTGGCGCTGAGCAGGTGAAAACTGACTCGAAAATCGTCAAAGTATCACTGGTCGGTGTGGGTATGCGATCGCACGCAGGCATTGCCAGCAAGATGTTTAAGATTCTTGCGGCAGAGGGGATCAACATCCAGATGATCACTACCTCTGAAATCAAGATTTCGGTTGTGGTTGACGAGAAGTATCTGGAATTGGCGGTCAGAGCCTTGCATGACGGATTTGAACTTGAGAAATCTCCCGTCGAGGAATGACTTAAGGAAATTTGAAGCTCAGGGACGGGTTGCTGCATTCAAGGATGAAGCTATTGGAGAAGTTGAATGTTAATCCTCACCCGTCGTATCGGTGAAACCCTGGTGGTTGGTGATGAAGTCACTGTCACAGTGCTCGCCGTAAAGGGAAATCAAGTGCGCATTGGCGTGACAGCGCCCAAAGACGTGTCGGTTCACCGGCAGGAAGTCTACGATAAGATCCAAAGCGAGAACGAAGTAAGCTCTCAAAGCGGTGATTGAGTAGACCTCGATCCCGCTTCCCCCTTTGCATATTCTCTCAATGTGTTATCATGCCGCGCGTTTTTGATATGCGTGAGCTGGTTGTTTTTTGGTCAAATTCAATGACATATTGAAAATTTATCGATTTTGGAGAGGTGGCCGACAAACTGTGTAACAGTTTGGGCGCCGGAGCCAAAGCGACGGCGGGGCGAAGCCCCGAGCCCTGAATAGGGCGAGTCAATGGCTGGCTCGGAGCAGGAGGTGAAGCCTGCGACGGGTAACGCATGAGTGCGCAGCACTCACGAAGTTAATACAAAGCCTTCATCAGAGACAGACAGTTTTACGATTTTGGAGAGGTGGCCGAGTGGCTGAAGGCGTGCCCCTGCTAAGGGTATATCTGGGAAACTGGATCGAGGGTTCGAATCCCTCCCTCTCCGCCATATAACCAAAAAACCCGGCCATGAGCCGGGTTTTTTGTTTATCCGGCCAAGAGGCCGGGTGAGAACCCTCCGTTCGACAAACTGGCTGTTCCAGTTTGGACTGCCGAAGGGCAGCCCTTGCGGTGAGCGATAGCGAATCACTAAACGCACTGCGTTTTGAACAAGCGCTAGCGCTACCCACAGCACTCGCTGCGCTCGCGGGGCATGCTAAGCCCGAAGGGTAATAACAGCCCCTAGGCTGTTATTATTCATCCCTCCCTATAGTTCACTCCATGCCGAACAAGTGGCTATGAGCCGGGTTTTTTATTTGTCCGGCCAAGAGGCCGGGTGAGAACCCACCGGCTCCGCATGCCGTCCGGATGTCTAAATTGTCTAATGTCTGCAGATACTAGAAGTGCGCCCCAATAGACAGTGCCAAATTTTTGATTTCATGATCTATCTTTGTCGGAGTGCTGCCGCCGGAAATCTCGGCATCCAAGTCAGTGATGCTGTAGCTTAAAGTTGTAAACCACTGCTCGTTAATGTCTAGTTGTAGGCCTATCCCGTAATAGAAATCCTGCCCACTATCATTTTCTGAGAAAGATTGTCCCCCAGCTTCTGATACCTTTAAATCATATGTCCAATGCGAGAGCCCCGCACGACCAAACATTGAGATCGTTTTCGATATAGGCACTATCGCCTTTAGACCAATTTGAATCGCTGTCGTTTCGATGGACGACGTGAAGTGAAAGAAGGGGTCAATATAATCATTTTCTATTTTACCGTAGTCATTATAGGCGATCTCCGCGATAAAATTTTTACTGATCTGATAGCCGAACTGTAGCCCGATAGATGTGTCGTCACCGTTCGGCTTGCTGTCTTCATCGTTGAAATCTGATTCCTGATCAGTAGTGCCAATTGACAATTCTGCACTGAATGGTTTGTTTGCTTCTGCAGCTGAATAAAAGCTTATTGATGCTAGCAAAGCGAGAGGGACTACTTTGTATAATTTCAATTGAATGCTCCCAGTGTGGAATTCTCATTATTGTGACGGGAAAAAGTAAATGGTTGACTTACTTCGAGGGTGCGACAACGTAGCACTCTCATTGCTAGAAAGCTAATTTCATAAAGTATTATCGAGTTGACCTGAAAGTTAGTCTGTAGCCATCACCAAGTATCGTATGTTGGATTTAATAGTGGTAAGCACGTTTTTCGCCTAAATGTAGCGACACATGCAACCGCGATTGCCGTGATGACCATTATTTTTATTCAGTGGAATTTGCGAGCCTGTTTGGGAATGGGAGTTGACTGATTCTATAGGTATTGAGTAGCTCGCAAGTGACAAGCACGATTCGCTGATGAACGAAGGGGGGGGCGTCGGAGCTGGCCGCATTTAGCCCGCCTCGTGCAGTGTTTGGTCTACGTATCGCATTGAGCATGCGTGATTAATGCGGCAGCACGTAGTAGTAAATACTGACGAAATGACAAAAGCTGCCCAGTAATACGCAGACGTGAAATATCGCATGGTTGAACGGTATTTTTTTGATGGCGTAAAGTAGCGCACCCAGAGTGTAGGCGCCGCCTCCCCACACAAGCCAGAGTAGACCGTTTCCGGGAAAATTCATAATCAATGGTTCGACTGCAAATGCGATCAACCAGCCCATAGCGAGGTACATTGAGGTTGAAAGTATTTTGAAGCGTCCGGTAAAGAAGAGTTTTACAGCAATACCGACAAAGGCAAGCGCCCAAGAGACCGAGAATATTATCCAGCCGATAGTGCCTTGTAATACGATCAGTGCGACGGGTGTATAGGTGCCAGCAATCAGCACGTAAATAGCTGCGTGATCCACCACGCGCATTCGGCCCCTTTTGGCGGGATCTTGAGTGCTGTGGTAAATCGCTGAAGCGCTATATAGAGCGATCAAACTCAACCCGAATATAGCAAAGCTGGCTAGATGGATAAGTTCGCCGTAATAAAAAGCACGGTGTACTAGGAGGCAAAAACCAACAACGCTCAATACAAGCCCCAGCGTATGTGAGGAAATATTAAGGCGCTCTTCCGAGGGCGAGTAAGATTGGGTAATGCTTGGTGGAATAGCCGGATTTGTCATGACGGAATTATACTTGCCTTGGTTCGAAGCCGTAGATTTTTCTTGATCCTGTGGGCTAGGGTGCCGTCGGTTGCTCCCGCTCATTCCCGGCGTGCGCTTACTCTGAATCGGGCTCCGCCTCAGGCAGTATCGCTTCGCTCATAAAATCGGCACACGATTGTCGTTGTTGTGTATTCCCGGAATGAAAAGCGGGGCTGGCATCTCGCACTTATGGCTGTCCGCCTTTCTGTAAGTCGTAAGCATCGGGTTCTTAGCCGCATGCCTAGACTGCTTCCTTAGCAATCTTGTTGCGCTTCTCTTCTATTGGTTTTGGTACTAATCCGCAACTTTGAGTTATGACCTTGTCACTTGGGTGGCTATTTAGTCCAAACGGACTATAACAAGAGAGAGTGAATTGCTTGTGTGCCCCGGATATTAGGCATAACGTGGCTTTCAGTACCACTAAGTTTCTGACTGGAGGATGAATTTTCGTCCCATATAGGTATATGCACCGATAG
This sequence comes from Litorivivens sp., assembly GCA_041625575.1. Lineage (GTDB taxonomy): Bacteria > Pseudomonadota > Gammaproteobacteria > Pseudomonadales > Spongiibacteraceae > Litorivivens. The sequence continues at coordinate 16,600 of JBFJTG010000048.1, forward strand.
GCGCTGAGGACGGCCTGAATAACCATAACGACCGATCGTGACGCTATCAATGCGTAATGAAGTGACAAGATTTCAGCGGCAACGCTTTTTCTCCGGGGGGAGATCTAGGCTAGCCAAAGAGCATTAAGTTCATCGTCTCTTGGAGAGTAAATAGCATGATGAAGAAAGCCGACACTCTGGGCATTCGACTTGTTAGTGCAGCACTTGCGGCTGGCGTCACCTTGACGGCAGTTCCGGCGAGCGCTCAAAAGGCCGACAATCGAAAGAACGAAATTGAAGAGGTCATTGTTACTGCGCAGAAAATTGAGGAGTCCTTGCAAGATACTCCTGTTTCTGTGTCCGCTTTTGGCACTGAAGAGCTGATGCAGATGGGTGTTTCAGAAGCGAAGGATGTTGCTAACTTTACACCCGGTTTGACGATGCGCAAGCAGTCTGCGAGCCAGGACAATTACGCTATCGGTATTCGCAGTGTGGCGTCAGGTGAGACTGCTTTGGCTATCGATCCAACGGTCGGTATCTATCAGGACGGCGTTTACATAGCACGCAGCACCGGTGCGGCGTTCGATATTGTTGATTTACAACGCATAGAGGTATTGCGGGGGCCGCAGGGCGCTTTGTTCGGACGCAATACTATTGGCGGTGCCATTAATATTATAACCGCCAAGCCAAAAGGTGAGTTTGCCTTCAAGCAGGCAATCACTTATGCGGCGCGCGATAACCGCAGTTATCACACGACTGTAGATACACCAGCCTACGGAAACGTTGCTGGTAAATTTTCAGTGCGTACGAGCAAGCACGATGGTCAGCATGAAAGTGTTTACACGGGTAACACTTTAGGCAATGGCGAAGCGCAGGCTTTTCGTATGGCGCTAAACTGGGTGCCAAGTGAAAAAATATCGGCCGATTACGTTTACGACAAATCTGATCGTGAGAGCAATTCCGCAACGACTCAGCTAAGCCATGTGCGTTCAACTTATGCCAGTCCTTCCAGCCCAACTTATGGTGGCGCATACTACCTTGCGGCCGCGGCTGCGGCGAGCCCAGAAAGGCAGGGTAAGCTGTTTATGACAAGCGATAATGCTGACGAAACGGCGTCGGATATTGATGGTCATGCTCTGACCGTTTCCTGGGATTGGCTTGAAAATTCGACGGTTAAATCAATAACGAGCTATCGCGAATGGGACAGCCTGTCTCGCGATACTCAATTTGGTTCGTTCCCGGTCACTTTTGGCACTATGTTCGATTTGAGTGGCCAGTATGGGCCGCTGTTTTCACCCATCCCCGGCGGCACACTCATACCCATTTTCGCAGCCAAGCGGACAAGCTCCCAGCAACAGTGGTCGCAAGAGTTTCAGGTTGTCGGCACGCTGATGGAGGAAAAACTACGCTACAACGTTGGCCTCTACTATTTTGAAGAGCAGGCCGATGAGAAGAATCCTCAATCGTTTGTGTTGCCTACTTGCGTTGCCGCTGCGGCGGCGTGTGCAACCCCGGCTCTTGTCGGATCTTCGGTATTTATTAGTCGTCCGGATTTCGCCTACGGTACTGACAATAAATCTTCTGCAGTGTACGGCCAGTTTACCTATAATTTGATTCCGGATCTGGATATCACTCTCGGGTACCGTTACACGCGTGACGAGAAGAAAACTACATTAAGGAATTCACTGGATTCGCCTGCTACGGTCAAAACCATTGACGATAGCGACAGCTGGTCGAAGTTCAATCCCAGTTTCATTTTGGATTATCGCTTTAATGAAGAGGTTAGTTCGTACTTCAAGGTTGCGACCGGTTATCGTTCTGGTGGCTACAATGTTCGCGCGTCGACAAGCGCTGATTTCCGTACTCCCTTTGATGAGGAAAATATTGTTTCCTATGAGATTGGTGTGAAATCCGACCTGCTAGATCGTAAGCTGCGTTTAAACGGTTCGGTCTATCACACTGAATATAAAGATCGCCAAGTCGCACAATTTACCGCTGGCAGTGGCGGAGCCTCTACCAATATTGTGAACGCCGGTGAGAATGTGGTCGATGGTCTTGAGCTGGAAGCCTTGTATATGCCGTTTATCGGTGCGCGCGTAATCGCCACCTACGCCTATATTGACGTAGACAATGAAGAGTTTATTACCACTAAAGTAAACCCTGTTACAGGCTTTCCCGTAGGCACTAGCAACGTTGATATTGCTGGTAACGGAGCACTCGACAATACCTATGCTCCACAGCATGCTGCTTCATTGGCATTGGAGTACACATTCGCACCCAAAGACTGGGGGCAGCTGACTTTGCGGGTAGATTCGACTTTCACAGACGAAATAAGCTTCCACCCGCAATTGAACTTGTATGATGAATCCAATGAGTACCAATTGTTTAATGCGCGGGCAACACTTACGGATATCCCTGTGTTTAAGGAAGGTAATGTCACCATCGTTGCCTGGGGCAAGAACCTGGAAAACAAAGAGTACCGGGATTTCGGCATAGACTTTGGCCAGCTGGGTTTTGCGGTTAACAACTACGGTGAACTGCGCAGCTGGGGCGTTGACTTCATATACGAGTACAACCGCTAGCGCCTTAATGCGAATGCCCTGAAGGGTCTTTTTGCTCCGCGTTAAACCAGCCTTCGGGCTGGTTTTTTTATGCCTGATTTTGGGCCAATAGCGCGATCAAAGTTGACGTAAACGATTTACAGCGGCGGTACAGGGGAATACAGTATGGGTTACGCCAAAATAACCATAAATGAACAAGGTGTACCTATGAAGCGATTTTCGATAGTTCCTCTAGTGCTCGCTGTGGCTGCCGCGGAGCCCGCAATAGCGCAAGTGACGGATAAACGATCTACCGCCATAGAAGAAGTGATTGTGACGGCGCGTAAAATTGAAGAATCCCTGCAGGACACGCCAGTCTCCGTGGCGGCCTTTTCGAGTGCTGATCTAGAGCAGATGGGCGCCAGCGAGGCGCGGGACGTTGCCAATTTTACCCCCAATCTGCGCATGCAAAAGCAAAGCGGCAGCCAAGATAACTATGCGATGGCGATACGGGGCGTTTCCTCGGGTGAGACAGCGCTAACCATCGATCCGACCGTTGGTGTGTATATGGATGGCGTCTACTTGGCGCGAACCACCGGTCTGGCCTTTGATATTGTCGATCTTAAACGGATTGAAGTGTTGCGCGGACCGCAGGGTACTCTCTTTGGCCGCAATACCATTGGCGGGGCCTTGAACATCATTACCGAAAAGCCCACGGGTGAATTCGCCTACAAACTGGCACTGGGTGTTGGCACGCGAGGTTACGATCGCGTGGTGACCTCGATTGACACTCCGGAATTGGGTCCGGTCGCTATCAAATTTTCTTATATGAAAAACACGAAAGAACGCGACCTGACCAGCCTATATGGCGGCGATAAGTTGGGCGACAGCGCAGGAGAGGCGTTCCGCTTGGCGGCGCGCTGGCGCGTATCCGACACGCTCGCGGTAGATTACATCTATGATAAGTCGGACCGGGAAAATAACGCCAATACCCAGCAGCTCAGCCATGTTCGCGCAATCTACGCCGATCCGAATGGGCAGTTTTATGGCGGGCGTTTCTATGAGCAGGCGGCGGCCTCTGCGAGTAAGGA
>JBFJTG010000049.1:0-19990 GCA_041625575.1 Litorivivens sp.
CGTCCTCAATGGTCAGCCGAACCAAACGACGCGTGTCCGGGTTCATGACCGTTTCTCGCAATTGCAGTGGATTCATCTCACCCAAACCCTTGAATCGCGTTACGGATATCTTACCGCGCTTGCCTTCAGCTTCCAGGCGATCAAGCACACCTTGGCGCTCACTCGCGTCTAGGGCGTAATACGTCTCCTTGCCAATATCGATACGATACAGCGGCGGCATGGCCACAAACACGTGCCCGGCCTGCACCAACGTTTTGAAGTGCTGAACAAACAGCGCGCAGATCAAGGTAGCAATGTGGGCACCGTCCGAATCCGCATCAGCGAGAATGCATATCTTGTGATAGCGCAGGCTGCTCAAATCATCTGAGGCAGGGTCGACGCCAATGGCCACCGATATATCATGCACCTCCTGCGAGGCCAGTATTTCCTGGGAGTCCACTTCCCAGGTGTTCAGGATTTTACCTCGCAGGGGCAAAATTGCCTGAAACTCACGACTGCGCCCCTGTTTGGCACTGCCGCCAGCCGAATCACCCTCAACCAGAAACAGTTCGCCACGGCTGGGATCATCTCCCGAACAATCCGAAAGTTTGCCCGGCAGAGCAGGGCCGGACGTGACTTTCTTGCGCACCACTTTTTTGGCCTTGCGCAACCGGGTCTGGGCGTTGTTGATGCACAGCTCGGCAAGCTTTTCAGCCTCGCCGGTATGCTGGTTCAGCCACAAACTAAAGGAGTCTTTGGCAACGCCGGAGACAAAAGCTGCCGCTTCACGAGAGCTTAAGCGCTCCTTGGTCTGACCGGAAAACTGGGGATCCTCAAGCTTGGAAGACAAGACATAGCAACAGCGCTCCCAGATGTCTTCCGGTGTCAGCTTGACTCCGCGCGGCAACAAATTGCGGAATTCACAAAACTCGCGCATGGCTTCCAGCAAGCCGGTTCGCAATCCATTGACGTGAGTACCGCCCTGCGCTGTCGGAATCAGGTTTACGTAGGACTCTGCGATAACTTCACCGCCTTCGGGTAGCCATTGCACGGCCCAATCCACTGCTTCGTTATGACTGGAAAAACTGGCCACGAAAGGCTGGGCCGGCAGCGTCTCCCACTCGCGGGTGCTGCTGGTGAGATAGTCGGTCAGACCATCTTCGTAATACCACTCTTCACTGGCATCGCCGGTTTCATCTTTAAAGATGACCCTCAGGCCAGAGCAAAGCACCGCCTTGGCGCGTAACACATGCTTGAGGCGCAATACCGAAAACTTGGGGGAATCAAAGTACTTGGGGTTCGGCAAAAAGGTTACCTGCGTGCCGGTATTCCTTTTACCGCAGGTGTCTATCACCTCCAGCTCCGACACTTTTTCACCGTCTGCAAAGCGCATTTGATGCACCTGACCGTCGCGACGGATGGTGATTTCCAGATTCGAAGACAAGGCGTTCACGACCGAAACACCAACGCCGTGCAAACCGCCGGAAAACTGGTAGTTCTTATTGGAAAATTTTCCGCCCGAATGCAAGGTGGTGAGAATGACCTCAACACCCGGCTTACCCTGCTCCTTGTGCATATCTACCGGCATGCCGCGACCATTGTCGACACACGTCACAGAGCCATTTTTGTGCAGGGTCACTTCAAGCTCGGTGGCGTGACCGGCCAAGGCTTCGTCCACGCTGTTGTCGATGACTTCCTGCGCCAGATGGTTAGGGCGCGTGGTGTCGGTATACATTCCGGGACGCTTGCGGACCGGCTCCAGACCGGTAAGAACCTCGATGGATTCGGCGTTATATTCAGACATAGGGTTTTATTCTTCAGTCAACTTCAAAAACTTAATAATATCGGGGAGATAACTCTCAAAGGTGGTAAAGCTGTGATCCCCGCCGTCTTCCAAGGTCATTCTACACGCACTGTAATAGCTTTGGGCATCTCTATAATCCAGTGTTTCGTCGCCTTTCTGCATCAACACCCAATACCGGTCTTTATCTATAGCCATAGGCAGCATCGACTGCAGTTCATCCAGATGCTGTTCAGTAATCTGGAAGTGCTCGTCGGTGTAGGGGTTATAGTTTTGCCCCAGGAAATGCTTTATCAGGCGATGCGGCTCTACCGCCGGATTTACCAGCACGGCGGGAAGCGAGTATTTTTCAGCCAATACAGTCGCGAAAAAACCGCCCAGCGAACTGCCTACCAAACCGACACGTTCCGACCGTGCCAGCGCATCCCGCAATTCGGCCTCTAACAGGTCCAGACTCGCTTTAGGCGTATTGGGCAGGGCCGGAATCCGGCACTGTACATTGCCGCCCATGGCCTCCAAATAGGCACGGGCCTGCTGTGCTTTCAAAGATTGCGGCGAGGAAATAAATCCGTGGATATACAGCAACTCGGAAGCCAATCAATAACCCTTGGCTGTTACATCGATATGAAATTCAACGTCTTCAACCCGCTCCACGGAAGTCTCTATAGCCCCGTCCGGGTAGAGTTCCAGCCAGCGTAGTCCGGGAGCCTCTTCACTAACAACAAACTCCCGGCTATTTGGCGCGAACTGAATGCAGGTTGAGGGTGAGGTCAACACACGGACGCCGTCTTTTAGCGTATCCGTTGACTGATGAACATGACCCGAGGTTATAGCCCTCACTTGAGGGTAGGCTGAGATCACCTCGAAGAGACGCTGCTGATTAGACAACAACTGCTCGTCGAGCCAGGTTGAACCAACCGGTAGGACATGGTGATGCAACGCAATCAGGGTATACAAATCCGGATGCAGCTGGAGCGTTTCCTCCAGAAACTCAATCTGGGCGTCAGCGAGCGTGCCGCGTGAGCTGCCCGGCACAGAGCTATCGAGGGACACTATTTGCCAGTTACCAATGGCTACCCGCGGCCTGTACCAGCGCTCGAAGCAAACAGACTTCATTAGCTCAACGCTGTCGTGATTACCGGGCAACCAAACAACATTATCGCGCTGCTCAAGCAGCTCGTATAAGCGCCGGTAGGCCTCTTGATAACCATTATTGGAAATATCGCCGCTAAGCAGGATCAGGTCAGCCGGTGACGCACTGCTCGCACAAAGCTTAAGCACCTCGCTTAGGCTGAAATCGGTATCCATACCGAGCAGCTTATAGCTGGTGTCTTGGCCCAGGTGGGTATCACTTATTTGTGCAATCCGAATTGGCTTCATGCCCTGTCAACGCCGCCTCCCCGCAGCCTAGTCCCTATTTGCTTTGATCTCTCAGGCTATTTTACCCTGCGTACACCGCACCGATTGAGACACACTCCCACGCTCTCGCGCTATGCACAAAGTCGCATTTTCCAGCGGCATAAGCTTAGGGTGTGATCAGTTCTTCAGTTTTACTCAGACTTCGCCCCTGCGTGAGACAGTGTTGCAGCCATTCGCCCAAAAACCGGTTCCATTGCTGCTTCTCATCACGCTGGTGCATTTTTTGATTCGGGTAGTCATTTTTGGCCTGCACCCGATAGCAGCCGTCAAAGCTGGCGACCTCCGCTACACCGGCATCGTGATATACACGCACCGACATACGATTATCCAGCTGGGCGAGCTTGCTGTGACTCTGCTGTATATCAAGCATGCTGGTGTACGGGGCTCGCTCGGTGACAAGGATGCTGACTTCCATGCCCTCACCGACCGCAAACTCACGGCAATCGCCCTCATCCATTCGCGCAAGCAATCTGCATAAGCGCACATAGTTGAGTTCGCACTCAGCCAGATGGGCGGACAAATCGACGTTGTACGGGCTTTTTACCACAAGAATCAACACGCTCGCTGTTATTGAACAGTACCAGTAAAGCCCAATGATACCCGCTGAGGGTATACTTAAAAATACTTAATTATCGACATTACGGATGGGGCTTTGCAGACCAATTTGCTAAACTCGCAGCCGGAAACCGACTGGACAGGATGGATAGCCGCATGACGCAACGCGTTTTACCTCTAGCACTGGCAAGTATAATCGGCCTGCTTAGCCCTTTAAGCCTTGCCGAAAGCCTCAGCAACATCTACGAACTTGCCCTGAGAAATGACGCCACCCTGAAAGCCGCAGAAGCCACCTACCGGGCCAACATCGAGACGGAAAATATCGCTAAGTCCGCCTTATTGCCCCAGGTATCGAGCACTTTCTCCTACTCCTACAATGACACGGAAGCAGAGCAAGGGCCCAACCCGCTGCGCGGCACCACCGTGCCCTTTACGGCTGAAACCGAAGTCGACACCACAAGCTTCGGGCTATCCTTGTCACAGAACATATTCGACCTGCCTACATGGTTTACCTTCAGGGCAGGAAAGTCCATTAGCCAGCAGGCACAAGCCCAGCTCGCCGCTGACCAGCAAAACCTCATCATTCGAGTAACCGACGCCTATTTTAATGTGTTGCGCGCCTATGAGAATCTTGAGGCTGTTCGGGCAGAAGAACGCGCTGCAAAAAGGCAACTGGAACAAACCCAGCAGCGCTTTGACGTCGGCCTCATTGCCATTACCGATGTTCACGAAGCGCGCGCCATCTATGACAACACGGTCGCCCAACGACTATCCTTTGAAGCGAACCTGGGCACTGCCTATGAGGGATTAGCCGTACTTACCGGCCAAAGCCACACTGAAATTTCACGCCTTAGCACAGAGTTCCCGATTGCCGACCCGGTTCCCGCCGATCGCAGCGAGTGGGTTGAGTTTGCCCTAAAAAACAACCACGCCCTGAAAGCGGCTTTTTATGGTATGGAATCTGCGCAACGCACAGCGCAGGCCAAGCGCTCCGAACACTTACCCTCAATAACGGGCAGCATCAATTACACGGATTCAGATACTGAAAACGATACGACCATCGTCGGGGCGGGGCAATTCAAAAACGACGATACCAGTGAAAGCACGGTATACCGCGTCGATTTAAGCATTCCCCTCTTTTCGGGCGGCGGCGTGAGCGCAGCGCGACGACAGGCCCACGAAAAATACAATGCCGCGTTGCAGCAAAAAATCAGCACCCAACGGCAGGTCGTCCAACAAACCCGCTCGCTGCACCTGACGGTTGCCACCGACGTTCAGCGCGTTAAAGCGAGAAAGCAGAATATCGTGTCAGCGCAAAGTGCACTTGATGCAACCAAGGCCGGTTACGAGGTAGGAACGCGTAATATTGTCGACGTACTGCAGTCACAACGCTCGCTTTACGCCGCGATCCGCGACTATGCCAATACACGCTTCGACTATGTTGTAAACATGCTCAAGCTCAAGCAACAAGCCGGCACGCTCAGCCCCGAAGATATTTACAATCTGGACAAGTGGCTGGTTGCCGTTCAGGCAGAAAGACAACCTTAACAGGCCAGCACTAAGCCTCCTGGCCTGGCAACTTAAACACGCCGCTAGGTCAGGAAGCTCCGCAACACTGTCATCAATCGCTCCAAAGCCCCCCGATTTTGCTCAATGACCTTAGCGCCCGCATTGCCTTTTTCCTTGCGCAGCGACTCATTCTCCAGCAAAGCGGAAACCTGCGAACTTAATGCGTCCGCACTACTGACTATCTCCAGCGCTCCCGAATCCTGCAGTAACTGTGATATTTCAACAAAATTGAAATCACTGGGCCCGTTTACCAAGGGCAATGCCCAGGCAGCAGGCTCAAGACTATTATGACCGCCGCGATCTATCAGGCTGCCGCCCACCGTCGCCACATCGGCACAACCAAACATGAGCAGCAGCTCACCCATGGTATCAAGCAGTAACACGGGGCGACCCGTCGGCACGCCACCCTGACTGCGCCTGACATAGTCCAGGCCGGCGCTTTTTATCTTGGCCGCCACAAGGTCGAAGCGCTCCGGATGCCGCGGTGCAATCATCAACAAGGCATCAGGAATTTGCGTTAGCGCTGTTTTAAAGGCGTTTAAAATAAGCTCCTCTTCACCTTCATGAGTGCTGGCACAAATCCAAACCGGCCGCTCCTTAGCCTGCAATTTATCTCTTTCTGCCCGCGCCGCCCGACGCAGGGAGTCTTCAATTTGTACATCGAACTTGATGCTGCCACTTACTACCGTCTGCGCGTCGCTAGCGCCGAGCTCCCGAAAGCGGCCGGCGTCAGCCTCCGTTTGCGCCACAATGCGACTAAACGCAGAGAATACCTGCCTGGTTAACGAACTAAGCCGTGCGTAGCCGCGCGCTGATTTTGCCGACAGGCGGGCATTGGCCAACACCACATCCAGCCCTTGAGCCCTTGAGGTGAGCACGGTATTGGGCCAAATTTCGGTTTCCATGATGACGAGCATGCGCGGCTTAAGTTTGCGTAAAAATCGCCTAACAATCAGCGGCGTGTCATAAGGCGCGTACACATGGAACACCCCGTCACCCAACAGCGCTCGCACACGCTCGGAACCGGTTGGCGTCATGGTAGTAACAACCACAGGCAACTCAGGGTGGTCCCTTTGAAGCCCCCGAATCACCGGCACCGCTGCAACGACCTCGCCCACCGACACTGCATGCACCCATATCGGCCGCGCCTCAAAATTCTGTGGCGACGAAAAAAAAGCAAAACGCTCGCCAATACGCTGCCGATAGGCTGGCACTCGCAATGAGCGCTGAAACAAGCGTAAAACCATGAATGGCAGCAGCAGATAAAAGCAGCTGGTATAGAGCAACAAAGGCATTGTCTGACCGCGAGAGGAATTTGCGCAAAGCATAACGACTGCCCGGTAACATGACCAGTCTTTGCTATACTAGCCGCTCGCAAGGAGACTCCATGACTGAAGCACGCGTCCAGGTGGACAACATTATTATCGGCGGCGGAATTGCCGGTCTGTGGCTACTAAACCGCTTGGTCAACCTAGGTTACAACGCGGTGCTGTTCGAGGAAAACTCGCTAGGCAACGCGCAAACGATCGCTTCACAGGGGATGATTCACGGCGGCATCAAATACGCACTGAGCGGCTCCTTAACGGGAGAATCCGAAGCCATCGCCGCCATGCCCGGCCACTGGGCCGCATGCCTTGAGGGCAAGGGCGATGTTGATATTAGCGGCTGCAATATACTCAGCCGCCACTTCTATCTTTGGTCAACCCAGTCTGTCACCTCAAAATTAACCTCATTCTTTGCCAGCAAAATGCTGCGCGGTCGCGTCAACGCGGTCAAACCCGGTGACAGACCCCCGGTGTTCGACGACCCCGGCTTTAAGGGCTCACTCTACCGACTGGCCGATCTCGTGCTGGATGTGCCCTCATTGATAGAAACGCTCGCCCGCCCGGTTCAGGATCGTATATTCAAGATTGACTGGTCTCAGGCAGAACTGCAAAAAACAGGCGCATGCGTCAGTGGGCTTAAACTGGCAAACGGCTTACTGATAGAAAGCAATAGCGTCGCGTTAACCGCCGGTGCTGGTAATGAACGCCTGCTAAAGTCACTTGATTTACAGCGCCCAGCGATGCAACGCCGCCCCCTGCAGCAGGTTTTAGTCAAGCACGACTACCCACAGGCATTGTATGCCCATTGCATGGGCAGCAATCCCTCGCCACGCCTGACCATCTCCAGCCACGCCTGCCGCGACGGCAAAAACTGCTGGTATCTCGGTGGGGATTTAGCCACCGAAGGCGTAGGCATGGAAAGCGGCCAATTAATCGATAAGGCCAAAAAAGAGCTATTTAGCTTGTTTCCCTGGATAGACTTCGGCCACTGCGACTGGGCGACACTGCCGGTCGATCGGGCGGAACCCAGGCAATCACAGCTCATTAAACCGGATAAAGCCTATGCTGAGTGGGCACCTGATTGTGATAATCTGCTGGTTGCCTGGCCAACCAAGTTGACGCTGGCACCCAATATGGCAGAGCAAGCACGAAATCTCATCGCCAGTCGCCAGCCGCAGCCCCTCAATGCCGCTGTACCTCCGGCACTCAGTGCACTGCCACGCCCACTGGTCGCCCAGCCCTGCTGGGAGAAGGTGTTTTGATGCTACCGAAACGCCTTTTTGGCAGCAGCGAGCTCATGGTCAGTCCTCTGGGCCTGGGCACCGTCAAGCTCGGCCGCAATACCGGCGTCAAATACCCCAAGCCTTTCGATCTTCCTGACGACACTCAGGCCGGCAATTTAATTGCGCTGGCAAAAGCCCTGGGTATCAACCTCATCGACACCGCCCCCGCCTACGGCAACAGCGAGCAACGGCTGGGCAAACTGCTGAAAGGCCAGCGCCAGGATTGGGTGATTTGCTCAAAGGTCGGCGAAGAATTTGATGCCGCCAGCGGAGATTCGCATTTTGATTTTAGCGCCCGACATACCCGCCACAGTATCGAGCGCAGCCTGGATCGTCTGGCAACGGATTATCTGGATATTGTGTTGATTCACTCCGACGGCCACGACGAACACATTCTTCAGCACGAAGGTGCACTAAGCGCCCTGCAGCAGTGTAAGCAGGAGGGCCTAATACGCGCGATCGGCATGTCGACCAAGACCGTATCCGGCGGCCTACTTGCCGCCGAGCTCGCGGACGCCGTGATGGCGACCTATAACCCGGCCTATCAGGACGAAGCGCCGGTTCTCGATTACTGCGCTCGCCACGGCAAAGCCGCCATTTTGAAAAAAGCCTTCGGTAGCGGGCATCTCATCAGCGAACAGGACCCCGCCCGCGCAGCCATGCAGTTCGCACTCGCTCACCCAGGTGTCACGAGCGCGATAGTCGGCACCATCAACCCCGAACACCTGCGTGAAAATGTGGCCGCGTGCCTGCACGCCCTAGAGCTAAACGACGATTGAACTATAACCAGTGGTTGTAAGCTTGAGTCGACAGAGTCTTTCGCAGTGCAAAAGCGACTGTGCTATTATCGCCATCCTGTAATTTCTGGTATTAACCATTCCTGAGCGCACAAGCGCTCGGGACAAGCTTTGGAGAACTGTTATGAGTGACAATATTACTCACGTCACCGACGGCAATTTCGAACAAGAAGTGCTGTCATCCGACCTGCCCGTACTGGTCGATTTTTGGGCAGAATGGTGCGGCCCCTGCAAAATGATCGCACCGATCCTGGATGAACTCGCCGGCGAATACGCAGGCAAAATCAAAGTTTGCAAAATCGATGTAGACTCCAACACCGAAACACCGGCTAAATTCAGTGTTCGCGGCATCCCAACCCTGATGATTTTCAAGGGCGGCAATGCCGAAGCGACTAAAGTTGGCGCCATATCAAAAAGCCAGCTGGCTGAATTTGTCGATTCAGCTCTATAACGCAAACCTTAATTGCCCTGCTTGCCTTCACCGACAGGCAGGGTTATAGTGGCCCCAAGGACTGGACGCCACAATGTGTAAGTGCTAGATTGCCCCTGTCCCCAGTTTCCTGTTAACCAATCTGATTTCGCTTCTAAGTTTCTATATTCTGCGTGGCTGCACCCTACGTGCGCGCCATAATCATCCCAAAATTATTTAAAACTCACCTTCCAAAAAAAAGATATGAACCTAACCGATTTAAAAACCAAATCTACTCAAGAACTATTAGAAATTGCCAACGAGATAGGCCTCGACAACGTTGCCCGCTCTCGCAAGCAAGACATAATTTTCTCCATACTCAAGCGTCACGCCAAAAGCGGCGAAGATATTCATGGCGACGGTGTACTGGAAATACTGCAGGACGGATTTGGCTTTCTACGCTCCTCCGACTGCTCCTATCTCGCTGGCCCGGACGACATTTACGTCTCGCCCAGCCAGATAAGGTGATTTAATTTGCGCACCGGAGACACCATTTCCGGCAAAATTCGGCCGCCCAAAGAAGGTGAACGCTACTTCGCCCTACTCAAAGTCAGTGACGTTAACTTTACCGGGCCAGAGCAATCCAAAAACAAAGTCCTGTTTGAAAACCTGACGCCATTGTTTCCCAACAAACGCCTGATGCTGGAATCGGGCAACGGCTCAACCGAAGATTTAACCGGCCGCATCATCGATTTATGCGCCCCCATCGGCAAAGGCCAACGCGGTCTCGTGGTGGCACCGCCCAAAGCCGGTAAAACCCTGATGTTGCAGAATATGGCACAGAGCATTATCCGCAACAATCCGGAGTGTTACGTCATTGTCCTGCTGATTGACGAGCGTCCGGAAGAAGTTACCGAGATGCAGCGTTCGGTTGGCGCGAAAGGCGCAGAAGTGGTTGCCTCAACCTTTGACGAACCGCCCTCACGCCATGTTCAAGTTGCCGAAATGGTCATTGAAAAAGCCAAGCGTCTGGTCGAACACAAAAAAGATGTCGTTATACTGCTCGACTCCATTACCCGCCTCGCACGTGCCTACAACACCATCGTACCGAGCTCGGGCAAGGTACTGACCGGTGGTGTTGATGCTCACGCCCTGGAACGCCCCAAGCGTTTCTTTGGTGCGGCCCGTAATATTGAGGAAGGCGGCAGCCTGTCCATCATCGCAACGGCGCTGATCGATACCGGCTCAAAAATGGACGAAGTTATTTACGAGGAATTTAAAGGCACCGGCAACATGGAGCTTCACCTCGATCGCAAGATTGCCGAGAAACGCGTTTATCCGGCCTTTAACATTCGTCGCTCGGGCACCCGTCGCGAAGAATTGCTTACCGCCGAAGACGAGCTGGCGCGCATGTGGATACTCCGAAAATTACTTCACGGCATGGAAGACACTGCGGCCATCGAGTTTTTACTCGACAAACTGAAAGAGTCCAAAACCAACAACGAGTTTTTTGACTCGATGAAGAGGAAGTAAGTCGGGCACCGGACGTCTGAGAGCACGCCTCTAACTAAAAGCGGGTGCTTTGGTGCGTCTAACGCCTGACGCCACGCCATGAAATACAAAGACCTCCGCGACTTTATCGCCCACCTGGAAACTCAGGGCGAACTCAAACGGATCAGCCACCCCGTTGATCCGAATTTGGAAATGACCGAAATCTGCGATCGCGTTCTGCGCGCAGGAGGTCCGGCCCTTCTTTTCGAAAACCCTATCGGCTTTGATATGCCGGTACTCGCCAATCTCTTTGGCACGGAAAAGCGTGTTGCTTTGGGTATGGGGCAAGATTCCATCACAGCCTTGAGCGAAGTCGGCGAAGTACTTGCCTTTTTGCGACAACCAGACCCACCAAAGGGTTTGCGCGACGCCTGGGACAAAATGCCGGTATTCAAGCAAGTCTTGAATATGTCACCCAAGCAAATACGTTCCGCGCCCTGTCAGGAAATTGTGCTGCAAGGCGATCAGGTCGATTTAACAAAACTACCGATTCAAACCTGCTGGCCCGAGGATGTCGCGCCGCTCATTACCTGGCCACTGGTCATTACACGCGGCCCAAACAAAGAACGACAAAATCTCGGCATCTATCGTATGCAGCTGCTGGGCAGGAACAAACTGATTATGCGCTGGCTGTCGCACCGTGGCGGCGCTCTGGATTATCAGGAATTCAAGGAACTACATCCCGGCGAAAATTATCCGGTGTCAGTAGCCCTTGGGGCAGATCCCGCCACGGTGTTAGGCGCAGTCACTCCCGTACCGGACAACATCAGCGAGTACGGCTTTGCCGGTTTGTTGCGCGGAAGCAAGACTGAAGTTGTCAAATCGCTAAGCAACGATTTGCAAGTTCCCGCCAGCGCAGAAATCATATTAGAGGGCTATCTGGCCCCTGATGAAATGGCCGACGAAGGTCCCTTTGGCGACCACACCGGCTACTACAATGAAGTCGAGCGCTTCCCGGTCTTTACCGTCACCCATATAACGCACCGGCCAAACCCGATTTACCACAGCACCTACACAGGTCGTCCACCCGACGAGCCGGCGGTGCTTGGCCTGGCGCTCAATGAAGTGTTCGTTCCGATTATCAAGCGACAGTTTCCGGAAATCACCGACTTCTACCTACCGCCCGAAGGCTGCTCTTACCGCATGGCCGTCGTCACCATGAAGAAGCAGTATCCCGGCCACGCCAAGCGCGTGATGTTTGGGGTCTGGTCCTTCCTGCGCCAATTCATGTACACCAAGTTCGTGATAGTAACCGATGACGATGTAAATGCGCGCGACTGGAAAGACGTTATTTGGGCGATGACCACGCGCATGGACCCCGCGCGCGACGTGGTGCTGGTTGAAAACACGCCGATCGACTACCTCGATTTTGCCTCACCGGTTTCCGGCCTGGGCTCCAAAATGGGCATGGACGCGACTAACAAATGGCCCGGCGAAACGGACCGGGAATGGGGCCGACCGATTGTAATGGACGAAGCAGTCAAAACCCGGGTCGACGAGATGTGGGAATCTCTGGGGCTGGCGCCCAAGGCCTAAAGGCTGGCCGCCAACACGCACTATGAGCCAACTCCCGCCACTATCGCTCTATATCCATATTCCCTGGTGCGTGCGCAAATGTCCCTATTGCGACTTCAACTCCCATGAGGCGGCAGCAGAGCTGCCTGAACAGGCTTACATAGATGCGATGCTGGAAGACCTTCAGCACGACCTGCCCTTCGTCCAGGGGCGACAAATCAATACCGTTTTTTTCGGTGGTGGCACGCCAAGTTTGTTTTCAGCCGACTCCATTAAAAAAATCCTCGACGGAATACAGCGGCAACTAGGTTTCAGCTCCGATTGCGAAGTCACGCTGGAAGCCAATCCGGGCACCTTCGAACAGGAAAAATTTGCGGGCTATTTGGCCGCCGGGGTTAATCGGCTGTCGATCGGCGTACAAAGCTTTCAGCCTGAGCAATTAACAAAACTCGGTCGCATACACAGCGCCGGCGATGCCTTGAACGCGATACGCAGTGCCCAGGACGTGGGCTTCACAAGAATCAACGTAGACTTAATGCACGGTTTACCCGACCAGAGTAGCGCTCAAGCTGTGGACGACATTCGCACAGCACTCGATCTCGGCATTCGTCATCTGTCCTGGTACCAACTCACCATTGAAGCCAACACCCACTTTCACAAGTACCCACCCCTGTTGCCGGTCGAAGACACTCTCGCTGACATACAGCAGCGCGGATTAGACACGCTCAGCGAATACGGCCTTCAGCAATATGAGGTTTCCGCCTATGCCGCGGCGGGCCAGGAAAGCCGCCACAATCTCAATTATTGGCAATTTGGCGACTATCTCGCTTTAGGTGCCGGCGCCCACGGTAAGATCACTCTCACTGAGGCCAACGGCATCGTCCGCTACAACAAAACCAGACTCCCTGCCCATTATCTGGATCGCGTGGGTTCGAAAACGGCGCAAAGCGAAGCCATCCCGGAAGGCGACCGCGCCTTTGAATTTTTGCTCAACGCGCTAAGGCTGAATTCGGGCTTCAACAAATCCTTGTTTGAGGCCAGAACCGGCATGCCGATCGCCTCAATCGCAAAGCCCTTGCAAGAGGCGATAGATGAGGGCTTGATTGTGCTCTCCGGTGACAGTTATCGCTGCAGTGAGCGCGGCCGCCTGTTTCTGGATAATGTGGTAGCGCGCTTTCTCGGCTAGATTTTCTGACCATCAAGCTGCTCGCGTCTATGGTAAACTAGTCCACCCAAATTTCTTATCACAAGGTAGCGACAATGCCTGATTATCGGTCCAAAACCTCCACCGCCGGCCGCAACATGGCAGGAGCTCGCGCGCTTTGGCGAGCGACGGGCATGAAGGACGACGACTTTAAAAAGCCCATAATCGCAGTGGCCAACTCCTTCACCCAGTTTGTACCGGGCCATGTTCACCTTAAAGACATGGGCCAGCTCGTCGCACGCGAAATTGAAAAGGCGGGCGGCGTCGCCAAAGAGTTCAATACCATTGCAGGAGACGACGGCATCGCCATGGGCCACGACGGCATGCTTTACAGCCTGCCCTCGCGCGACCTCATTGCCGATTCTGTGGAATACATGGTCAACGCCCACTGTGCCGATGCCTTGGTGTGTATTTCAAACTGCGACAAGATCACACCCGGCATGTTGATGGCAGCGCTGCGCCTGAACATCCCGGCTATTTTTGTTTCCGGCGGACCAATGGAAGCGGGCAAAACCAAACTCGCCGACCACGGACTGGATCTTGTCGACGCCATGGTTATCGCCGCCGACGACAGCGTTAGCGATGAAGTCGTCGCCGAGTATGAACGCTCCGCCTGCCCGACCTGTGGCTCCTGCTCCGGCATGTTTACCGCCAATTCAATGAACTGCCTGACCGAAGCACTGGGTCTGTCACTGCCCGGCAACGGCTCCATGCTGGCAACCCACGCCGACCGTCGTGAGCTTTTCCTGGAGGCCGGACGCCGCATAGTGGATATCGCCAAGCGCTACTACCACGACGATGACGCTTCTGTATTACCGCGTTCAATCTGCAGCCACCAGGCATTCGACAATGCCATGTGCCTTGATATCTCGATGGGCGGCTCCACCAACACGATCCTGCATTTACTGGCCGCAGCCGAAGAGGCCGAGCTGAATTACACCCTCGCCGACATCGATCGCCTGTCTCGCAAAGTACCGCAGCTATGCAAAGTTGCACCCAGCACCCAAAACTATCACATGGAAGATGTGCATCGCGCCGGTGGCGTGTACGGCATACTCGGTGAATTGCATCGCGCAGGCTTAATCAACGGTGATTGCCCCACCGTACACAGCGCAAAATTATCTGATGCTCTGGCGAAATGGGACATCGTTGTCACCCAGGACCCAGCCGTCAAAACCTTCTTTAAAGCAGGCCCGGCCGGTATTCCTACCCAAGAAGCCTTCAGCCAGAAGACGCGCTGGCCAAGTCTGGATAATGATCGAAGCAAGGGCTGCATACGCAACCTGGAGCACGCTTTCTCACTTGAAGGCGGGCTCGCAGTCCTCTACGGCAACATTGCTGAAAAAGGCTGCGTCGTTAAGACTTCGGGCGTTGACGAAAGTATTCTGATGTTCGAAGGACCGGCTCATGTTTGCGAAAGCCAGGAAGACGCCGTGGACGACATCCTCAATGACCGGGTAAAGGCAGGCGACGTTGTTATCGTTCGCTACGAAGGCCCCAAAGGCGGCCCAGGCATGCAGGAAATGCTCTATCCGACCAGCTACATTAAATCCAAGGGTCTGGGTGCAGCCTGCGCCTTGCTGACCGACGGCCGCTTTTCAGGCGGCACCTCGGGATTGTCGATTGGCCACGCCTCACCTGAGGCAGCCTCGGGTGGCGCTATCGCTCTCATCGAGAACGGCGATACTATTAAAATTGACATCCCAAACCGCACAATCAATGTCGACATTAGCGATGCAGAGCTGGCCAAACGACGGGCGGACATGGAAGTAAAAGGCGATCTAGCCTGGAAGCCGGTCAAGCAGCGGCCCCGCAAGGTATCCTCTGCGCTCAAAGCCTACGCAGCCATGGCAACCAGTGCCGACCGAGGCGCTGTACGCGATATAAGCCAGCTAAAATAGCCACGCTTCTTGCCTTAGCGCTGGTCCCGAGTGATAGCCAATCACTTGGGGTCAACGCGACTTTCCGCAAAATCTTTCGCTTGTTCCGCAAGCACAAAAGACGGGCATAAAAAAAGGCGCCTCACGGCGCCTTTTTTATCAAAGCATTAGATCAGGCTTCTTTGGCCAAAGCTTTCTCTCGAGCTTCCTCGCGATCCAAAAACTCCATCCACTGCTCGGCATACTTCTGCGAGCGCTCGGACTTCTTGGCTTCGCGGAAGGCCTTGCGAGCTGCGTCATAGTTCTTCAGGTTAAACTCAGCCATACCCAATACGAGATTTGCTGTATCCGGACGTTTAACACCACCTTTTTTCAGGGCAGCGCGTACGGCATCAGCAGCCTTTTCGAACTCGTCGTTATCCAGATAGATATTGCCCAGTCGTGACCACAACTCACCTTTGTCAGACTTGCGAGCGGCTTCAGCCATTTCCGGAATGGCACGCTTGATTTCCTGCGCCTGACGCCAAGCATTACCCAGCAACTCGAGGTTTTTGGATGTAGCTTCGATCTGCTTGGCCTTCACACCCTTGTCGATAACTTTTGCTGCTTTATAAGGCACGTCAACCGAAAGGAAGAGATAAGCCATATTGATCAGCTCCTTCTCTTTATCAAGCAAGTTCTGAACGTAGGCAGTTTCCATCGCAGAAACCATGTCCTTGTCACGCTTGAGCTCACCATACATAGCCGCTAACTGCTGCCAATATGCTTTTTTCTGATAATACTTCAGCGTCTCTTCAAGAATTTCGACCACTTTCTTGATGTCGTTTTTCTCGAAATAGAGATAGCGTTGCAGGCCCCACCACTGCTCCTTGGGAACCTTGCCTTTCTCTTGATAATCCTTGATCGCTATTTCGATGTGCTGCAAGGATTTGCGCTCATCTTTTAGCTGGTAATAACCCTGACTCAAAAGCGCGTGTGCGTTTGCGCCAACAGGCTCGCCCAGCTCTTCCTTCAGGCGAAACCATTCCAGCAGCGTGTTAACACCTTTTTTCCAGTCTTCTTTTACAAAGTAGAGCTGGGCGATGGTGTACTTGGTATTCACCTCCATCGCATAAGGAATATCTTCCTGTTTGATAACCTCTTCGTAGCTCCTCAAAGCATTGTTGTAATCTTCTTTTGTAAAGTAGATAAACGCGTAGAGGTTATAGAGGTTAGCAAGCTCGTAACTATTAAGAGCACCACGACCTTCTTTATCACGCAGATCGTTCAGCGCCGCCAAAGCTTCGTTGTACTTCTTTTCTTCGGCCAGAACCTGCGCTTCGTTCAGCTTTTCAAACACCTTCGCTCGAATTGCCGGAGTTCGCCGGGTCTTTTGCTTTTTCTTTGCGTCATCAGCAGCGACAACTTTTCCAAGCTCAAGCTGACCGAGGAGTGGCTCAACCGCCGTCGATACAACGGGTACAGCAAAGACAACTGCTGTACCCATCGCAACCGCTGTAAGCCAGCGGCCAAGCGACTGAACACGGGTACTATGATCATTACGCATCATGATTCCAGTCTTCATTTGTCCAACTCATAGGTGAACCGGTTTTGGATGCCGGGAACCTCGATCGGGTCGCCGTCCACAACACGGGGCTTGTATTTGAATTTTTCAGCCGCTTTTTCTGAAGCGCGCTCGAAATAGCCTGGAGGCGAGCAGTCAATCGCCTGGATATCGCGCGTCGTACCGGATTTGGTTACCGTGTACTCAACAGTACAGTAGCCCTCTACACCGCGACTTTGTGCGCGACGCGGATAAATCGGGGCAACCTTAACGATAGGCAGATATTCACCATCCGAGGCTGACAAACCACCTGCGGTATTGGTTAAGGATAGCTGCTGGGTCGGCGCCATATTTACCGCCTGAACATCGGGATTAATATCCTCAATATCAGGCTGTTCCATATCCGGTGGTGGCTGCTCCGGCTCTGGTGGCTTATCCGGCTTGCGGTCAATATTGGTGTCTATTTCCCGATCCGGCATATCAATGTCGGCGATGCGCGTGGCTGGCTTCTCGTCCAGGCTTTTGTCAGCGGTTTCGATCAGGGTCGGCATCAAGATGAACAATGCCGCCGTCACGACAAACCCCAGCGCTGCGCCAATGAGTAGTCTGAGTCGATTCATAAGGCTTAGTCGTCTTCAGTGGCCAAAGATACATCGTAAACGCCGGCCGCCCTTGCCGAATCAATGACTGAGGTCACTGTTTCAGTGTTGGAGGCCTTGTCCGCCTGAATAACAACGGCACCTTTCGGATTTTCAGCGTGCATACGCTCTACTACAGAACGCACGGATCGCTTATCCACGCGCCGTTTATCCATCCATATCTCGTTGGTCGCGTTGATAGCAATAAGAATGTTTACATTCTCTTTCTTATTGGCTGTCGACGCTTCCGGACGATTTACTTCTATCCCGGCCTCTTTGATAAAGGAGGCCGTGACAATGAAGAAGATCAGCATGATAAAGACCACGTCGAGCATCGGCGTCAAGTCTATCTCAGAGGCATTCTCTTCACCTCGGGCTCTAACAGAATTTCTGCGCATTTTGGTATCTCTTAATGATCTGTTGTCAGGTGGTCTTTCACCAGCTCTTTTTCCACTTCAGCCAACCGGGTGATGTAGGTATTACCAAACACTCCGGATAGCGCGGCCACCATCCCGGCCATCGTTGGAATTGTAGCTTTCGAAACACCGCCAGCCATGGACTTGGCATCACCACCGCCGGTTACGGCCATGATATTGAACACTTCAATCATTCCGGTCACTGTGCCCATAAGGCCCAGCAGCGGACAGAGCGCAACCAGAGTCTGAATCAGCGGAAGGTTCTCGCTGATCTTGATGCTGGTTTGCGAGATTAGCAGTTCGCGGATCGCGTGAGCGTTCCACGACTTGCGCTCTGACCGGGCCTCCCAGGTATTGATCACTTGATCAACATCCTGCTTCAGCCCGAACCGAAAGTACCAGAAGCGTTCAAAGAGCAGTGTCCACATCACGAAGGTCACGGCGGCAATAAACCAGAGTACATCGCCGCCGGCATCCATGAATCGCCGAATGATGTCTGCCCATTCGTACAGCTGATACATGGCTTACGCTCCCCTATTACCCTCAGTGTGCTGAGCGATAATCCCTGTAGTTTGCTCTTCAAGAATATGAACGATCTTCTTGGAGCGGCCGCTGACGATGGTATGCAGCAACACAGTTGGAATCGCAACGCACAAACCAAGTACGGTAGTTACCAGGGCGCCGGAAATACCGCCGGCCATGGCTTTCGGATCACCAGCACCGAAGATGGTTATCGCCTGGAAGGTGATAATCATACCGGTAACCGTACCCAGCAGACCCAGCAGAGGCGCAACCGCTGCAATGATTTTCAGCAGGTTGAGCGATTTTTCCAAATCGGGCAGCTCTTTGAGAACAGCTTCCGACAGCTTCAACTCCAGAGTCTCGGAATCCATTTTCGGATTGTCTTCGTGAACTTTCAGTACGCGACCCAGCGGGTTATTAACATTGGCAGTGCTGCTCTTAAGCTGTGCATTAACTTTCGAGTTAATCAGCGTAAGCGCTATCAGTCTCAGCAAGGCAATAATCCCGGCAATCACACCAACACCGGTGATGATGTAACCAACCACACCACCCTGGTGCCAGCGCTCGGTCAAGGTCGGGCTATCAATCAGAGCAGACAGGAAAGTACCGCCGGTGGGGCCCGTCGGGTCAACACCGAAAGCGTGAATCCCGTCATTAGCGTTAGCCAAATCTTCAGCCCAGCCCAGGTAAGGGCCGCTTGGCTGACGCGGCAACACTTGCAGACTGCCATTTTCGGCCTCGTACTTCAGGTACTCACCGTCGCTATTCACGATGTTAAAGGTACCAATACGCACGACTGTTTGCTTTTCGGCATCACCACCGGCGCTGGTCACTTCAGTTTCGAAGCGAACGACCTTGCCAGACTCGGTCATTTCGACCATCAAGGCATGCCACATTTGCTCGATTTCAGCGATGCTGGGCAGCTGCTCTGCGCCCGCCATCTTGTCAATCAGGTTGTTAACAAAAGCTTCACGACCCGGGTACTGAACGCTTACCAGCGAGCTTTGGTAGTTCGAACGCAGATCACCAGCCGTTGAGGTCAGATGACCAAACAATTCGGTCAACGTACCCAAACGATCTTTCAGCTGACGTTGCTTGTCCGTCAGAACCAGCTCCAGCTCTTCAAACTTGCCTTCCAGAGCTGCAGAGCGCTGTTCTTCCTTCTTGAGCATGTCGCGGGCTTCGTCCAACAGCTCTTGCTGCTGGTAACGAGCCGCTTTAAAGCGGTCTTCGCGCGCCTTGTTCTCTTTAGCTTCCTGAACACGTCCCTGCTCAACAAATTTAAGCAGTTCGTCGAGTGATTTGGCTTCTTGGGCCATCACTGGCGCAGAAGCAATGGCCAGCGCACTGCCCAGAGCAATCAATGTAGATTTCAACATTGTCTTTTTCATTGCTGAACATCCTCCGGAGCAGGAATCGGCAGTTTCATGATATCAATAGAGGCTTGTTTGCGTGCAATACGCAGACCTTTGAGAATGGCACCGCGGTATTCACTACCCAGTGGCACAAACTCACCCTTGTTCTTGTCCCACATACCTGAAGACTCGGTATCGGTTGACTGATACAACAGAGCAATACGGCCTA
>JBFJTG010000050.1:0-19954 GCA_041625575.1 Litorivivens sp.
CTTCAGGCTGTGGCACCATATCGGGCGTTGGCCGGTTATAAATAACCAGCGGGTCGCCGATAATATTCAGATTAGCGTCCGTGCGAACACCGGCAAATTGCGAGGCGCGGTCTCGCGAGGGATCGGCGCCCCAAGTTTCGTAGTCGTGCCAGTAAAAAGTGGGCTTGGCCAAAGATTTATCCGTTTAAGGTTTGCAAGTGTGATGCCGGACACCCACCAAGCGATGTCCGGCCACGTTTTACGCTACCTCTATTGCCTGAGCTTCAATCATCGCCGCCCATTTCGCAGGCCCGGTTTTATGCACGGATTCGCCTTTGCTATCGACTGCCACGGTTACCGGCATATCGACGACATCAAATTCATAAATGGCTTCCATACCCAATTCGGGGAAGGCCACCACTTCGGATTTTTTAATGGCTTGCGCAACAAGGTAAGCCGCACCGCCAACAGCCATCAGGTAAACCGCCTCATTGTCGCGAATCGCATCAATGGCAATATCGCCGCGCTCGGCTTTGTCGATCATGCCCAGCAAACCAGTCTCTTCGAGCATGGTACGCGTGAACTTATCCATGCGCGTTGCTGTGGTTGGACCCGCAGGGCCAACAACCTCTTCGCGCACCGGATCAACCGGACCCACGTAATAGATGAAGCGACCAGTCATATCGACGGGCAGTTTTTCGCCCTTGGCTAACATATCGATCATTTTCTTGTGGGCGGCATCGCGCCCAGTCAGCATTTTGCCCGACAACAGAACCGTTTCACCAGGCTGCCAATCTTTAACGTCTTCTTTAGTGACCGTATTGAGATTCACGCGGCGCACACTTTCGCCGACTTCCCAGGTGATTTCCGGCCAGTCATCCAGCGAGGGTGGCACTAATTCTGCCGGTCCCGAACCGTCCAGAGTAAAATGCACGTGACGGGTGGCGGCGCAATTGGGAATGATCGCCACCGCTTTGTTGGCTGCGTGAGTGGGGTAATCCTTGACCTTCACGTCGAGCACTGTGGTAAGCCCGCCCAGTCCCTGAGCACCGATGCCCAGCTTGTTAACCTTCTCCATCAACTCAAGGCGAAGCTCTTCCGAGCGATTGGCCGCACCACGCTCGCGCAACTCGTGAATATCAATGGGATCGAGCAATGCTTCCTTTGCCAGCAACATCGCTTTTTCAGCAGTGCCGCCCAAACCAATACCCAACATGCCGGGCGGGCACCAGCCGGCTCCCATTTTCGGGAGTTGCTCCAGCACCCAGTCTACAACCGAGTCAGAAGGATTAAGCATGGCGAATTTGGACTTGGCTTCGCTGCCGCCCCCCTTGGCTGCAACGTATATTTCAAGCTTGTCACCCGTCACAATTTCGTAGTGAATAACCGCAGGCGTGTTGTCCTTGGTGTTTTGGCGGGCACCATCCGGATCATCCAGTATCGAGGCGCGCAAGACATTGTCGGGGTGGTTATAGGCGCGGCGCACACCTTCATTCACCATGTCGGTTACCGACATATCGCCCTGCCATTGAACATTCATGCCGACTTTCAGAAACACGGTAACGATGCCGGTATCCTGGCATATTGGCCGATGGCCCTCGGCACACATACGTGAATTGATCAGAATCTGCGCCATGGCGTCTTTTGCGCCCTGACTCTGCTCTCTTTTATAGGCTTCGTGCACCCCCTGAATAAAATCTACGGGGTGGTAGTAGGAAATATACTGCAGGGCATCAGCCACACTGCTGATTACGTCGTCTTGGCGGATAAGCGTCATCGGAGCCTCATTACTCTAAGGGCGAGTCGGAAAATGCGACACGGGGGGAGTGGGACTGCGCCCCCACATCGCTAGCAGGGGCGGGATTATACCTCAGAGCGCAGTGGCTTTCACCGGCGATGGAAGCCGATCTGCGCGTGACGCGATGCTACTGAGCGGACCCGGCGGTTGAACTCGGATGGTTGGCGCTAACAACTTCGCGCAGGCTGTTAATGTCGCGATTCACCTGCTTGCGGAATGCATTGACCGACTCCAGCCACTCTTCATTGGCCTTCACCCGTTTTTCGAGCCTTGCCACCTTGTCGCCAAGGTCGCCACCCTCCTTCAATTCAGCAATTTCGCTCCAGCTGGTTTCCGCCATGGAATGCGTCTTCTGCTGTTGGACCTTTAGCGCTGCCAGCTCTTTGCGGTCTTTAGCCGCAGCCTGCTCTGCCGCCGTAACGAGGGCCTTCAGGCTTTCCATTGATTTTTCGAACTTGGCAATCCGTTCCTCGTGATCGCTGAGCTGGTCCTTACTCTTTTTCCAGACATTGTCCCAGAGCTTGCGTATCTCGGTGTCGAGAAACTGGACCTGCTTCTGCATCTGGTCGCTGGATTCAGTCACGCTCTCGTCAGTGATATTGATCTGTTTTTCAAGACGCAATATACGTTGCTGATCCAGCGTCAACTGCGCCCTGGCCACGTCCAACTGCTGGTAGAGGTAGTAAACTCCTCCCGATAAGACCACGATAAGCAACCACACCAACCAGACGGCGGAACCTCCGCCGCCGCCACTGCCACCGCTGTCGCCAGCGACCTTGGGCACATCGCCAATGCGATCGACCATACGCGTTCGGCGCTCGCGCTTAAACGAATCAATATCGTCGGCATCTGGCTTGATGCCGTCACCCGGCTGCTTAGTGTTACTCATTCAATTGTCCCGTTCCTATTCAATATGCTGCATTATGACAGTTGGCCCTTGGCCACAAAAGTGACCCAGGGGTATCGACCAAACTAACAGCTGGTCGCAAGTTAATTTTACAACGCAGACGCCGTTTATTGCTTGCGCGAAACTTTGCTATACTGCGCTCACAATCAAGCTCCTGCCATCACTTTGTTTTCCAAGGCCTTGTGATAGCGGGGATCAATAATAGTTCAATCTGCCACAATTGATAGGGACGACTCATGGACGCATTTATCACCACCGACGTACTTTTCCGTTGGCTGCACGTACTGTTCGGCATTACGTGGATCGGCCTGCTCTACTACTTCAACTTCGTACAAGGCGAATACTTCAAGGAAGCTGAAGCTGGCGCCAAAGCCGATGCCGTTAAAAAACTGGCCCCCCGGGCGCTGTGGTGGTTCCGTTGGGGCGCAATGTTCACCTTCCTCACCGGTGTTGTATTGCTTGAACTGGTTCGTCAATCTCACGGCTGGGATTCCTACATCATCATGGGTGCCACCATGGGCACACTCATGTTCCTGAACGTTTGGCTGATTATCTGGCCGGCACAGAAAATCGTTTGTGGCATCACCCCCGGTGACGCTGCCAAGGCTGCTCCCAAGGCAGGTCTGGCTTCTCGTACCAACGTTCTGTTCTCCGGTCCGATGCTGCTTGGCATGATGGGTTCTTTCCACGGCACGGGCGCGGCAAGCTACGGTGTTGACAGCCTGCCATTGGGTTTCTGGATAGTCATGGCGCTGATTCTGGCCCTGCAAGCCAATGCTATCTTTGGCAAAACCGGCCCGATGACCACTGTCAAAGGCGTTATTCACTGCAGCATCGCGCTGACAGTGGTATTCGTTGCACTGCTGCAATTCGTATAAATTCAGCCTAGCTCGAATGCAAAAGCCCCGGCAATGTCCGGGGCTTTTTTATGCTCGTCCGTTCAAACGCTACGAGCTATGGAGCAGAACCAAGCTTATGTGAGCAGCGCCTCAAGCTCGGCAATCGCCTCATTGATATCTTCCCCAACGTGAACAGTCTGCATGCCCAGTGCTTTGGCCGTCTCGATATTACCCGGGAAGTCATCAAGAAAAACCGTTTTAGAGGGCTCGCGTATTCCCATGCGCTCCAGCGTCAGTTCGAATATAGCCGGATTAGGTTTGCGCAAACCTACCTCGCAGGAATCCACCACCAACTCGAACAAATCGTCGACCGGCAGCAGGGAGCGCCAACCTGCAGAGAATTCCTTCACGTTATTGGTGATGATCGCACGGCGGTAGCCGCGCGCTTTTAAGTCGGCAACCTTGTCGACCAGAACGCTACGAATACCACCATCGCGCGGCATGGCAGCGAATATTTCATAAATATCGAGGCTAAAGCCGTGCTCTGCCTGCGCCAGATCCAGAATAGCCTGACGACATTCATCGAGAGAGATTTCGCCGCGCTCGACCTTGTGCCAGGGGTGATCTCCGTCTTCGTGATAATTACCAAATATAATTTCATGGATCTGCCCGGGTTTCGCACCTATTTTCTGGCCGATACCATCAAACTCGGAAAACGGCGACAGGGTAAATACCCCGCCCACATCAAACAGCACCGCCTCTATCGCTGACATCTAACTACTTCACTCCGTAGTGATCAAACTGACCAAGAAAGCCGTATTCGAACAGGCCATAACCGACCTGATCGCCCAGCTCAAAGCGCGCGGCGTTGTCACAGAGACCGAACATCCGGTCTTTATCTGCCTCCATATCGAGGGTGAAGCTTTCAACCACCTTCTTGCCCTTATACATGCCGTGCTTCCAGTCTGCCTCCAGCCCGTAGCCCGTGCCCACCATGACCCACACGTGGGTGAGTGGCGTCACTTTAACTTCCAGCGGCCCCTCAGGCGCTTCCGGAAAACGTATTACTGATGATTCGATATAGGCCTGATAGGGCTTGGCAATGGAGAGCTTGTGCTCGTGTTCCGGGCGCCCCAGCCAATCCACCTCGCGCTCGGGGTCATTCCACACTCGCACCGCTTCTTCCAGCACACGGGTGCCGTCGTTGTGTTCATTCAGAATATACAAAATGGAAAAATCGTCGAACTGCATGGGCGCGTAGTTCCACATACCTTCCATCGCTGAGCTGCCTTCATGGATTCCGGGTGGCTCGTGCTCACCCACCGGGCGAATACCCCAGGAGCGGTCGCGACTGCCCTTCCAGCGATCAGGTGTCACCTCGAAGGTTTCATCGCCCACGCGCAAACTGCCGGTCCAGCAGCCGGTTTGGGCAAAGCGCGTGGAATCAAACAGCACGCGCCCGTGTTTGCGGATGTATTGGCGCGGCTCGAGAAAGGCCGGAATCGCGCCCTTCCAGGTAATGTCCATGGCAATGGGATGCTCTGGTGAATCGTCAACGATAAACCGAACCTCTTCCAAACCCTTGATCACTTCGATACGTAAAGGCCCTACCGAGGTATCCATGCGGTCCGTTAACTCTCTGGATGCGCGTACTACATGGTGTTTCTCACCGCGGCGCACTACCGCGAAAGCGTCCTGCACGGCCAGCGTCGGATACTGCCCCATACCCATGACCATAAACAGATCATCGCTGGAGGAATGTAAATTAAAGTAGTAACGGTCGTAAAAATTGCGGTCAGACGTACCGACAAAGCGAATAACGTCGGAGGTCTGGTGTAAGGGGTAATCGTCCATTTGCGAAAGCATGGGGGACTCCTGAGTCTTGGACTCTGTTGTTATGGAGATACGGTTAACAGATGAATGAGTGTAGACAAAGAATATACGATCGTATAGTTACCAGATGTTCACGCCGTGACACGCCGCCCCGGGTGAATACAGGAACGGAAGCCCCTATAAGGCCAATTGCAGCTTTCGGAGCGTGCTCTCCAGCTCGGTGAGCTCGGCCGCACCTAGCACCCGCGCGTAGTAAGTGCGCACAGAGCCGCAGGCATCGGCCAGTTCACGCAAAAATTCGACACCCGACTCACCCAATGTCACTCGCTTGGCGCGACTATCGTCACGGCATTCCCGCACTACGACCAGGGACTGGGCCGCCAGCTGGCGCACGGTGAGGCTCACCGCCTGCACCGTCAGCGGCTGGGCTTCCGCAAGCTCGGTGATGGTTACCCCGCCCTCACCCAGATGGTAAAGCTGGGTCAAACCCGGCCTGCTCAGTCCTCGGCCGACAGCCGCAGGGACTTGCGCACGCAAGCGCTGCTCAAAATCACCTGCGAGCTCCACAAGCAGACGGCCGAAATGCAGGAAGCGCTGCGCGTCACCATAGCTGTAAATGCGCGGCTGCACACCCAGCGCCCGGGTTATGGTATCGAGCAGCTCATTGAGCCGGGAAAAAGCCTGCTCTCCCAGACACTGTTTATAGTGCTTGCGAATTTCATCCACAACACGATTGGAGGCACTCACCAGCCGCTCGCCGCGCAGACTAAACCGCACAATACGTGCGCGGCGATCTTCGCTACTGGTGACCACGTTCAAGTATCCGAGCTCTTCGAGCTGGCGAACAATTTTGCCAATAGTCTGTTTGGTTATGCCTGCACGCTGAGACAACTGCGAAATGCTGGCGCCATTACCGTCAAGATGACGCATTACCGCGCCGTGGGAACGCAGCACGCCGTCAAAGCCCTGTTTGCGATAGGCCGCAATGAAACGATTTTCGTAGTCCTCTACCAACAAAAACAGCAACACGCCCAGAGCATTGTCGCGATATCGCGCCGCCACCGCAGCGATATCGCTTGTCTGAATATTGGCATCACCGGAGATTGCCTTCGTCATGTCATCAAGAATCCGCAGCCATGGCGTAATTATTCGCTACTTTATAAGGTCGCCAGGCAATGTATACCGCCAGCAAAGCCAGCGGCAGCAAGAAAATGGCTGCCAATGTCAAAGACAAACCCAGCTGAGCCGAGTCACCTATAACAAAATCAGTAATGGCGGCAATTAGCGGCGCGCCGCTACCATAGCCGAGCAGGTTCACAAACAATAAAAAGTAAGAGGACAGCTGCGCCCGCTTCTCGTTCGGCGTCACCACCTGAATCGAGGCGACACTCACCGCCGCTAAAGATTGGGTAAAAAATACGGCGAAGGCAATCAGTATGCTAACGCCATCAATATTGTTCACAAAGCTCAGCGGAAGCAGTGACAGCAGCGTGCCGCTGACTCCCAGCAACATGACCACCAAATAGGCAGACTGACCGAAGCGGGCTTGCAGGCGCGCCGCCAAAAAACCACCGGCCAGCACGCCGCTACTGGCAGCCAGTACAAAAATGCCGCCAAAGCGTTGGGCCGCTTCCGGCGGACTCAGGCCAAACTCTCGCATGAGGTAAACCGGCGTCCAAACAATAAAGCCTGAACTCATCGCAGTGGTCGCCGCGATGGCAATAAATATTCCGAAGTAGAGACGCTTATTCCCAAGCATAAACCGAAAGGTTGTGGCGAGCTGGCGGTGAATCGTTTGCGGCGAGGTATCGAGCAAGCCTTTGCGGGAAGGTTCCGGAAAACGGAAGATAAATATGGCGAGAACCAGCCCAGGCAAACCGGCAAACATGAAAGCGAGTTGCCAGTCAGCAAAACCGCTGAGCCAAGCAATGTCGCTGCGATCCCATTCCGCCAGCGCACTCAAGAGACGCCCGCCCAATAGAAATGCGAGCCCGCTGCCCAGGGTACTCCCCATGGAAAAAATTGCCATGGCCCTCGGTAGTCGCTTCCGGTCAAACACATCGGCCAACAAGGAGTAGGCCGCCGGTGCCAGCGCAGCCTCGCCGACACCAACGCCGATGCGTCCCAGAAACAATTGAAAATAGCCCCGCGCGAGGCCGCAGTAGACGGTCATCACACTCCAAACAACGACGCCGATGCCGATGATCCGTGTGCGCCGCCAGCGATCCGCCGCGAGGGCAATGGGAATACCGAACAGGGCGAAGAAAACGCCAAAACCCAAACCGTGCAAGAGGGAAAACTGGAAATCGGAAATCTGCAAATCGTTCTTAATCGGGTCGATCAGCAGGGCAATAATCTGGCGGTCGAGAAAAGACAGCAGGTAAGCTAGAAAAAGGAGAAAAACCAAATACCCGGGAGAAGAGAAACCCAGGTTACGACGCGCATCGGCTTGCCTCAGCACTGGCCTCAAGCACTCGTCTCCAGACTGGCAGAAAATGCAGGGATAATGTCGGCCGGGCTGGAGTTGCCCTCAGCCAGAGCCGAAAAAAATTGCCGGCCGGCATCCCCCTCAATAAAATGCCTTAACCAATGTTCGCGCAGCTCAATTTCCAGCAGCAACTTGGAAAATGCCTGGAGCTGACGCTGCCGTCTGAGTGAATCAAGCTTGGCACTGCGCGTCAGCGCAACTTCCAGCGAGGCGATCAGTCCGTCAACACCCTCGCCGCTGACGGCATTGGTGAGGCAGACATCGAGCGGCACTCCGCTTTTATTTTCCCGATCGTGAGCTTCCAGCCGAATAACTTTTTCGAGCGCGCGCACACCCTCGTGATCACACTTGTTCAGCGCAAACACGTCACCCACTTCCATAATGCCGGACTTGATGCCCTGCACGTAGTCGCCCATGCCGGGGATAAAAACAATGGTGCTGATATCTGCAACACTGACGATGTCCAGTTCACTCTGACCAATGCCGACGGTTTCAATAAACACCCGATCAAAGCCGGCGTATTTTAAAAGTTGCGCAGAAATAAAAGTGGTTTCAGAGACTCCGCCCAGATGGCCCTTGGTCGAGAGTGAACGAACGAAAACATTCTCGTCGAGCGCATGGTCCTGCATACGCAGTCTGTCACCCAGCACCGCGCCACCCGTTTGAATGCTGCTGGGGTCCACCGCCAACACCGCCACGCTTTTACCCTGTGCGCGGTAAGCCCGAATCAATTGATTGAGTAGAGTAGATTTTCCTGCGCCCGGTACACCCGTGATGCCAATGCTGACAGCAGGATTCTCCTCGAAGACATGACGTGACAGCGATAGCAAAAATTCCGGCGATCGCTCAATCGCGGTGATGGTTCTGGCGAGGGTACCGATATCCCGACGCTTTATCGATGCCTGCCATTCATCATCCAGTATCAGCTCTCGCCTGGCCCGCTTTTTTATTGCACCATTATTCATAGCACTAGGCAGCTGCCACTGAACTGCGCAGATAGGCCGCGATATCATCCATATTCGCCCCCATAGTGAAAACACTATCCACTCCCAGTGCTTTTAACGGCTCAACGTCCTCCTCGGGCACCACACCGCCAACGATCAACAGGCGATCATCAATGCCAAGTTCCCGCATTTGTTCGGCCAGCATTTTCAGATGCGTCATATGGCCGCCCGACAAACAGCTCACGCCAATCACGTCCACATCTTCCTGCAAGGCCGCACGCGCTACCTGCTCCGGCGTTTGCTTTAAACCTGAAAAAATGACTTCGATTCCGCGGTCACGCAACTCTTTGGCCAGAACAGTAATGCCAATGGTATGAGTGTCGAGACCAATTTTCGCCAGCAATAAGCGTATGGGTTGTTCCATGTTTTTATCCTAGGTATTAAAGCCTTGGCTTAGATTGTGGGCGTCAGCGCATTGGGATCATGCTCGCCAAAAACATCGCGCATGGCGTCGCACAATTCCCCGTGAGTAGCGTAGAGCTCTACCGCCTCTAGCATCGGTTCGACCATATTGGTGTTGCCACGCGCCGCCTCCCTAACCTTTTCCAGCACTTTAGCTACGGCCGCATTATCGCGCATTGATTTGACCTTATTGAGGCGATCAATTTGGCGCTGCTCCGCCGCTTCATCGTGACGGAATATTTCGATCTCACGCTTTTTATCTTCTTTCACCAGATAATTCACACCGACAAACTTGCGTTCGCCACTGTGAAAATCCGTATTCATGTCGATTTGCTCTTGCGCCAGCTGGCTTTGGAAGTAGCCCGCTTCAATCGCACCCAGGGCTCCGCCCATGGCTTCAATCTTTTCCATCTCCACAAACACGGCATCTTCAATGCGCTTGGTCATGTACTCCACATAGTAGGACCCTGCCAGCGGATCGATGGTGTCCGCCACGCCACTTTCCTGCGCAACAATGTGGTGAATATTCGCACCGATGGTAATCGCCTCTTCACTCGGCAAGGCGTGGGCCTCATCGTAGAGCGGCGTATTAATCGTGTGGGCGCCGCCGCCAATGGCGCACGCCAGCATTTCAATGCCGAGCCGCGCGATATTGTTCATCGGCTGTTGCAGAGCCATTGACATGGTGCCGGGCGAACTCATCAATTGCAGTTTGCAGGCATCATCGGATTTGGCGCCGTAAGTTTCGCGCATCAAACGCGCCCATACTTTGCGATAAGCGCGCAGTTTGCCGATGGCCTCGAAGAAATCCATATCGATGCCAGTGATGAAACTCACATAGGGCGCGATCTCGTCAATGGTGTACCCGCGCGCTATCAGCTCGTCGATATACGCCCTTGCCATGGCAAAGGAATAGGCAATTTCCTGAACCGGATTGCCGCGCGCGGCATAGATCTGTGCGCCCACCACATTCAGGGGCAACCAGTTCGGGTGGTTTTTCATGCAGTATTCAATCACGTCGCAGGCCAACCGCAGTCCGTGCTTGGGCGGGTAGATATAACGCCCAACGCAGGTGTACTCCACCAGTATGGTGTTGGGCATCATGAGGCGGATGTCTTCGAGCTTCTTGCCCTTGCGCTGCAGGGCCTTGATCAGCATGGCCAGATTCACCGGCTGCGGTGCGTTACAGACCGAAGTGATGTTCTTAAGTTTTTCGAGCGGAAAATTCAGGGCCTCTTCCATATCCTGCAGGGTATCCAGCGCCATGCCCGCGCGCCCTACTTCACCACGGCACAGGGGGTTATCCGAGTCATAGCCGTTGGTGGTCGGCAGGTCGTATTCGATAATGATGGAATCCAGACCTTGATTGACCATGTACTCCCAGCGCTTGGCGGAATCTTCCGCACAGCCGAAGCCGCTGACCTGGGTCATGGCCCACAAATCGGCGCGATAGCCCGCCGGCTTGGTTTCGCGGGTAAAGGGGTAGGTACCGGGCATACCAAGATCACTGGCTGGATCAAAGCCGATCTCGTCCAAATCCTGCTGTGTGTATACAGGCTTGATGTCCCAGCGCAGACTCTGGGTTTTAAAGCTCGTTTTGCGCTCGCCACTGTCGGCAATGGCGGGCTCGTAGTACTGGGTCTTCCATAGCAGGTTGGTATCTGCGTTCAGCACTTCTGCGGCATTGCTGCGATTTTTGGGCATGACACGTTCCTGAGGGCGAAGCGACGCCCATCAATTAGTAAGCAGTCTTTAATATAAACAGTGCTTATTAATTAGTCAATCCACGCGCAGGTGACAATAGCAATCTGGCAATGCCGCCGCTATCCTTCCCGATCACTCAGCAATAGGACATTGGCAATGGCATCGATGTTTCAGCAGTGCTATCAACAAGCTTTGGATCTTCAGGGCGGAGAACAGGCGCTGCAGGAAAAGCTACAAAAGGCCAAAACCCCTGCCCAGCTCAAAAAAATACCCGACGATCGTTACCTGGCCGAAATGGCCGCCTGCATTTTTCGGGCGGGCTTTGTGTGGCGGGTAGTCCAGGCCAAGTGGGATGGCTTTGAAGAAGTCTTTAACGGGTTTTTACCCATTTGGGTCGCCTCACGCTCGCCCGAAGACATTGAGGATATGGCCAGCAACCCCCGCATCATCCGCAATCTTAACAAGGTCAAAGCGGTGCAAGATAACGCTTTGCTGGTCCTGGATTTACAGCGTAGCCACGGCGGCGTTGGTGCCTTTTTAGCCCAGTGGCCAAACGAGGACATAACGGGCCTCTGGCAGTACCTGAAAAAGCACGGCAGTCGCTTGGGCGGCAATAGCGGCCAGTACTTTTTACGGTTTATGGGCAAGGACACCTTCATCCTCAGCCGCGACGTCTGCCATGTGCTCAAAATGCACGGTGTGGTGGACAAGGATAACCCCTCGTCCCAGCGCGATCTGCGTAAAATTCAGGATTGTTTCAACGAGATGAGCGCGGAAAGCGGCTGGCAGTTATGCCAGCTAAGCCGTATGCTGGCGCTGTCCATCGGATAATTTTACGAGCCCTATTTAACGAGGAATAAGCGCCATTATTAGCAAAACTACTCTCATTACGCTGTCGAGCTGCCTGGTGGTTACCACGATGATCTCTGCTTGCAGCAGTACTCCGAGCACCCTGGGATTACAGGAAAAGTTCTCCACCCAAATTTTCCCGAACGACAGTAAGGTATTTCGCTACGAATTTGTCCGCGGCGAAAAAACGCGCCCCCTCATCCCCTACGACCAGACCGGCGGTTTTACAGACGGTCGCAAGGTGTATAGCGCTGCGGAGCTACGCGCGAAAAACGAGCGGGCCCTGACCAGTGGCATAGAACGCAAGCTGAAAGAAACCGGTTATTGTCGCGAGGGCTATTTTATTTTGGATTCTCTGGTCAGCTACAGTGGCGGCTCGGCACGCGGCGAGTGCAAGGAATCGGCTACCGATGCTGACCGCACGCAGTTCCCAAACCCCAAGGCAGGCACCCCATGAACAAAATTCCCCGCTCGCTTATCGTTTTAATTCAGGTATTGCTACTGGCGGCATGTAGCAGCACCACCCTGCGAGATGACGAAACCGAAACATTCTCGCCGCGCATAAGTGCGGACGGCAGCAAACTGTTCACCTACCAATTAGATACCCCCAGCGGCGGATTAAGCACACCGCGCCTTGTCTTCGATGCCAACGAAAACAAAGACATGAATACGGCACCCGAAATGGCACCCTATTCGGCAGAGGATGAAAAAAGGCGTATAGAGATAAGGGTAATTGCCCTGCTAGAGCAAAAAATCGCGGCAAGCGCCTACTGCCAGGATGGCTATGTATTGTCCAAGCGCACTATCGGCTTCACCCGGTCAGTGCTCACCGGAGAGTGCCGCGAAACCGCGACAGCCGAGGACCAGCGCCGCTTTGGCGGCAAAAACGCACCAACGCCATAGGAAGTCAGTTTTGCCTGATCGCCGCCAACACCTGCGCCAGTTCATGGCAGAGGAGCAACTCCCTGCCAGCTTTGAGAACCTCGCGCAGACCCATTACTTTCCCTTAATCGACTGGCTATGCGCCAAGCGACAGCGTTTCTCGGCGGGTCCGCTATTCTTGGGTATTAACGGCTGCCAGGGCTCAGGTAAGTCAACCCTCGCCGACTTGATTGCGCGATTACTGGGCAGCGAGCAGGGATGGAATATCGCGGTACTGTCTATAGACGACCTGTACCTGAGCAAAAAAGACCGCATCGAACTGGCCGAAGAGATTCACCCCCTGCTGCGTACTCGCGGAGTACCCGGTACCCACGACATAGAGCTCGGACAGCGCATTCTGGACAAGCTCCAGCGACAGGATGCAAACGGCTCTACCTCACTCCCCCGCTTCAACAAAGCCACGGACGATAGACTAGCCGTAAGCCAGTGGCCACAGATTCGCGGCGCTGTGGACCTTGTCATACTCGAAGGTTGGTGTGTCGGGTCGAAACCGCAGCATGAGCATGAGCTGATGGAACCCGTCAACGAGCTCGAAGCCAAAGACGACCCCGAGGGAATTTGGCGCCATTTTGTAAATCAAAGTCTGTACAATTACCAAGTGTTGTTTAACCGTCTACACGCGCTGGTATTTTTGCAGGCGCCCGACTTCAACTGCGTTTTTCAATGGCGACTGTTGCAGGAACAAAAACTTGCTCAGCGCCAGAGCGGGTCATCACTGATGACGGAAGCAGGGGTAGCGCGTTTTATTCAGCACTATCAGCGTTTGACCCAAGTCAATATCGCCCTACTGCCAGCGCTAGCGGACATTGTTTTTCTGCTTCGCCAAAATCACGAAATAGAGTCAAGTCACTACAAGCAATGAAACATGTCGTCATAGCACTATTCTCGCTTTTTCTCAGCATCATTCTTTTCGCCAGTGGTAACGCCTTTGTCAATTCGCTACTGGGCGTAAGAATGACTATTTCCGGCATCGACCCCATGGTCATCGGTACGGTGCTGTTCTTTTTCGCCCTGGGTTTTGTAATAGGCTCACACTACTCGCCAAAAGTTATCCAGCGCGTTGGCCATATCCGTGCGTTTGCGGTTTTTTCCGCGGCCATCGCCATCGCCGCCATGGCTTACCCCCTATCAAACTCAATGATTACCTGGGCCATACTGCGCTTTGGCAGCGGTATTGCCGCCGCAGGCCTACTGATGACTGTCGAGAGCTGGTTCAGTTGTGTTGCCAACGACAATAATCGCGCAACACTATTCGCCACTTACCAGATTTGCTTTTATTCCGCGGTCGCTGGTGGCCAGTTGCTGCTGCAGGTTGCGCCACCGGAAACCGCAACGCCCTTTACCATTGCCGCCATGCTCCTGGTTGCTTCGATAATACCGCTCGCCATGAGTCGCATGCACTCACCCGTCCTCGAGTCCATCGAAGCCGTGCCAATACGGGAAATAATCAAGGAAGCACCGCTGGGTATCATAGCCACCGTCATCAACGGCATACTGATGAGCGGTTTCTACGCAATGGCCCCGGTGTTCACCACCGGCACAGGCCTTAGCGTCGAACAAACCTCTATTTTTATGGCCGTTGCCATTCTGTCTGCAATGGCGCTGGCCTGGCCAATCGGCTACATATGCGATCGCCGCGATCGCGCGCGGGTGATGCTGGTAGTGACCGCGGTTGCGGCGCTTGCAGGCGCCGTGATTCTGACGGTTGGCAGCATGGGCTTTGCACTACTGTGCGGTCTTACCGCACTGTATTTTGGCCTGTCTTCGTCCATTTACGCCATCGCCGTCGCCATCACGCACGACCGCATGAAGCAAAGCCAGATTGTTGCCGCCAGCGCTACCCTGCTCACCGCCTACGGCATAGGTAGCTTAATAGGGCCGCTGTTAAATTCTGTGCTTATGAGTATTTCAGGCCCGGAAAGCTTTTTTATCGTCAACACCTGCCTGCTGGTAGTGCTCTCTGCTTTTATAATTGGCGATATCCAGCGCGTACCCGCCAGCATCCCCGAAGCTCAGGAAAGCTTTGTGCCAATTTCACCGGATGTTTTCCCGGTCATGGCCGAGATTGACCCCCGAAATGAAGATTTTAATGAAGAAGACAAGCCGATCGACGACTTGTTCGACGAGACTGAAGAGGAACATGCCTAGACGGGACATTTTAGGCAAACTTCACGCAGTCCTAGCAATCATGTATGCTGAGCCAGCACACTAAATCACAAAACTCGTTAATTGTGTCGTAAGGATCGCGAAAGCGAAATACGCTTTTAAGGATAAAAGAGTTTAAACAGGGGATTTAGAATGGCGCGGCATTTTATTAGGGCTTCACGCGACAAGGAACTAAGCGGCGAGTACCTTGAAAGAGGAACGGACGGTGGCTTTCGTTATCGCGATTTTGATGATTTGGGTAAATCCAGACAGAAAATTCTCTCGCTGATCGTTGAGCGAATTCGCGCAGAGGCTGCGTCATCCGAGTACCAAAAAGTGGCGGCGCAAATTGTAGACCGCACAAAAATCAAAAGTCGCACCCGATCAGCACCCATCAACTTTCGCGCTTGAAGGGTCTGGACCGCCCTTAACCCGCCCCTCAACCCACACATCAATGCCGATCGTAAACCACGCCCACCTGCGGCATATGCGCGAGTCCAATTTCACGGGCATGCTCTTCAAAATCCTTATTTTTCCAGAAGAAAGCCCCGGGCATAGTGGTCGGTATCACCAGCACATAAAACAAACATCGCCCAATGAGCGCCGCTGCCAGCGCCGAAACCAGCAAGAAGCCGGCCAAGGGCATCAGCAGCGCAGTTTCTGCAACTGTAAACTGCGTGACCACCACTAAAACAGCAGCCGATAACAGACAGTTCAAAGCCATGAGCGTATTGCGCAGCTGATAGCTCTTTCCGAAAACAGTGCATTGGATGTAGTGCGAAGCACTGCCCTCACTGTTTGCGCCATTCATGATTTGCGCATGACGGATCAGACCAATGCCCTCAAGCAGACAACCCAGAAAAATTAATCCCGCTGACACAAGCAGCAATTCATCGGCGACGACTCCTGTTAACAGCAAGGTCGGCACCCCAATTAGCCCCAGTGCAATTCCGCCCATGACCATGGCTGTTCCGGCAAAACTTGAACCCGTCTGCCAGTGATTCCAAAACGGCCGCGCCGGAATTCGGTAACAGCGAATCATATAGTAGAGGCCGATTGAGCCGGCGACGACGCCTAACCAGCCCAACGAAGAAGCCAAGATCCTGAACTCTCCAAATTCACCTACCAATGACTGGAAAAGTGAGTTTTCCGGTAGAACCGCCAACAGGTGCAATCCGGCGAAGACCATAAACAGAAGTATGCCCAAACCTTCGCGGCAAACCGGAGAGTGCCGTAAATTGTTAAAGCCACGATAAAAGCGCATGGGCTTGCCCAAATGGGTAGCCGACATCAGCATGCCAATCCCCGCCAGGCCGACAGCGATCGCCACCAGAGGCACGTACATGACAGAATTACGCAAAGCCACCAAGCTATCTAATCCAAGTTCGGCACCGATAAAGGCAGCAAAAAATAAGCC
The DNA here is from genome assembly GCA_041625575.1 of Litorivivens sp. Classification (GTDB taxonomy): domain Bacteria; phylum Pseudomonadota; class Gammaproteobacteria; order Pseudomonadales; family Spongiibacteraceae; genus Litorivivens. The sequence continues at coordinate 16,308 of JBFJTG010000050.1, forward strand.
TATTGCCGCCTGACTCACCAAGGTAAAGATAACGAGTGGATTTTCACGCGAACTCAGGCGCGCGAGATTCCAGTGCTTATCGACGCCTTTTTTCTGGTCGACCACGGGTCGGTAGCCACCGTTTTGGTCGCGATGATATTTAATCGGCATGCCGTCCGGGCGAGTGACCTCATCCGGCATCGTTTTAATTTGCTGAAAGCGAATATTCGGCTGACTAATCGAGGGATCAGGAAAGCCGGGAATACTGACCTTGGCCTGCTCGCGATTGTCCGGCAGATCTTCTACCACGCCAAAACTCAGGGCATTGCCCAGACAGGCAGAAACACAGGAGGGCTTTAGGCCAACTTCCAGTCTGTCCACACACATATTGCACTTGGACACCTGACCTTTGACCGGATCGAGCTGCGGTGCGTTGTAAGGGCAAACCCAGGTGCAATAGCCACAGCCAAAACAGGTTTCCGGGTCCTGCAAGACCGCGCCATATTCCGCGTGTTTTGTATAGGCACGCGTGGGGCAACCTTTCAAACACACGGGGTCGTCACAGTGATTACAGGCCATGGAAATATTCATGCGCCTGAAATCAGGGTAGGTGCCACCCTCGACATAGCCAACACTGCGAAAACTGATATGAGCAGGGTTATCATTTTTTTCCGAACAGGCCGCTTCACAGGCATGGCAGCCAATGCAATTGTCCGCAGTAAAATGGAAGGCATGCTGTTTATTGCGATCGGGGTTTACACTTGCACCCGCCTCACCATTGATAAACATCTCGCGGCCTTCATTCGCCTCTCCACCCGAACGGGCAATCAGATCAATCGGCGCCTCATAGAAGTTAACTGCAGGCACTGACTGATCCGGCTTTTTCAGAAAAGCGTATTGCGGTTCATCGTCTCTTACTTGCCACATCGTATATAACCCTTGGTTTGACGCCCGATTTCGAAAGCCGGCCGCCGGTAAAACAGTGTTTTAGTCCAATATTCTGGTTCAGGTACCCGACCAATTTTTAGTAAGCCCGGCGCTCCACATTGAGCTGCGCCGCTTCCTTCTGGTCAATGGCTTCAATTCGCACCGAGCACTGTTTAAAGGCCGGCTGTCGCGAATAAGGATCTAGCAAACCGAGTGACAGACGATTGACGCAGTCGTGATAGTGCATGGGAATAAATACCATATTGCGCGGCACCCGCTGGGTGAGCTGCACCATCACCACGGCATCACCCCGGCGCGAAACAAGGCGCACATAACTCATGTGCTTTACGCCCATTTCACGAGCGGCGTCCGGGTTCATTTCCATATAGGGCGTCGGGCTGAACTTATTGAGATTGCCGATTTTCCCGGTCTTGGTGCGGGTGTGAAAATGCTCAACCACCCGACCACTGTTTAGCCACAAGGGATATTGCTCGCTGGGCACTTCGTTGTTTTCGATGTAATCCATTGCCAGCAGATTGGCCTTGCCATTGGGCGTTTGAAAATGTCCGTCTGCGTACAGGCGCGGATCGCCACGTTCGTCACCTTCACGCATGGGCCATTGAATTCCGCGCTGGGCTTCGATGGCATCGTGGCTCATTCCCGAGATATCCAAGGTGCGGCCAGCGCCTTTCGACAACTGCTTCATTTCATCAAATATGTCGCTGGTGTTGTCCGGAAAGTGCATCTTCCGGCCGGCCTCAAACCGCTTGGCCAGCTCATTGAAAATCCAGAAATCGGGCTTGGCCTGTCCCGGCGGCTCAACAAACTTTCGTACCAGATTAACGCGCCGCTCCGTGTTGGTTTGCACACCCTCTTTTTCGCCCCAGACTGCGCCCGGTAGAAATACATGAGCGTAGTTGGCGGTTTCACAGTCGGCGTAGCCATCTTGCACCACCATAAATTCGAGCTTTTCCAGCGCCTTTTTAATACGAGGCTGATTCGGCATGGAAGTAAGTGGGTTGGTCGCAACAATCCAGAGCGCCTTGATTTCGCCCGATTCAATGGCCGGAAAAATATCGGTCTGCTGCATTCCACGCTTGGCGGGGAAGAAGTCAGGATCTACGCCCCAAAATTTTCCGACTTCTTGCCGGTGCTCTTCCTTTTCCAATGCCCTGTAACCCGGCAAGCCGGAACAGGAAGACCATTCGCGGGTTCCCATGGCATTGCATTGCCCTGTAATGGACAGGCTGGTGCCGCCGGGAATACCGATATTGCCGGTAATCAAATTGAGGTTGTTGATTCCACAGACGCCGTCGGTGCCATGGGTGCTTTGATTTATGCCCATGGTCCAGATACTCATGGCCGAGGGCGCCTTTGCGTAAATTCTGGCAACATGACGAATGGTGTCGGCGTCGATACCACAAATTCGCGCAGCCGTTTCCGGGTCGTATTTCTCGACGGTGGCCTTGAGCTCCTCAAAGCCATTGCAGTGCGCGTCAATGTAAGCCTGCTTTTGCAGCCCCTCTTTTAATATGACGTGCGCTAAAGCATTCAGTAAAACCAGGTCAGTGCCGGGCGTAATCGGCAAATGGATATCAGCAAACTGCGCCATCATGGTGACGCGGGGATCGACGACAATCAGTGGGAATTGGCGTTTTTCCAGGGCCTCTTTCAAGCGCCAATAGATGATCGGGTGCTGCTCGGGCAGGTTCGAACCGAAAGCCATTAAACAGCCGGTATGTTCAAAATCTTCATAACAGCCGGGCGGGCCGTCAGATCCGAAGGAGCGCTTATAGCCGGACACTGCCGAGGCCATGCATAGCGTGGTATTGCCGTCATAGTTATTCGTTCCGATTACGCCGCGCACCAGCTTGCCGAGGGTATAAAACTCCTCCGTGAGCAGCTGGCCTGTAGACACCACAGCAACGCTGTCACGCCCGTATTTGGCCTGTATTCGTTTGAATTCGTCGGCGGTTTTATCCAGCGCCTCGTCCCAGCTGGCCGGCTGAAAAGCGTCGTAAATTTTCTTACGCATTAGTGGCACGGTGCCGCGTCCGGCCGTTTCGACCAGTTCGTGCTCAAAAATACCTTTGATGCAGAGCTTGCCCTGATTAACGGGGGCGTCTCCCTTGCCGCGGCTGGTGACCGGTCGTCCGGCGCTATTTAGACCAACTTCAATAGAGCAGCCCGTTGAGCAGTAGCCACATACAGCGTACTTCCACTCGACGACTTTTTTGTCGGCAATCACAATCGGCTTGCGATCTTTCCGCCCAAACAGCATGAATATGTCTCCCGATAAGGCGCCCGCACCACTGTGGTGCGCCGGATAATTCCGGCCTTGCTCGGATCTGCACCAAAACAGTGTTTTCCAAACGCAAAGACGCTTCTACAGGGAGTAACTTCAAGAACTGTGCCAATACCCTCAGTCGCCCGCTAGCCGGCGATGGCATCCTGCGCGCGCCGGTAGTGCTTGAGGCCCAGAAAGATCGCTAGTGCCGCCAGCGGATAGACGATGAGTGCAACTGAGGCGAGAGAATAATTGAGGGCAGAGTCACTGCGATAGACGAAATCAGTGAAGAAGGCGACGAAACTGCCTCCCAGAGCGAGCCCGAAGAGGTTGGTGGAGAAGAGCATCAGGGCCGAGACCTGCGCCCGCATCTGGTTGGGCGTAATCAATTGCAGGGCAGCGATGCCAACACCGAAGTGGGTGTACTGCAGGAAGGTCACGAAGGCAAACAAGA
>JBFJTG010000051.1:0-19951 GCA_041625575.1 Litorivivens sp.
GCCGGCGCTTTTGATGAGCGCTTTCTGGCAGTACCCGCCGAAGCGCTGATCTCGTCGATGAAGGAACATCAAAAATATTTCCACGTCACTGACACTAACAATACGCTTCTGCCGCACTTTATTACGGTCGCCAATATTGAAAGTACTGACCCCAGGCAGGTGATCGAAGGCAACGAACGCGTTATTCGCCCACGCCTGAGCGACGCCGCCTTCTTTTTTGAAACCGACTGCAAAACCTCACTGTTTGATAGACGCGAAAAGTTAAAGACCGTTGTGTTTCAGGAAAAACTCGGCACGGTGTTCGATAAAACCGAACGCATCGCAGCGCTAGCGAAAAAACTCGCACAAAAGATGGGGGCCGACTCTGCTTCGGCCGAGCGCGCCGCCCTCTTGTGCAAAAGTGATCTCGTTACCGACATGGTGTTTGAGTTTGCCGACATGCAGGGTATTGCCGGTGAATACTACGCACGCAACGACGGCGAAGCTCCCGAGGTTGCCAGCGCCATGCAGGAGCATTACTTGCCCCGTTTTGCCGGCGATGCGCTGCCTGCGAGCGCAACCGGCAGCGTCATTGCCCTGGCCGACCGGCTCGATACGATCACGGGTATTTTCGGCATCGGCCAGCCGCCCAGCGGATCAAAAGATCCCTTTGCCTTGCGCCGCGCCTGTCTGGGCGTCATGCGGATAGTGATAGAGCAAAAGCTCGAACTGGATCTGCGCGAACTCATCGAGCTGGCCAGTGCGCAGCAGCCTGGAATTAAGGCCGACGCTAAACTCACCGATAGTGTATTGGCCTATATGATTGAACGCCTGCGCGCTATTTACGATGACCAGAATATTCCCGCTGAAGTGTTTATGGCGGTTACCGCGAAAAACTTGAGCGTACCGCTGGATATCGACCGTCGTGTTCAGGCAGTTTATAGCTTCTACCAGCTGCCCGAGGCCCAGGCACTGGCCGCCGCAAACAAACGCGTTTCAAATATTCTGGCTAAAGCCGAAGCCGCTCCGGCAAGCAAGGTAGACCCGGCCTTACTGCAAGATGACGCCGAAAAAGTTTTAGCCACCGCACTGGACAAGGCTACGACCACCGTAAATCCGCTTTTTGAAAAAGGCGATTATGAAAAAGGACTGAGCGCGCTCGCCGGCTTGCGCGAGCCGGTAGATGCCTTTTTCGATCAGGTAATGGTTAATGCAGAAGACGCAAAACTGCGCGCCAACCGCATGGCCCTGTTGAGCAGGCTGCGAGACCTGTTTTTGCAGGTGGCGGACATTTCGCTGCTGGTTCCGGGCAAAAGCTGATGTCTTTGGTGCTGCTGGATCGCGATGGCGTTATTAACGAGGACTCGGATAATTACATCCGCAGTGCCGATGAATGGCGTCCGATTGAAGGCAGCATTGAGGCCATTGCAAAACTGCATCTGGCCGGACATCAGGTCGTCGTGTGTACCAACCAGTCCGGCCTCGCACGCAACTATTTCCAGCTTGCCGATCTGGAGGCCATGCACCGGAAAATGCGCTCTCTGGTCGAACAGGCCGGCGGTGCTGTAGCCGGTATTTACTATTGCCCGCATCTACCGGAAGAGGGCTGTAATTGCCGCAAGCCGCTGCCCGGCTTAATCGATCAGGCCACTGCTGACCTTGGGCTAAGTGCAAAGGGCGCGACATTTGTTGGCGACTCACTGAAAGATTTACAAGCCGCACAGGCGCGAGACTGCCTGCCGGTGCTGGTGACAACGGGTAAGGGACAGGCAACCCGACTTATACTATCAGAACACAGCTCACTGTCCGACACACCCGTGTTTGCTAATCTTGCGGCCTTTGTTGAAAGCTTTCTAAAGGGTAGGGCGTCGACATGAGCACATTAATCACCGGCTGGCTTTTTTTCCGAACAGTCATTTTTTATATCGGCTACATCGTACTCACCGGCTGGTTTACCGTGACGGGTCTGCTGTTTTTTAGCTTCTTCCCGCTCTCGGTTCGCGGGCGCTACCTGATCATCTGGAACAAATGGATTTTAGTATGGCTGCGCCTGAGTTGTGGCGTGCGCTACCGGGTAGTTGGCAAAATTCCAGACGGCCACTATGTGGTGATGTCCAAACATCAGAGCCAATGGGAAACCTTCTACCTCCAGTACGCCTTTTTCCCTGTCGGCGTTGTACTAAAGCGCGAACTCCTGAACATACCCTTTTTTGGCTGGGCCTTACGCCTGATGGAGCCCATCGCCATTGACCGGAGCAATCCGAAAGCGGCCCTGCGCCATATTTTGAACGAAGGCGTCGCGCGACTGCAGCAGGGCAAGCGCGTGCTCATTTTTCCCGAGGGCACGCGCACCGCGCCGGGTCAAAAGGGCAACTATGCCCGCAGTGGCGCCAATATCGCCATTAGCGCCGGCGCGCCCATCGTGCCCGTGACTCACAATGCGGGCGAATGCTGGCCAGCACGTCAATTCATCAAGAAGCCGGGCTTGGTAACCGTGGTTATTGGTGAACCCATTTCCGCCAACAATACCGACAGTCGCCAGCTCACCGCACAAGTAGAGCAGTGGATTGAAACCGAACTGGCGAAGCTGTCGTCTGCGCCAATGAATAGCCCCGAGCAGCCCGGCATGGCTCAATAAAGCTGCCTGCCAGCGCCCGGCAGCGCGGGATGCAAAAAAGCCGGCAAGATAGCGCTCGCAATCACCGCACAAAGCCAACTTCAGCGGCCTTAGTGCCCCCCATTCCTTGGCTTATCGGTGTCGCTACGTCCTTAATAGCCACTACAGCTTCCGCATACCGTTACCAGAGCCAGAATCCTACTCATTGGTAGGCAAACTAGAGGCAGGTGGGTATTTCGGTAACTGATAGATGGACCAGTCCAGGCGATTAAAATTTCTGCTACCCTCTAAAAGGCTCCAAAATATACCGGAAATACATATTTATGCCTTTAATTAGTGGGTTTAAACACTCAGTAAAATTTTCGCGTCTAATTTCATTGGACTTGAACTCCGGGCGGGCGACGGCTATTTTGTAACCTACAAACAAGTAGGTTGTTTAACTGTTGACCAGCGTTTGCTTAGGGGATTGCAAGCGCAGGGGGCCAAACCCAATGACAAAGAGGCCAAGCGGACTGGCACCCGGGTTGCGCCTAAACACGGTGGCAAACATAAATCCCGCCGGCTCACACAGACATTGCGAAGGGTTTCGCCCTTATCGACCGGGGCGCCCGTTGTGGCTGTGGACATCAAACAAAGCTCCGGACCCAGGGAAAACAACAAGGAAAAAACCATGACCGCAACGATTCTATACAGCCCCGCCACGCCCCTTATCGTAACCGGGGCCGCCTCAGGTATCGGCCTGGCCTGCGCCCGGGCACTTGCTGCGGTTGGTCGGCCCGTAGCCCTCTGGGATATCTCGCCCACCGTTACCGAAACAGCCTCGCAGCTATCGGAGGAAAGCCGCGCTCCCTGCCTGGGCGTCGAGGTAGATCTCGCTGACATTGACGCCATCCAGCAGGCGGTAGCTGTCTCGCGTGCAGCGCTGGGGCCTATTGGCGCTCTGGTTCACGCCGCCGGTGTCGCGGGTGTCAGTCCACTCGATCAGTTGGAGCCGGACTTTTGGGATACCGTGCTCAATATCAACCTGCGCGCCGAGGTCTTTATCGTCAAGGCATTGCGCGCCGACATGGCAACACTGCCGGGTTCGGCCATCGTCGGCATTGCGTCCATCAATGCCACTTTAGGCAATGCCATGAATCCCAGCTATAGCGCCTCCAAAGGCGGCATGCTCGCCGCCAACCGCGCGCTGGCAGACGATCTGGCCAGGGACGGAATTCGTATCAATAGCGTATCTCCCGGCCAGATTCTTACACCGATGATTCAAGAAGCCATAGATCAGGCCCCCGGCCTCAAGGAAAATTTTGAGCGCCATATCATGCTTGGCCGAATGGGTGCCCCTGAGGAGGTCGGCAAAGTCGTACGCTTCCTGCTGTCCGATGAGGCCAGCTATATAACCGGCGCCGAACTGGTGGTCGATGGCGGCAATATCCCCTCGCAGCGCTGAGCGCGCTGCCAAATTTCCGGTCTGATGAGCAGATCATATCCGCGCTCTGATCACACAGGCATAATGCTGATTTTTAATTCGCGGAGAAAGACATGAAACAGTTCGTATTGATCCTTACCGTTCTGGTGCTCGTGGCGCTGGTCTGGAGCCAGCTCGATACGCCCGTCGCGCAAAACAAGCAGCCACGAATTGTTTCGGTAGAGGGTTTCGGTGAAATTGAAGTCGAGCCCGATATCATTCACCTGAACTACACTATTTCAGCACTCAATGAAAACGACGTCGCCGCCGCGAAAGCCGATGTGGACAAGCGTTCTTCAAACTCCATTTACGCCCTGATGAAACTCGGCGTCAAAGAAAGCGACATCACCTCGTCCTCCCTGCGCGTCGACATGGCAGAGGACTATCAGAATCGCATCCGCCAACACCGTGTCACGCGCAGCGTGGAAATTACCCTGCGCAATATCGAAGTTTACAACGCGGCCCTGCAGGCCCTGGTTGACAGTGGCGTATCGGAAATCAATCAGGTACAGCCCGATGTTTCCAATGAAGCCGAGTTAAAACGCCAGGCTCTGGCCAATGCCACCCAGGACGCCGAAGACCAGGCGAGATTTTTAGCGAGGCAGTTTGGAGCCAGCCTCGATAAAGTGCATCAAATCGGTCGCCAGAATATCCAGCGCCATTTCGACATGCAGGAAATGGCCGTCATGTCATCGCGCGGCGCGCCCAAAAATATGAATGAGCCCTACGAGTTCAAACCCGGCAAGGTGAAGGTCAGCTCGAATATCTATGTGGAATTTGAGCTTAAGTAGTCAATCGGATTTTTGCAGGAATACGGCCGTCCGCTAGCCGACATGCGTGTTTTTCTACTTCGCGAGCTTGATTTTTCTGACTTTCTGCCGGACGCTATTGCGAGTCACAGGGAAATAATTTCGGCGATAAGCGCCAGGAAAAAGGAGAACCCGCAATGGAAGCTTTGGAAAATCGACTGTCGGCGGCCCGAACGCTTTGGCAAGAGGGTGACGCAGCCTACGGTAATAAAGATTACGAAAGCGCTTACCAGCTTTATACCGAAGCCCATGATTTGATTATGGATTGCGCCGCCTACCACCGCCGCGCCCACCAAAAACTGATCTCGGTTACGGCCAAAGTGGGAAACTATGGCGAATACCTGACCGACTGGCTTCTGCTGAAGGTGTTCTATTATGTCGGCATTTTTAAGGCCATCAGTTACGTACAAAATAAGTCATCCTATTACTCGGACCTGTGTAAGCACGCTGACTAGATCTCTACCCGTGATAGTAGTAGCTACGCGGGACCCAGGTAGCTCAAGTGGCGACCAAATCCGACAGTGACGATTAGTTTCGGCCTGCGAGTCTGTTTTCTGTGTGATGCCACTCGCGGTATCAATCTGTCACTAGATTTTTAAGCTAACTTCTTTAAGTCCGTAGCGAAAAATCGGTGCCAAATACTGTGCTCTTCTTCTGGGGATTGCTTCCAGCCGTATATATCCGGCTTTTTGTGTTCAATCACCAGACTATCAAAAATCAACCAGTCGTAAATCGCCAATAAATTGCAGAGGTTACTGCCGGAGTTTTTACCGCGCGCATGGTGGTGATGGTGCTGGGTAGGAAAGGTAAAGACATGGCACAAGCCGTACATGCCTTTACGAACCCAGGCCCAACGATGATTAAGAAAGTATAAATCGTAATTCCAGTTAACGTGATTGTGGGCCGCCCACAAACCTTTGAATACCGTACCCACCAGAAACACTTCCGTGAGCCCCAGGTAAACACAGAAAAACTGAAACCAGTAATTGGGCATGATAAACCACCACAACCAATGCTCGACAAAGGTTTGGGTAACGGATAGTTGCCCCTTACCATCGTTGCCGCCAGACAGGTGGTGCGGGCGATGTCCCATTTTGAACAAGCCCTGTAACTGCTGCATGACTTTGGATTTAGGTCGGCGAATATGGGCAAAACGGTGACCCGCGCCATGCAGCAATTCTTCCAGCGCTATATAAGCCAACAAAACCCACCAGAAATTCTCGGCGGCAAAGGCACTTAGCACGCCCTGCCATTGCGGCACCAGGAGGCCGCCTAAAAAGGCCGTGGCCAGAACGAGGGCGGGACGCTGAATCGCAACCATGATCACCCCGCAAAGCAGGGCCATGTTCCAGTCTTCGCGAGATTTGCGTCCCTCTGACGTGCGGCCAACTATTACCTCCCACAGCATCGCAAACAAAATGAAGGCGATAACCAGATGGTCCGGTTGTATTTGAAAATCAGACATGAGGCTCTCCCGTTAAAGGCTGTTGCCAGCTTAGCCCCTTCATGTTATTTGTAAATTGAATAATTTATATGTGTAATATCCATGAAGCTGAACTTACGTTCCGTCGACCTGAACCTGCTCACCGTATTTGACGCGCTGATGGAAAGCGGCAAACTGTCGCTGGCGGCAGAGCGTCTGGGGATGAGTCAACCTGCTGTCAGTGCGGCGCTCGCGCGTCTGCGAATAAGCTTCAGGGACGAACTCTTTGTCCGCAGCCGCAGCGGCATGTTGCCCACGCCACGCGCCCAGGCCTTACACCAGGATATTCGCGAAGCCCTGCATTTGGTGCGCCGTGCCATAACGGGCAGCAGCGCATTTGATCCGACCTTGGCCGAACGCAGTTTCACCATTCTGGGCGATAGTTTTTTCGAAAGCGCCATTATTGGTCGCCTGATTAATCAACTGAGTGAATCGGCGCCGGGTGTACGTATCGAAACGACCAGCATAACCCTGTCTGATCCCGTACAGGCCTTGCGCTCATTAAATGCCGATGTACTGCTAGACTACGAAGAGCTGATTTCACCACAACTTATGGCGCAAGAAGTCGCGCAAGAGACTCTGGTCGTCATTACTGCACGCCAGCATCCACGCATCAAGCGACGACCCAGCATGAAAGCCTTTCTGCGCGAGCATCACGTAATTCTGACTCGCCGACATCGCAGCAATACCTCACTTGAGCACGCTCTGGGCGGCGTCTCATTAAATCGCCGGATTAAAGCAAGCGTGCAGCATTATTCTTCGATGCCGATTATTGTCGCCCAAACCGACTGCATCGCAACGGTGCCCCGACGCCTGGGCGCATTGTATGAAGCGGCTTTCGATGTGCGCTGCCATCTATTCCCGATAGACATAGCGCCTATCCCCATGTGGATGTATTGGCCAAAAGTCATGCACGGAGATGCCGCCCATCAATGGCTGCGCGATCGTCTTATTGAGGTATTACAGTAAGGCCAAACTTTACCCGCCGCAGTCATACCTTATACTGCGCTGCGTAGGCAACGCTCAGGAGCGAACTATTGGAACCCCTTGTTATCTTGCTGGCCTTTACCGCGGGCCTGGCTTTTCGAAGTGCCGGTTATCCGCCACTTTTAGGCTATCTGCTGGCCGGCTTCTTTGCACATAGTCTCGGCCTCGGGCAAGGCGAGGCAATCGCCACCATTTCCGATCTCGGCATAACCCTGCTGCTTTTTACCATCGGGCTCAAACTCAACTTGCGTGAATTAATCGCACCGCAAGTATGGGGCGTTGCCAGCTTGCAAATGATCGCGGTGATTCCGCTCACCTGGTTACTGATTGAAGGCGCAGGGATGCTCTTCCCATCACTCGCGCTGCCCAGTCACACAGCCTCTCTGATTCTCGCCTTCGCCTTGTCCTTTTCCAGCACCGTCTTCACGACAAAAACCTTTGAAGAAAAAGGAGAAACTGTTGCGCTTCACGCCGCAATCGCCATCGGCATTCTCATTATTCAGGACTTGTTCGCCGTCAGTTATCTCGTCGTGTCGTCAGGCAAATTTCCCACGGTATATGCACTGGCGTTAATTGCTCTGCCAATACTGCGGCCACTGCTTAGCAAGTTGCTTGATTGGGTAGGGCACGGCGAATTGCTGGTTTTGTTCGGCTTTGTCATCGCTCTCGGTGGCGCTGCCTTATTTGAAACGGTAAACCTGAAGGGCGACCTTGGCGCTTTACTCATTGGCATGCTGCTCAATTCAAACCGCAAAAGTACCGAGTTGTATAAAAGCTTAATCAGCTTTAAAGACATCTTTCTAATCGGCTTTTTCCTGCAAATTGGCTACAACGGATTACCCAATAGCGAGATGCTATTCGTCGCCCTGGCTTTGGGCCTGCTGATCCTGATTCGACCTGTTATCTACTTTATCTTGCTCACCGCTTTTCGCATGCGCGCGCGCACCGCGCTGCTGGCAGCCTTGTCTCTGGCCACCTACAGCGAGTTTGGCTTGATCGTGGCTCAAATTGCCGCCGAAGACGGCCTGATGAGTCATGACTGGGTAACGGCAATCGCCTTGGCCTTATCCCTGTCTTTCTTTGTGGCAACGCCACTCAACAGACGCACCACCGACATTTACAATCGCCTCCAATCCCCGCTGCACCGATTTGAGCGTTCGGGGCGCGAAGACGAGATGCCGGTGACGCCAGCTGCCGCCGAGATCGTAATCGTTGGCGCCGGCCGGGTCGGCTTGGGGGCTTATCAGTTTATGAGCACCCGCTACCCGGGCAACGTTTTGAGCGTTGAAGAAAACACGGAAAAGGCCGCCCAGCACATCGCGAATGGCGTTACCTGCGTCAAGGGCGACGGCAATGACCGCGACTTCTGGGCGCGCGCGGATCTGCCGAGTCGGCGCTTGATTCTCGTTAGCCTGACCAACCACAAGGAGAATATCGAGGTTGTAAAACTGCTACAGTCGCTCAATTACGCAGGCAAACTGGCGGTGGTTTCCCGCTACCCTGATGAAGAGCGGGAGATACGCGACTTGGGCTGCATAACCTTCAACCTCTATGCTGAAGCTGGTCACGGTTTTGCCGAGCATGTCTTGAGCCAGGTCGCCCCCGCAATTTCAAGTGCGCCACAATCCCCATAAAAACAAGGCCTTATAGCCCCTTTATAGCTCTGAACGCAAAAATGCTGGTCTGAACTATACTGGAGTTAAGCCCCTTGGTAGCCGGCCAGTTCTGCGGCTCACGTGATTTTATGCCCCGAAAAAGCACTGCTCCCCGCGACCGCCGGCCCCAGCGGCCAATTCAGATCCTTCTGGCTGAAGACTGTCTCGGCGATGTTGCGCTGGTACGAAAGGCACTTGAAACCGTGCAAGTAGCCACCAAGCTCACCGTGGTTGAAGATGGCGACCAACTGCTTCAGTACTTAATTGACGCCCTAAACCTCGAAAACCAGAAGACCGCGCTGCCTTTCCCGGATGTCGTTCTGGTTGATTTAAATATGCCCAAGCTCGACGGCTTCAAGGCGCTGGAACTTATCTCGGCGCAAAATGGTGGGCAACCGCTGCCGCTGGTGGTTATCTCATCCACCTCCATGCCCGAAGACCGGCGTCTCGCCCGCGATTTGGGAGCCAACGCCTTTATCGACAAGGCTTTGGGGCCCTCGGAGTTTATTCAGCAATTGCAATTCATTGAGCGACTTCGGCTGGAGCCGGGCACCATTGTCAGCAAGGCATCTGCTCGCAGGCATTAAGTTTACGTTTTAGAACTTTAGCCTGAGGCAACTGCCGCCCTGTAGGCTCTGCAAGGGAACGCGCCATGAGCGAACAGCCGATACCCGCGCAAACCCGATGGTTGCCCGACTCAAGCGGGAAAATAGCGGGACTCGCCTTTGTTTTCCTCTGGTTTATGGCTGGCGGTCTGGGCCATTTTTTTGCCCGCGATTTTTTCGCCGCGGCCATGCCCGACTGCTTACCGTGGCACTATCCGGCGGTGTATATCAGCGGACTTTTTGAAATAGTCGGCGCGCTTGGCCTGCTGGTGCCGCAATACCGGCATCTGGCGGGTAGTGGTTTATTCTTACTGACACTGGCCGTCTCACCCGTCAACATACATCAATGGCTACATCCGGCTGATTACCCTGATACCACGGAAACGATGTTGGCTATTCGCTTGCTGGTACAAGTAGCCTTGCTGGCCTGCATTTACTGGTCAACCCGAGAAAACCTTACACCAGAGAACAATAATTCACGATGACGCACCAAGGCATTTCTCATTTCATTGCAAAGAGCGCTTCGCTACTGGCCGGCCTTGCCGCGATTGTCGTGCTGCTGGGTTGGCATAGCGGCAGCCCCACTATGGTTGGCTTGGGTATCAGCCCGGTTGCCATGCATTACAACAATGCACTTGCGGTGCTGTTTTGCGCTCTCTCGCTTTGGTGTTATGCCACCCATTACCGCATGGCAGCTCGCTTACTCGCCATCCCGGTTGTTCTCATTGGCGCCGTCCACCTACTGCAGTTTTTGCTGAAAGGCCGCTGGGGTATTGATTTTTGGTTCCACCATATTATTGCCGATGCCAGCTTTACGACGACCTTGAATCTCGCACCAAGCGCAGCTGTATCCCTGTCATTATTGGGCGTGGTGCAGTTATCACTCCAACACGGCCAGAGCGCGGAACCCAGGCGCGAAAAACTGTTGCGCGACGTTGGCCTTTCCGTACTGGTGGTCACCTGCATTTCGCTGTGGGCTGTCGTCGATCAAGGGTCGGCGTACGGATGGGGAAATCTGGCGAGAATGGCACCGGCTAGCATTGGGGTATTCGGCCTGCTTGCGGTCGCCTTTATCGCTCTTCCACAATCACCTGAAAACACCAGATTTCAGCGTAAAACCCTACAAATTTTTGTGCGTTTCCTCGTTCCCGTTGTTATTGGTGCCGCCGTCATCTTGTGGGCCAAACTGGACCGCAACGAGGCGCAACTCATTAGGGAAACCATCCACCGTCAAACTTTGATGACCGAAGGCGGGCTGCAACACTCGCTTGAGTCCCAGGCTTATTCCCTGCGACGGATGGCTATACGTTTGGCGCGACAGACAAATCCCGATTTAGAATCCTGGCGCGCCGATGCGCGCATGTATCTCAATGACCATCAGGGGCTCACGGCTATTGCCTTTAGCGATGGTTTAAACGATACCCCTGCATGGGTTCTAAAGGACGAAGCACCCGACGATTTTCGCAAAGACGATTTTAGCAAAGCGCTGACGGAAGCCATCCGAGCGGAAAACAAAGTGGCGATATCCGTACCCAGTGCGCTCAGAGATGGCAGCAGCCAATTTGTCTTGGTCAGCCCCGCCACAGAATCCGGCAGAGGCGGCGCGGCCATATTCGCCATCTTTGACGGCGAGGCCCTGTTAAAAGGGGTTATCCCGGAGGAGTTCCTCAGGCAGCTCCATGTGGTCGTTACCCTGGGCGATGCCCACCTATTCGAAACCACGAGCGAACGCGATATTTTTTATCGCTTCTGGGCGATTACCGACGACATGGATTTACTCGGAAAGCGCTGGCAGTTGACCATATGGCCAAGATCCCACTATTACGCCGAGATCCGTACCAACCTGCAGGATATCGTGCTGGTTGCCGGCCTGATTATCGCCGGCCTGCTCATGTACAGCTCCCTATTATTGGCGCGTGCTGCAATTGCCGCTAGAAATCTGGCGGAAAGCGAGCAGCGCCTGCAGTGGCTGCTCGACAATGCGGGCGAAGGTATATTCGGTCTCGATTTGAATGGCTGTACGACCTTTCAGAATAGTGCAGCGCAGCGGATTACGGGCTATAGCTTCGAGGAAATGCAGGGCAAGAAACAGCACGACATTATCCACCACAGTCGCGCTGATGGCAGTCACTACCCCATTGAAGAGTGCAAAATCTATCGTGTCCTGAAGGAAGGCGGCAGCCACTTTGAGCGAAATGAGGTTTTCTGGCGCAAGGACGGAAGCTGCTATCCGGTGGAGTACACCACCTCAGCCATCAGTGACGAACAGGGCGAGCTCCATGGCGCTGTCGTCGTGTTTCGGGATATTTCCGACTTGGTTGAAATCGAAAACAAACTCAAAGCGACAAACGAGGAACTGGAAAGTTTTGCCTACCTTGCCTCACATGACTTGAAAGCGCCATTGCGCACTATCAGCAACGCCTCGCAATGGCTCGCCGAAGATCTGGAAGAGCATCTTAACGATGAAGACCGCGAAAATATGGCGCTTCTGCAAAGCCGCGTTAAGCGCATGGATCAGTTGCTGGAAGATTTACTGAACTACTCACGCATTGGCCGCGTCACCGACGATCGCTTTCGCGACAAGATTAATGGCACCGCCATGATGGATAATATTCTCGCGTTATTGTCACCGCCGCCTCATATCAAGGTGAGCTACTCAGACTCCTTTGCCGAGGTCAACGTTGCCAGAATGCCCCTGCAACAAATGGTGTATAACCTGATCGGAAACGCCATCAAGCACCACGACAAGGAAGAGGGCGCCATTACCGTTAACGCCGAAATACAAAAGAATGACTACCGCATTAGCGTTACAGATGACGGCCCGGGTATTGACAGTAAATACCACAAAAAGATTTTCGAGATTTTCCGCACCCTCAAACCTCGAGATCAGGTTGAAGGTAGTGGCATCGGTTTATCCGTAGTGAAAAAATACGCCGATATTTATGGCGGACGCATCGAGGTCAGCTCTACCCTTGGTGAAGGAAGTTGCTTTACGATTATTTGGCCCAGAAAACCGAAAGAGACGCACACAGCATGACACCAGAAAATGTAAATATTCTTCTGCTTGAAGACGATGATGGCGATGCCAAAGCGATACTGCGAGCACTGCGCAAAGCCAAAGTGGCAAATCCTATTACGCGTGCTATCGACGGCGTAGAAGCCTTGGAAATTCTCGAGGGAACCAACGGCCGTGAAAAACTGCCGGGACCTCACATGTTGCTCGTAGACATCAATATGCCGCGCATGGACGGCATCGAGTTTCTAACCATTTTGCGCAGCAAGCCAGAGCTCAAGCGTTGCATCGCCTTTGTGTTAACTACCTCAGCGCGCGATGAGGACGTCATCGCCGCCTATGATTTAAACGTCGCCGGCTACGTGCTCAAAGACAATGCTGGCAATGACTTTCTTAATCTCATTGAACTGCTTGATTGCTATTGGAGAGTGGTGAAGTTTCCCGGCGACGAGAATTACTGAGGTGCAGCGATGAAGATTCTATTAGTTGACGACGACCGCGGAGATCGTGCGCAATTGATACGCGAGTTCGGAAAAACAGGTCTCCATGCGGAGCTGCTACAGGCCACATCAATCTCGGAAGCAATTAGTGCAATACAAGAGTCCCTGCCGGATTGCGTCATGCTCGACTATCAAATCCCAGGCATAGAGGAGCTGGAAGGATTGGAAAGCCTCCGGGCACTGGACGAATTTTTACCGATTATTTTGGTTACCGGATTCGGTGACGAACTGTTAGCTGCGCGCGCCATCAATTCCGGTGCGGACGAATATATTCCCAAGCATGAGCTAAACCGCCAAACCTTGGAGTACGCTGTCAATAACGCTATCGAAAAGGCTTCCTTGCGCCGCGAGTTGGCAAGACAACGTAACGAAGTTGATTCCTTTGCTCATATGCTATCTCACGATTTGCGCGCGCCCTTAAATCAAATACAAACCTTTTCCGACATGGTTATTGAAGCCCTGGAGGAAAAAAACTACGAAGACCTGGAAGTCTTCGTTGGCTTCATGCGCAAGTCCGCCGTTAATGCCAGCCATCTGGTCAAGCTGTTGACCGACTTTTTGGGCACAGATAAACGCGAGCTCCTTATGGAACCGGTTGAGCTTGCCGACATTCTCAATGAGGTGGCGCAAACACTCGTGGAGAGCGACTGCAAACTCACACTCAAGCTCGACGACCTTCCCTCGGTAATCAGCAGCAGTGTCTTGCTGAGACAAATTTTTCAAAACCTGCTGAGCAATGCCTGTAAGTACAATCGCAATGAGCAAGCAGTGGTGAACGTTGCCTGCAAGAGCGATGCAAACTGCCACCTCATCAGCCTGCAGGACAATGGCATTGGCATGGAAAAATCCGAACTCGAGAATATATTCAAACCCTTTGTCCGCCTGCACGGCACCAGTGAATTTGAAGGTACAGGTCTGGGCCTGGCAATTTGCGAAAAAAACGCCAAGCGCCTCGGCGGCAGCCTGCGCGTTGAATCTACTCCCGGCAAGGGTAGTTGCTTCTATCTTAGCCTGCCCGCGGTTGGTGCAGCGGATAGTCACACAGCGCCCGTCTAATCCCAGAAAACTTTTCTCGAACAGCGCTTGCGCCGAATGCTGTATTTATATACAGTGTCCTGAAATCCACTTTTCGGGGAATAAACAATGGCCGTAATTGCCAAATGGATGTGTGACCGGGATAACAGTATGTTTGACAGCAAAAAAGATGCAGACGCCTACGACAAAATGCTGGAGCTGGCCGAGAACCTGACTCTCTTGCTACAAAAACACGTACCCAGTGCCAATGAAAAAGAAGCCGAAGAATTCGGTATTTTTCTTGCCCAAAACAAGGATCAGCTTGCTCTGGCCTGCAAGGGCAAAATCGATGAGTTGGAATCTATGGGTGTTAGCAAATCCGAAGACAATGTTGCGCAGTTAGCCGTAAATAGTTAATCGCCGCCCGTCCACACTGAAGTAACAAAGCAAAACCAGCGCCTATTCAGGGAGCGCTGGTTTTGCTTTCGCCTCAGCTTGTTGCATAGCCCACAGCGCAGCGTACTTGCCACCCTGCATCAACAACTCGGTGTGCGTTCCCCGCTCAACTAAACGTCCATTGTCGAGTACGATGATGTCGTCTGCATCCACGATCGTCGACAATCTATGGGCAATCACCAAACTGGTATGATCGCTCGCGATTTCACGTATGGCCTCTAAAATACTGCGTTCGGATTTACTGTCCAGCGAGGAAGTCGCCTCATCAAAGACCAGAATCGGCGGCCGTTTTAAAATCGTGCGCGCAATAGCGACCCGCTGCTTTTCACCGCCGGACAATTTCAAACCGCGTTCACCAACCATCGTATCCAGGCCTAGTGGCAGGCTGTCGATAAAATGATCCAAATGTGCCATACGCACAGCCTGGGCCACCTCTTCATTACTGGCGTCCACTCTGCCGTAACGGATATTGTCACCTATGCTCATATTGAAGAGCACTGCGTCTTGGGGGACGACGCCAATAGCATTGCGCAAGGAGGACTGACTAACCTCACGGATATCCTGATCATCTATTAAAATGCGGCCGCCGCTCACATCGTAAAACCTGAAGAGTAGTTTAAAGATCGTCGATTTCCCTGCGCCACTACTGCCTACAATCGCCAGTTTCTGGCGCGGCTTCACCGTAAAACTCAAGCCTTGCAGAATAGGGCGCAGTGGGTCATAGGCAAACTGTACCTGATCAAAGCGTATTGCCCCCTCAGTCACAAGCAGAGTAGAGGCATCCGCTTTATCCTGAATAGCCGGCACCTGATCAAGTAAGCCGAACATGGCTTCGATATTTGCCATTGAACCTTTCATTTCACGATAGACAAAACCGAGAAAGTTCAGCGGCATAAAAATTTGCATCATAAAGGCGTTGATCAGCACGAAATCGCCCAGCGTCATCTGCTTATCGATAACTTGCTGGGCGGCCAGCACCATGGCCGAGGTCATGGCGGCGGCAATAATAAAAGCCTGGCCACCGTTTAATACAAACAGACTCAGACGATTGCGACGCCGCGCACCTTCCCAGCTGGCAAGTTCACCGTCGTAATGGTTTGCCTCAAAGCCTTCGTTGCCAAAGTATTTAACCGTCTCAAAATTAAGCAGACTGTCGACTGCGCGAGTACTCGTGCGCGACTCGGCCTCATTCGCCTCTCGCACAAAGCGGGTACGCCACTCTGTCGCCATTACCGAAAAGCCGACATAACTTGCCACCGCAACAAAAACAATGACCGCGAACCAGGGTGTGTAGTTGATCGCCAGAATGACAATGACCAGTCCGATTTCCAGAAAGGTCGGCACGATGTTAAACACCATAAAGCGCAGTAAAAAGCTGATGCCGTTGGTGCCACGCTCAATGTCCCGAGACAAACCACCGGTGCGACGGTTCAGGTGAAATTCAAGGTCCAGAGCGTGCAGATGCTCAAATACCCGCAAGCCGACGCGACGCATCGCGCGCTCGGTAACTCGCCCGAACAGGGTGTCTCGCAATTCACCGAACAAGACATTGGAAAAACGCACCACCCCGTAAGCCAGCAACAAGCCGAGCGGCAATGCCAGCAAGGCGCCGGCCTTCGTGCTGCCTTCCAGGTCGTCGACCAAATGTTTGAGGATGAAGGGCAGGCCCACGCTGGCGACCTTCGCCCCGATCAGACACAACACAGCCAGCAGGATGCGACTGCGAAATTCGAAGAGGTAGGGCAGCAACTGGCGCAATATGGACCAATTGACGTCTTTACCTGCCACATCTGTCTTCTGGCTACGCATGTCGAGCTCTCATCCGGGAATCATGCAGTATACGCGGCGCACAGCACCACGGGCGAGTCTCGCGTACAGCAGCCATCTTCAACACCGCGTGATTCGGTGTTTGCACAAGCCTTGTGCACAGCGCAGATCTCGCAGGTGGTGCTCGCTGTGTTTAAATAGTGCCCTCTTACATACTCCCCTCCGCCACCGCAAGGGCAGAGGACACGAGGGATTCTGCATGCTCACAACGATCGATCAATTTGTTGTCCGGCTGGGACGCGGCATTCTCAGGCATCGCTGGCTAACGCTTCTGTCGACGCTAGCTGTCGTTGCGTTTATGGCCTCCAGCGCACGACACCTGGGCTTCTCCACAGACTACCGGGTTTACTTCGGACCGGAGAACCCCCAGCTACGCGCCTTTGACGAAGTGCAGAATGTCTACAACAAAAACGATATCACCATGGTGGTGATTGAGCCTCCCGGTGAAAACGCCTTTAACCGGGACACGCTGACGCTGGTTGAGAAATTTACCGCCGGCGCCTGGGAATTGCCCTACGCAATTCGGGTCGACTCAGTTACGAATTTCCAGCACACCGAAGCCCAGGGCGACGACCTCAAGGTTGCTGACCTGGCCGCCGATCCGCAAAATTTAAGCGATGCGCAGCTGGACGCTATTCGCACCATAGCGACCAATGAGCCGCTGCTGTCGGGCCGACTTACCAGCCACAGCGGTCACGTACTTGCAGTTGCAATAACCCACCAGTATTTGGGCAAATCAGCCAAGGAAGTGACCGAAGCGGTTACTGCAACCCGTGCATTGCGCGACGAGTTGCTGAAAGACTTCCCCGAGCACAAGATGTATCTCAGCGGCTCAAATATGATGAGTAACACCTTTGCCGAAGCCTCACAGGCGGATATGCAGACCCTATATCCGACCATGTACGGCTTGCTGATATTGGTGGTATTCCTGTTTTTACGCTCCATCACGGCAACGCTTGCCACCGTGCTGGTTATCGTTTTCTCCACCGCGGGCGCCATGGGCATGGCCGGTTATCTCGGCATAGGCCTCACGTCGCCGTCTGCGGTAGCGCCGATAGTCATCACCACACTGGCGGTCGCCGATGCGGTACATATTCTGGTCTCGCTGTTCGCGCTGATGCGCGACGGCATGAACAAAAACGACGCCATCGTGGAATCGCTGCGGCTTAATTTTATGCCGGTCTTCCTCACCTCCATCACCACGGCGCTGGGCCTACTGTCCATCAACTTTGCCGACTCACCCCCTCTGGGCGATCTGGGCAATATTTCCGCGATGGGCGCCATACTGGCGTGGTTACTGTCCATTATTTTGCTGCCTGCACTGATTGCGATATTGCCGGTACGGGCGCCAGCTCAAGCCCGCAGTGTGATGGCTGGGCAAATGAAGAGGCTGGGGGAATATATCGTTCGCAAGCCTAAACCCGTATTTATTATTTCGGCCACTATCGCTGTAGTGCTGACGGCTTTAATTCCAATGAACGAAGCCAATGATAAATTTGTGCACTACTTCGATGAGCGCATCGATTTTCGCAACGACTCGGATTTCATGGCTGACAACATTACCGGCTTGTACACAATAGAGTTTTCGCTGCCGGCGGAAAGCGGCGTGGCCGATCCGGAGTATCTGGCTAAACTTGAGGCCTTCAAGAACTGGTGGTACGAGAACCCGAAAGTAATGCACGTCTCAAGTGTCTCCGATATTTTCAAGCGCCTGAACAAAAACCTCCACGGCGACAAAGAGGAATGGTATCGGCTGCCCGAAGAGCGCGATCTCGCGGCCCAGTATTTACTGCTGTACGAATTTTCACTGCCCTTTGGTCTGGACCTCAACAACAGCATCAATATTGATAAATCAGCCTCGCGTTTTATTGTCACGCTGGAGCACCTGAAATCCAAAGAAACACGAGAAATTCTCTACGAGGGTCAAAATTGGCTAAAGACTAATGCGCCAAGTATGGCCGCTAACGGAGTGTCCCCGGCGGTTATGTTTGCCTTTATTGCCGAGCGTAATTTCAGCTCGATGGCCGTAGGCATTCCACTGGCACTACTGGGTATATCCATTATCCTGGTGCTCGCCCTGGGCAGCCTTAAATTTGGTTTGATAAGCCTTGTTCCCAATCTCTTCCCCATGGGCATGGCCTTTGGCTTGTGGGCTATCTACAAGGGTGAGGTGAATTTCACCATGTCGTTTTCGATGGGCGTTATCCTCGGTATTATCGTCGACGATACCATTCACTTTTTAAGCAAGTATCTGCGAGCACGCCGCGAGCAAAACTTCTCGCCCGCCGACGCAGTCGTTCACACTTTCCGTACCGTGGGGCCGGCCTTGCTCGTTACCTCTCTGACACTGGCACTGGGCTTTCTGGTACTGTGTTATTCGGCTTTTTATCCTACCGCGAGTATGTCGCTGCTCACCGTCATGGGTATTGCCTGCGCACTGCTTACCGACTTTTTCCTTTTACCGGTAATCCTCTTATGGGCAGATCGCGAAACTGAATCTTTACCGGAGGTTGTCTATGAAAGCTCTACGTCCTAAACGCACACTACTTGTTGCACTGCTAATAGTTTTTTCGTTACCGGGCTTCGCTCAGTTCGACAACCTTCCCGCCAATGAGAAAGGTTTGGCGATTGCACGCGAAGCTGATCGGCGCGACGCGGGTTGGCGCGATTCCACCGCGACCTTGGTGATGGTATTACGCAACCGCCAGGGCCAGGAAAGCTCACGCGAAATGCGCAGCAAGTCGCTTGAAGTCGCCGACGACGGTGACAAAAGCCTGATTGTTTTTGATGAGCCCCGCGACGTTCGCGGTACCGCCTTGCTCACCTTCAGTCGCAAGGTTGGCGATGATGACCAGTGGCTTTATTTGCCCGCCCTCAAGCGCGTTAAACGTATCGCCTCCAGCAATAAATCGGGCCCGTTTATGGGCTCTGAGTTTGCGTACGAGGACATCTCCTCACAGGAAGTGGAAAAATACACCTACAACTATTTACGCGATGAAACGCTAAACGGCCAGGACTGCTTTGTCATAGAGCGCGACCCTGTGGACGAGGCGTCGGGTTATTCACGGCAAGTAGTGTGGTTGGATAAAGCCGAGTACCGCGTACACAAAGTGGAGTACTACGACCGTAAACAAAGCCACCTGAAAACGCTGATCTTTCACGACTACCAGCAATACCTCAACAAGCATTGGCGTGCATCTCGACTTGAGATGATGAATCATCAAACCATGAAAAGTACGACTTTGAGCTTTAGAGATTATCAATTCGCCAGTGGTTTGGATGAACGCGAATTCAATCAATCCGGTTTGGCGAGAATGCGCTGATTATGCACCGCCGTTTTATCGCCGCTGCAGCACTGATCTTGAATTCAGGCGCGGTCCTCGCCGGGTTCTCACAGAGCTTTGAAACAGATCTGCAATTAGAGTTGCGCGCCTATACACAGGACGCGCTACTGGACGATCAGAAAGACTTCCAGGCGTCGATTGCCATAAGTCCTGAATGGTATATGGATTGGGGCGGGGGCCTCAGCACTGTAACAATTACC
>JBFJTG010000052.1:0-19878 GCA_041625575.1 Litorivivens sp.
CGTGTTTGGCATCAATTACAAAGACGACAGCGACAAGGCCAGACGTTGGCTGGCTGACAAGGGCAATCCTTTTGCCGTTAATATTGTGGACACAGCGGGGCAGCTGGGGCTGGACCTTGGGGTGACCGGTGCGCCAGAGACTTTTGTTGTCGATCAGCAGGGTATCGTGCATATGCGCTATCAGGGCGGTCTCGACGAAGCAATCTGGCAGGCACGCTTCGCGCCTTTGATAGAGCGCCTCAAGGGCGGAGCCCAGAGCCAATGACGAATATGCTAAGAGTTTTTTCCCTGATCTTGCTGCTTGCGAGCCAGCAGGCCGCGGCGGTGATTGAAAGCTATCAATTTAGTAACGAGGTTGATCACCAGCGCTATCAGGCCTTGATCGAAGAGTTGCGCTGCCCCAAATGCCAGAACCAGAATCTGTCCGGCTCCGACGCGCCGATTGCCGAAGATTTGCGGCGGGAAGTTCATCGCCTGATTACTACCGGCTCTTCCGATCAGGAAATTCTCCAGCACATGCTTGATCGTTACGGAGACTTTGTACTCTACCGCCCGCGTTTTGCGCTAGAGACACTGGCTTTGTGGCTAGGGCCGGTAGTGTTGGTGCTTATTGGCCTTGGCATTTGGTGGCGTTTGTCTCGGGCCGAACGTGCCAGCAGTGAGGTGCAAGGGCTGAGCGAGGCCGAGCAGGAAGAATTGAACAAGGTTTTGGAGCAGCGCAATGACTGAATTGCTTGTGTTGCTGAGCGGCCTCGGTGCGCTTGCGCTCGCGGCTTTGTATTGGGCTTTGTCACCGGGCTCTGTCGTCGCTGGCGCAGCGGCTGATAGCGGCGATAATGCTGCTGGAAAGGTTGATGGCGCAGCAAGCAACGCTGCGGTGTTTCGCCAGCGTTTGGTCGAGCTGGAGCTGGAGCGCGAGCGCGGTACGCTTGATGACGCAACTTTCAAGCAGCTGGAAACCGAGCTGAAACGGCAACTGCTCGCCGAGACTGAAGGCGCTCGCCCCGAGCAATCAGATCAGGGTTCGCGAGTGCCCATGGTGGTGCTTGCGTCAGTACTTTTTGCTGCTGCCGTGTTGACGGCGATGCTGTATCGGCAAATAGGCGCCTGGCCTGACCTGCGCTTTCACAACTTGCAGCAGGAGTTTGCCGGAAAAGAGCGTTTTGACGAGCAGGATATGGGTGCTCTGGCCGAGGCCATCGATACCAGTTTGAAATTTCGACCTGACAACGGTGACTTGCGCTTCTGGCGGGCACAATTGGCTGTGGAGCAGGGCGATCTCGATGTGGCGATAGAGCACTATCGTCATTTGCTCGAGGCTCAGCGCAACAACGCCATGGTGATGGCGCAGTTGGCCCAGGCCATGTTTTTGCAAAGTGGGCGCAAGCTTAATGACGAGGCGCGGGCGTTGATGCATCGTGCCGTCGAGATAGACCCGACGCAGACCACAGCCTTGGGTATGCTAGGCATTGATGCCTTTGATCGCGGTGACTTTAATGCAGCTATTAATCATTGGTCCTTACTGCTGCGCCATTTACCGCCGCAGGCACCTCAGGCCGAAGTGATTGGCCATGCCCTGGCGCGGGCAAAGGAAATGGCCGCTGGCGAAGGCAAGGTGACGGGCATTCGGGTTGTGGTTAACAAAGGCGGCTTGGCCTTGCCGAACGAGGGTATTTTGTATGTATTCGCCAAGGCTGCCGAGGGGCCGGGCTTTCCCCTGGCGGTTGTGCGGGTGCCCCAAAACGGTGAAATGACCTGGCCGCAAGAGTTTCTGTTAACTCCCCAGGACGCGATGCGAGCCGATATGACCCTGGATCAATTTGAATCGGTGAAACTCACCGCGCGCTTCTCTCGGAGCGGCTCGGTATCTGCCGCCAGTGGCGACCTTGAGGGTAGTTCCTCCGCACTCAATTGGCGAAGTCTGGACGGGCCTGTAGAGCTCGTGTTGGATGCCAGAATCCCCTAGAGTTTCAAAATCACGCCATCCTGAACCGGTCGTTTGACGGGAAAAAAAAGGCTCTCCGGCGTAGAGCCCCGAGGCAATAATCGCTACACTAGCCATGGTTTTTGTCGCGCGGATTGAATTCTTTCCAAATGCGACATTTGGTTATTATTATTACAATAATATCAATCAATTAAGACGTTATCTGGTAGTCATTTCTATGCGCCTCAAATGTATCAAGCTGGCGGGTTTCAAGTCATTTGTCGACCCGACAACGGTTTCATTTCCCAGTAACCTGGCTGCGGTTGTCGGCCCTAATGGCTGTGGCAAATCCAATATTATCGATGCGGTGCGGTGGGTTATGGGCGAAAGCTCAGCCAAGAACTTGCGCGGCGAGTCGATGACTGACGTTATTTTTAACGGTTCGGTCAACCGCCAGGAAGTCGGCCAGGCCTCGATCGAGTTGGTTTTTGACAACAGCGAGGGCAAGCTCGGCGGCGAATACGCCAGCTTTGGCGAAATTGGCATCAAACGAAAAGTCACGCGCGAAGGCACCTCCGAGTATTTTCTGAACGGCACCAAGTGTCGACGCCGCGATATCACCGATATTTTTCTGGGTACGGGTTTAGGGCCGCGAAGCTACGCGATTATTGAACAGGGCATGATCTCGCGTCTGATCGAATCCAAACCAGAAGAGTTGCGCGTTTTCATCGAAGAGGCCGCAGGCATTTCCAAATACAAGGAGCGTCGCCGGGAAACCGAAAGCCGTATGCGTCGCACCCGTGAAAACCTTGAGCGACTCACGGATTTACGTGACGAAATGGAGCGCCAGCTTCAGCATCTGGAAAGACAGGCTAAATCGGCAGAAAAATACAAGGAATTCAAGGCAGAAGAGCGCCTTCTTAAAGCGCAGCTGCAGGCATTGCAATGGCGCGGCATCAATGAGAAAGTCGAAACGCGTGCCGCCCAGATACGTGAACTGGAAGTGAATGTGGAAGCGGTTGTCACCCAGCGGCAGTCCATTGAAACCGATAGCGAGAAGCAACGCGACAGCCTGACCCAGCTCAATGATGCCCTGAACAAGGTTCAGGGGCGCTACTACAGCATGGGTGCGGACATCAGCCGCGTTGAGCAAAGCATCAAGCATCAACAGGATCGCGGCCGCCAATTGAATGAAGATTTGGCTCGTATAACCCGCGATTACGAAGAAGCCCAATCACACCTGACTAGCGATAGCGAGAAAGTTGCCCACTGGCAGTTGGAGCAGGAAAGTGTGCTGCCGGAACTGGAGCTTGCCCAAGCTCAGGAAGAGGAATCACTGACGGCGCTCACGGAGGCCGAAGAGGCTCACGGTGATTGGCAGCAGCGCTGGGATGAATTTAACCAGCGTGCCTCCGAACCACGGCAGCAAGCCGAGGTACAGCAATCGCGCATTCAGCACCTGGAACTGACCCTTCAGCGTCATCAGGACAAGATTCAGAAAATGGAGGCCGAAAGCGCAAGCTTGGTGGCCTCGGATGAAGATAGCGAAATTGAGGTGCTGGCAGAGCAACTCGCTGAAATGGAGCTGCAGGGCGAAGAGCGGCAGATGCAGCTTGACGAAGTCTTGCCCCAAATCGCCAGCCAGCGAGACAGCTTGCAGGCATTGAGTGACGAGCAGGACAAAACACGCAGCGAACTGCAAACCATGAAGGGCCGCCGCGCCTCGCTTGAGGCCCTACAGCAGGCAGCCTTGGGGCAGGGCGAATCGGTAGAAAGCTGGTTGCAGGAAAATGGACTGGCTAATGCTGGCCGCGCCGCCGAGCAACTTGAAGTTGAAGCCGGCTGGGAAGTGGCGGTAGAAACTGTACTGGGCGATCGCCTGCAAGCGGTCTGTGTCGGAGCAATCGATGACCTTGCCTCCTCGGTCGCCATGATCAGCAAGGGGCAGCTAACGCTTGTCGACGGATCTGCGGTATCCGCCTCGGATAACACTGCAAGCCTCTCGCACAAATTGCGCGGCACAGGCACCTCGCTAGCTTCAATATTGGCAGCGGTTGAAACGGCGGAAAGCCTGGAAGAGGCCTTGTCGCGCAGGACCAGCCTTGGCGCTGGTCAGTCCATTATTACCCGCGAAGGTATTTGGTTGGGCCCCAACTGGATTCGCGTGGCGCGTCCGGATGACAACGAGCAGGGTGTTATCAAGCGTCAGCAAGAGCTTGCGGAGCTAACTGAGCGTGTCGCGGCAACCGAGCAACGTTTACAGAGTATCGACCAAGACATTCAGGCGCGTCGCGAATCGGTTAAGGCTCTGGAAGTTCAGCGCGATCAGTTGCAACGCGATATTCAGCAGCACAGCCGGCTTCACGGTGAACTGAAATCCAAGTTGAGTGCCGATCAGGCGCGTATCGAGCAGATCGTCAGCCGCCGCGAGCGACTGACAAGTGAGCTGGAAGAACAGCGTGCCCAGTACAAGCAGGAGCAGACATCGCTGGGCGAAGCCCGCAACGTATTGTCTGCGGCCATTGAGGCTATGGAGCGGGACTCCGGTCAGCGCGAATCTCTAATGCAGGAGCGCGACGCATTGCGCGCCACGCTGGACAGCGCACGCCAGAAAGCCCGTCACGACAAGGACCTTGCCCACCAATTAGCCATGCGCTCGCAAAGTCTGAGCGCCCAGCTGGATTCAGTCGGTCAGGCCATTGCCCGCGCTAACGACCAGGTGGCGCAACTGGACAAGCGTCGGCAAGAGCTGCAGCAAGCACTGGCGGAAAGTAGCGAACCGATTGAAGGCATGAAGCTGGAGCTCGAAGAGCGACTTGAACAGCGCCTGATCGTTGAAGAAGAACTGCAGGAAGCACGTCGCAATGTTGAAAGCGTCGATCATGTGATGCGCGAGCTGGATCGCCGCCGTAGCGAGGTTGAAAACAATCTGCAGGGCGCGCGCAACCGCCTAGAACAGGCGCGCTTAAACAATCAGGAATTACAGGTTCGCCGTCGCACGCTGCAAGAGCAGCTGGCTGAATCCAAACACGATCTTGAAGAAGTGCTGGCCGCATTGCCCGAAGAAGCGACCGAGACCGAGTGGCAATCTCAGCTGGAGCAGATTGGCCGTCGTATCGACCGCCTGGGCGCGATAAATCTGGCCGCAATCGACGAATATCAGTCCCAGTCCGAGCGCAAGCGCTATCTGGATGCCCAGAATGATGATCTGGTAGAGGCTTTGGAAACGCTGGAAGGTGCCATTCGCCGTATCGACCGGGAAACACGCAACCGCTTCAAAGAAACCTTTGATCAGGTAAATGCCGGATTGCAGGAGTTGTTCCCGAAAGTCTTTGGTGGCGGTAGCGCAACCCTGGAAATGACTGGTGACGACTTGCTCGATACGGGCATAGCCATCATGGCGCGTCCGCCGGGCAAGAAAAACAGCACCATCCATCTATTGTCGGGTGGTGAAAAGGCACTGACGGCCATCGCCTTGGTATTCTCCATTTTCCGCCTGAATCCGGCGCCTTTTTGTATGCTGGATGAGGTTGATGCGCCGCTGGATGATGCCAACGTGGGCCGTTATGCCCGCATGGTCAAAGAAATGTCCGAGCACGTGCAGTTCATCTTCATCACCCACAACAAAATTGCGATGGAGATGGCCGAGCAACTTATGGGCGTTACCATGACCGAGCCCGGTGTATCGCGGCTCGTCTCGGTGGATCTGGAAGAGGCGGCCGAAATGGCGGCCCTCTAAAATGTTTCGATGGCAGTATTGCTTGTATTTGGCGCGCAGCATGGCGCAGCACTGGCAAGTAAATGGCAGCAGTGACAAAATACTGACTTATCAGCTTTGAGTCGCCGCGGGGGGAGCACAGAACGTCGATGGAACTCAATGTAAGAGATTGGTTAATCATTCTCGGCAGTCTGGTCGCTGCCGGTTTTATACTCGACGCTTATCGACGAGTGCGTTCAGGCTACAACGAAAAACTGCGCAGCTCGATCAATCAACGCGACGATGATGACGAAGAGCTCGCTAATCCTGAGCTTCCCGCAGGCGGAGCGCGCGTCATTCCTCGCAGCAAAGCCGTTCCCAGTTATGAGAAAAGCCAAGGCAAACCATCCTTGCACGTGGGTGCAGGCCGAGATCAAGGCAGTGCGCCAGTGCCTGTGTTGATGGATTCCGTCGATGAACCGGAACCGGAAGAAGATTATAGCGAAGCGCTCTATGCCGACGACTTGTACGAAGATGAGCCGAAAGCAAAGAAAGACGATGAGAAAGTCCCTCCGGTAGAAAAAGCGAACACGGGCAAAGCAAAAGCCGAACGAATTGTCATCGACGATGACTCGGTTATGAGTGCCGAAGAATCTCTTGGTGAGCTAGCATTTGCCCCCGGTGAAGCACCTCCGGCAATGCCGCAAGCGCCGATCGACAATAAGCGCGTAGCAACGCCCGCCGAAAAGGTTTCAGCCGCCAAGCGTAAAACTGCGCAAGACAAGCCCGGTAAAGACAGTGCTCCTGAAGAAATTATCGTCCTGCATGTGGTTGCTGCCGATGGCGGATTGATTTCCGGTAGCGCGCTATTGCAGATACTTCTGGCTTGCGATGTGCGTTACGGCCGCATGAGTATCTTCCATCGCTACGAAGAGCCCGGTGGTGAGGGTGAAGCGCAGTTCAGCGTGGTTAACATGGTCGCGCCCGGCACTTTTGATTTGGACGATATGGAAAGTTTCAGTAGCCCCGGTGTTAGCTTCTTTATGCGCCTGCCGGGACCCAAAGATGCTATCAAGGCTTTTGATTGCATGGTGGAAACTGCGCAGTGTTTAGTCAAAAACCTCGACTGCGAGTTACACGACGAGGCACATAGTGTTGTCACCCCGCAAACCCTACAACACCTGCGGCAACGTATTCGCGACTTTGAACGACGCCAGCTCACACTGGTCTAGCCGATTTATCATGAGGCTATTTGCCGCCAAGCCCCGACGACTGACGACGACAAGCCACAATGCCAAACGCTGACGTTCGCGCACGGGTAGCAGCCCTGCGCGAAGCCCTCACCGAACACAACCACAAATACTATGTGCTGGACGAGCCCGCCATACCGGACGTCGAGTACGACCGTCTGTTTCAGGAATTGTTGGCCTTGGAACAGCAACACCCCGAACTAAGATCCGAAGATTCGCCCACCCAGCGTGTTGGCGGTGAAGCACTGAGCGCCTTCGAAGAAGTTGAGCACGTAGTGCCCATGCTGTCCCTCGACAACGTCTTCGACGCTGAAGCCCTGCGCGACTTCGAGCAGCGCATCAAAACCCGTCTCGGCAGCGATGAGCCCATTGTCTTCGCCTGTGAGCCCAAGCTGGACGGGATTGCCGTCAGTTTGCTCTACCAAAATGGCGTGCTGTTGAGGGCCGCCACACGTGGCGACGGACAGCGCGGGGAAAACATCACCCACAATGTAAAAACCATCGCCTCTGTGCCGCTGCGACTACGAGGCAGTGGCTGGCCCGACGAGCTGGAAGTGCGTGGTGAAATTTATATGCCCCGCGCCGGTTTTGAAGCCATGAACGAAGCTGCGCGCGCCAAAGATGAAAAGGTTTTTGTAAATCCGCGCAACGCAGCCGCAGGCAGCCTGCGTCAACTCGACAGCAAGATAACCGCAAGCCGCCCCCTGGAGCTGGGTGTTTACAGCGTGGCCCTGCGTGGCGACGTGAGCCCCCATGATCACCACAGCGAAAACCTTGCCGCACTGGCCGATTGGGGTTTTAGGGTAAGTGCAGAGCTACAAACGGTAACCGGCGCTGAAGGCTGCCTTGAATACTATGAGTACTTGCTAAAAAAACGCGACCAGCTGGCCTACGATATCGACGGTATCGTTTTCAAAGTCGACGATATTGCCCTGCAGCGCAAACTCGGTTTTGTATCACGCGCTCCGCGCTGGGCAATCGCTCATAAATTTCCGGCTCAGGAAGAAATCACTTTACTTAAAGACGTTGAGTTTCAGGTTGGCCGAACCGGTGCCATTACCCCGGTAGCCAGATTAGAGCCGGTCTTTGTCGGCGGCGTTACGGTGAGCAATGCCACGCTGCATAACTACGATGAAATACAGCGCCTCGATGCTCGCATAGGTGACACCGTTATTGTGCGCCGCGCAGGTGACGTTATCCCACAGGTGGTGCAAGTCGTGCTCGAACGCCGACCCGCGGATGCCAAGCCGATTGTTATGCCCACCACATGCCCCGTTTGCGGCAGTGAGGCAGAACGCGCCGAAGGCGAAGCGGTAACGCGCTGTACCGCCGGTTTGATTTGCGGTGCCCAGCGTAGCGAAGCCATTAAGCATTTTGCCTCACGCAAGGCGATGGACATAGAAGGCCTGGGCGACAAGCTGGTAGAAGTGCTGGTTGAAAAAGAATTCATCAAACATCCGGGCGATCTATTCAGCCTGGATCTCGATACGCTTTCTGGCTTAGAGAGGATGGGGCAGAAGTCTGCTCAAAACTTGCTGGACGCCCTCGAGAAAAGTAAGGTCACCACCCTGCAACGTTTTGTTTACTCCCTGGGCATTCGCGAAGTAGGGGAGGCCACGGCACTGAATCTGGCCCAGCATTTCGGCACACTCGACGCAATAATGAATGCCAGCCAGGAAGCGCTCCTTGAGGTTTCCGACGTCGGGCCGATTGTGGCTTCCCATATAGAACATTTCTTTGCCGAAGCGCATAACTGCGAAGTGATAGAGGCATTAATGGCTGCGGGTGTTCACTGGCCCGACATCGAAGTTAAAGATCCTTCCGAATTGCCGCTGGCAGGACAGACCTGGGTGGTTACCGGTACGCTGGAAAGCATGACCCGCGACGAAGCCAAGGCAAGGCTGCAAGCCTTGGGCGCAAAAGTGGCGGGGAGTGTGTCGGCGAAAACGCATTGTGTTGTGGCTGGGCCCGGCGCCGGTTCGAAACTAGCCAAAGCTGAAAAGCTAGGTGTTGAAACAATTGGAGAAGACGAATTTTTAAAGCGAATGGACCAAAACGGGTGAGTAGGCAATGGCTTTGTATATTTATAGTTGCATTGCTGGGCGGTTGCGCTACGCCACCAAGCAACGTTAACAACGTATGTGAAATCTTCCGGGAAAAGGGCGGTTGGTATGGCGATGCAAAGAAAGCGTCCGAGCGTTGGGGCTCGCCCATTCCGACGATGATGGCCATTATCCACCAGGAATCGCGCTTTCGTGCCTATGCCAAGCCGCCTCGTAAGTACTTCCTTTGGATTATTCCTGCCGGTCGGATGTCGGATGCCTACGGTTTTGCTCAAGCCAAAGACGATACTTGGGATTGGTATCTGAAGAAGGGCGGCTATCGAGGAGCGGATAGGGACGATTTTGGCGATGCGGTCGACTTTGTTGGCTGGTACAACCATCAATCCGCGCGAATGTGCAATATCAACCCCGCGGATACCTACCACCTTTATCTGGCCTACCACGAGGGGCATGGTGGCTTTAATCGCAGGACCTATGCCAAGAAAGAATGGCTAAAGCGGGTCGCCCATAAAGTGTCTGCGCGCTCCCAGAGCTACGCCCAGCAGTTGGCTAGTTGTCGCGAAGAGCTGGAGCGCGGTGGCTGGTTTTTCGGTTGGTTCTAAATTTCAGGAAATAGCTTGTTTTGTTAATTTTTTACAGGGCGGACGAAAGCCTATACCGATGATTTCTTTCGGAATTTTCATACTATTTTCTGTATTTATTTGCTGAATTCTCACTATCAATGTGCTGTAATCGCCCTGTTTGGGCCGGTGTAAAGCTGTTTTAGCTATAAGCCTCTTACCCGGTGCTGGTCGCT
This sequence comes from Litorivivens sp., assembly GCA_041625575.1. Lineage (GTDB taxonomy): Bacteria > Pseudomonadota > Gammaproteobacteria > Pseudomonadales > Spongiibacteraceae > Litorivivens. The sequence goes on from JBFJTG010000052.1 coordinate 9,731, forward strand.
AAACAGGACAGATAACGGGAAGCACATTGAAACCAACAGACGTCAAAGACCCCGAATATTTTCACAAGGTGGTTGATTGTCAGTATGCCTGCCCGGCACACACGCCGGTTCCGGAATACATCCGCCTCATCGCCGCTCAACGCTATACAGACGCCTACATGATCAACTGGGAATCCAATGTGTTTCCCGGTGTGCTCGGCCGGACCTGTGACAGACCCTGCGAGCCAGCCTGCCGGCGCGGTCGCCTGGATCAGGAGCCGGTGGCCATTTGTCGTCTGAAAAGGGTAGCCGCCGACAATAAGTCGGATATTACCCAGCGCCTCCCCCAAATTCCCAAAACCAAGAACGGCAAAAAGATTGCACTGCTCGGCGGCGGGCCGGCATCGCTAACGGTGGCGCGGGATTTGATGCCGCTTGGCTATTCCATAGACCTGTACGATGACCAACCGGCTGGCGGCGGTTTTATGCGCAGTCAGATCCCGGCTTTTCGTTTGCCCGAAGAAGTTCTGAATGAAGAAGTTAATCTCATTCTCGATATGGGCGTGATGACCCAGTTCAATACCTATGTTGACAGCCTGAAATCGATTCTCGACAAGGATTACGACGCCGTGTTTGTCGGCACCGGCGCACCGCGCGGGCGCGACCTGAATCTGCCGGGTCGCGAGGAGGCAGGCGATAACATCCATATCGGTATCGATTGGCTGGCAAGTGTGGCCTTTGGTCATATCGATTCGGTGGGCAAAAAGGTGATTGTGTTGGGTGGCGGCAATACCGCTATGGATTGCTGTCGAACGGCGCGCCGCTTGGGCAGCAATGACGTTCAGGTGATAGTGCGTAGCCCCTTTGCCGAGATGAAAGCGTCCACCTGGGAAAAAGAAGATGCCATGCATGAAGGCATTCCGATCATTGATAATCATGTGCCCAAAGAATTTGTCCTCGAGAATGGCAGGCTCAAAGGTGTTCTGTTTGAGAAAGTCGAAGCGGTATACGACGACAAGGGCAAGCGCACCTTGCTGCCAATTGACGAAGACCCTGTACTGGTTGAATGCGACGATGTCTTGATGGCAATTGGTCAGGAGAACAGTTTTCCCTGGATAGAGCGTGATATCGGTATTGAGTTTGGCAAGTGGGACATGCCGGTTGTTAACGAAACGACCTTTCAGTCTACAAACGACAGGGTTTTCTTCGGAGGCGATGCTGCCTTTGGTCCGGAGAATGTGATTACTGCCGTGGCCCACGGCCACCAGGCCGCTATTTCGATTGATCGCTTTTGTTCCGGCGAGGACGTGAGCGAGCGTCCTGCTCCGGGAGTGACGCTGGTTAGCCAGAAGATGGGCATTCATGAGTGGAGTTACGATAGTCAGGTGGAAGACGACATGCGCTATGTCGTGCCGCAAGCTGAACTGGCAAAAACGCTTAGCGATCGCAAGCTGGAAGTGGAGTTGGGTTTTGATGTTGCGACTGCACTCAAAGAAGCCCAGCGTTGTCTGAACTGCGATGTGCAAACAGTATTTGCTGAAGATCGCTGTATTGAATGTGATGCCTGCATTGATATCTGCCCGACGGACTGCCTGACTTTTGCAGTGAATCAGGACGAGGAAGTCTTGCGCCAGAATTTAAAGATGCCTGCAGGTAATCTGGCGCAGGATATTTATGTCTCTGAAGACCTGCCTACCGGCCGCGCCATGGTGAAGGACGAAGATGTCTGCCTGCACTGCGGTTTATGCGCCGAGCGCTGTCCAACGGCAGCTTGGGATATGCAGAAATTTTATTATTCCGTCACTAAAGCGGGGCAGTAGGGCAGAACTATGAGACGAATAGAAGCAGTCAACGATTTTGTTATCAAGTTCGCCAACGTAAACGGCACCGGTTCGGCCAGTGCCAACAATATGTTTGCCAAGGCACTATTTCGCATGGGCCTGCCGGTCAGCCCAAAGAATATCTTCCCCTCCAATATCCAGGGATTACCGACCTGGTATGAAGTGCGTGTCAGCGAAAAAGGCTACTTGGGTCGGCGCGGTGGCGTTGACTTTATGGTCTGTGTGAATCCGCAGAGCATGGCCAAGGATATTCGCGAAGTGGAGCCGGGGGGGTATTTTCTATACGACTCGAGCAAGCCGCTCGATATCCGTATGGTGCGCAACGACATTAATATTGTCGGCGTGCCGCTTATGGAAATTTGTCAGCGAGAATATGCCGACCCCCGTCAACGTCAATTATTTCGTAATGTTATATATGTGGGTGCATTAGCTGCGCTCCTGGATATCGAGTTTGATGTGCTGACCGGGCTGGTGTCGGACCAGTTTCGTGGCAAGGAAAAGCTTATAGTTCCAAACGTACATGCTCTGGAATTGGGTTATCACTATGCGCGCGAAAATTACGAATGCCCCTTGGGAGTCCGGGTAGAACGTCGGGATGAGGTGGGTGATCGCATTCTGATCGACGGTAACACCGCTGCTGCACTCGGTGCCATTTATGGTGGAGCAACTGTTGCGGCATGGTACCCCATTACACCGTCCACGTCGGTGGTCGATGGCTTTGATAAGTACTGTAAGCGTCTGCGTATTGATCCGGGTAGCGGCAATAAAAATTATGCAATCGTGCAAGCTGAAGATGAGCTAGCCGCGATTGGTATGGTGATTGGTGCGAGCTGGAATGGTGCGCGGGCCTTTACGGCAACCAGCGGTCCCGGTATTTCGCTGATGAGCGAGTTTCTGGGCCTGGCCTATTTTGCAGAGATTCCTACCGTGCTGATTGACGTACAAAGAGCGGGCCCGTCAACGGGTATGCCAACGCGAACCCAACAGTCCGATGTGCTGGCTTGCGCCTATGCCTCTCACGGCGACACCAAGCAAGTCCTGTTATTTCCATCAACCCCGAAAGAATGCTTCGACATGACTGCCGATGCCTTTGATCTGGCGGAAACCTTGCAGACGCCCGTCATTTTGCTCACCGACCTCGATCTTGGCATGAACGACAATATGTCTGAACCCCTGGTTTGGGAAGACGGTCGCGAGTATAAGCGAGGCAAGGTGTTTTCCGCGGACGAGCTGGAAAATATGAGTGAGCGTTTCGGGCGTTATCGGGACGTTGACGGTGACGGCATTCCTTACCGGACTTACCCTGGTACTCACCCGACCAAGGGCGCGTTTTTTACACGCGGTACCTCGCGCGATGAATACGCGGTGTATACCGAAGACGGTGATGAATACGAGCGCAATATGCAGCGATTACTCAAAAAATGGGAAAGCGCCAAAACACTGGTACCGGAACCCGTGGTTATCGGTGAAGGCAATAGCATTGGCGTAATCCATTTTGGTACCAGCCGCGACGCGACCCTCGAAGCGATCGATTATCTGGCCGAAGAAGGCATTCGTGTCGATAGCCTGCGTGTGAGGGCTTTTCCCTTCAATCAGCAGGTGGAAGACTTTATTGAGCAGCACGAAAAGGTTTTTGTGGTTGAGCAGAACCGGGATGCCCAGTTGCGCTCCCTGCTAGTTAACGAATGCGAAGTGTCGCCCAAGCGGCTCTTGTCTGTGTTGAATTACAACGGTACGCCAATAACGGCGCGCCAGATTCGCGACAAAATTGCCAGTGTCTGTCGGGGTGACAATGTCAGGCCGCTGCATAAAAAAACCGGTAGCAAGGAGTAAGTATCGATGACATATCAACGTCCTAATTTTCGTCATCCCGAGCTGCCTGTTAACGAGCTGGGCTATACCCGTCGCAATTATGAGGGCGCTATCTCTACCCTGTGCGCAGGTTGCGGCCATGATTCGATCAGTGCCGCGATTGTGCAGGCATGCTTCGACATGTCGATTGAGCCACACAAGGTCGCTAAATTGTCGGGCATTGGTTGTTCCTCGAAAACGCCCACCTATTTTTTGGGGAACTCTCACGGCTTTAACTCGGTACACGGGCGTATGCCCTCGGTTGCGACCGGTGCCAATCTTGCCAATCGGGAGATGATTTACATCGGCGTGTCAGGCGACGGCGATACGGCCTCCATCGGCATGGGTCAATTTACCCACGCCGTGCGGCGTAATCTTAATATGATGTACGTGGTTGAGAATAATGGTTGTTACGGGCTGACCAAGGGACAGGACTCTGCGACAGCGGATATTGGTTCCACCAGTAAGAAAGGCGAGCCTAATCCCTTCGAGCCTATCGATCTGGTAAGTGTTGCGCTGCAACTGGGCGCCACTTTTGTCGCTCGCAGCTTTTCCGGTGACAGAGAGCAGTTAGTGCCTTTAATCAAAGCCGCCATTTCACACCGCGGTTTTGCGTTTATCGATGTGGTCTCGCCCTGTGTAACCTTTAACAACAATCCGGGTTCCACCAAGGGCTATGAGCATGTTCGCGAGCATTTGGCCGCCACCGGTACCGTGGATTTTGTGCCGGTTAAGCGTGAAATAACCACTAGCTACGCTCCGGGCGAGTCACAAGAAGTGACTTTGCACGACGGGTCGGTGGTGCATTTGCAAAAGGCCGATCCGGAACTGGATCTTGGCAGCCGTCGCTCTGCGCTGCGCCTGATTAAGGACTACAAGGCGAAAGACCAGATATTGACCGGGCTGTTGTTTATGGATGAAGACTCGCGCGATTTACATGAGATCATAGGTACTAGCATCAAACCACTGCGCGACCTTAACGAAAGCGAACTCTGCCCGGGCCAGAAAGTGCTCGATAATTTAAATCAGAGCCTGCGCTAGCCAAGCTCACTCTAGTCACCTTCCATACCACAATCTTAAAGGCCCCCGATCCTTCGGGGGCTTTTTGTTTGTGCATTGCGATTGATCGATTAGATGGTGTACCTTCGGCTCTGTTGCAAGCGGAATATCGTTTATGTATGAACCCGTAGAAGACTGGCAGTATGTGCTGGCGTTCTGGTTTGGCGAAGCCAGCGACGACGTGCAGGTTGCGGAAGAAAAGTCCGCCCTGTGGTGGAGCAAATCGCCAGAAGCGGATCAGCTCATTTGGGCGAAATTCTCTCACCGCGTTGAGCAAGCCAGCGCCGGCAGTTTATTGCATTGGCTGGAGCATCCGGAAGGACGCCTGGCCGCGATTATTTTGATCGATCAATTCCGGCGCAATATTTTTCGTGATAAAGCTCAAGCTTTTGAGGCGGATAAATTGGCCTTGCGTTGGTGTGAGGAGGGGCTTGAGCTGGGTGTGCACCGAAGTTTGCGTCCTATCGAACGCGTTTTCTTTTATTTGCCGCTGGAGCATGCCGAAGATTTAGCATGTCAGCAGCTTTCCGTCGCGTTGTTTGAAGAGTTATTGTCAGGCGCTGCGAGCTATGAGAAATTGTTATTTCAGGGCTATCTTGATTTTGCCCGCCGGCATTACGATATTATTGCGCGCTTTGGACGTTTCCCCCACCGTAACGAGCTGCTCGGGCGTGCCTCAAGTGCAGAAGAATCAGACTTTCTGAAAGAACCGGGTTCGTCTTTTTAAGTGGCCAGTCTGCCCAGTTGGCGCAAGACAACCGAGAGGCTCATATAGTCTGTCTGCTGGGTCGTTTTGATCTCTGTTACCAGGTTGAGCAAGTAGTCGGTTTGCACTTTATGCAAATCAATCCATGCCGCAAGCTGCGGTGCTACTTTCTGCTTGCAATCAATTTCACCTGCGACCTTTGCGCACAAGTCCCGGTGTCTTTGATAGAGGTCATCGCGCAAGGCATTGCGTGCCAATGCGTGCCAGCGGGAGTCGGCCTGCAGTAAGTCGATTTGCCGTCGTACCCAGGTGATTTGTAGTGATTCGGCCAGTCGGAAATAGATTTCGGCAAGCGCTTCTGGTGGTTGCGCTGTCTGCTCTTTTAGCCAGGTTATATCAGGGCACGCGAAGAGGGCTTTGAGAACGACGACTCTGCGTATCACGGCCTCTGGAACTTTGTGCTCGCGATAAAACTGCATGCGCTGTTCCAATAATTGTTGTTCATCTGCAGAGAAGTAGTTGTCAATGCTTGAGCTCAAGAGTGCCACTTCCGGCTGGTAGCGTTTGATAATGGACTGAATGTCGCTCAGCGCCAGTTTGCTGTTGAGCAGCCAAAGAGTGACGTGTTTAATCAGGCGGCGAACCTCCACCATCATCCTAATCTGAATTTCATCGGCAACTTTATTGTCCAATGCCTCGATCTGCTGCCAAAGTCCACGCACACCAAACAGGTCTCTGGCGATGGTATAGGCGCGAGCCATATCGTCGAAACTGGTTCCCAATTCGTCGTTAAGTCGATGGGCAAAGGCATTACCCATGCGATTGACCAGACTGTTGGTTATGACCGTACATATAATTTCGCGTCGCAAGCGGTGCTTGCCGATATAGGTCGGGTAGCTCTCGGATAAGCGCGAAGGGAAATAGTGTTGCAGCTCCTGAGCGAGATAGGGATCTTCGGGCACGCTGGAGTCCAGCAGTATCTTGTTGATGTTGATCTTGGCGTAGGACATTAGACAGGCCAACTCCGGGCGGGTTAAGCCTTTCCCGGCAGTGCGTCGCGTTTGCAGTGTCTTTTCGTCGGGTAGATTCTCCAATTTTCGATCCAAACCCGCATCGCGTTCCAGAATTCTGATCAGTTCGGCCTGTTCGCCAAGTCGCTCAGGAGATTGGGAGGCCAGCATGCTTATGGATTGTGTTTGCAGATAATTGTTGCGCAAGACGTGGCGCTCGACATCGGGTGTCATTTTTTTGAGCAGAGCATTGCGTTCTTTTAGTGTTATTTTTCTATCGAGAATTATCTGATTCAACAAGATCTTAATGTTGACCTCGTTATCCGAGGAATCGACTCCGGCGGAGTTATCAATAAAGTCGGAATTACAGCGTCCGCCGTTCTGGCAGAATTCTATGCGGCCCGCCTGGGTCATTCCGAGATTGCCGCCTTCGCCAACGGCTTTGCAGCGCAGTTCCCGGCCGTTTACTCGGATTGCATCATTAGCGCGGTCGCCGGCTTGTGCATGCGTTTCTTGTTCGGCTTTGACATAGGTACCAATGCCACCGTTCCACAATAGGTCGACGGGAGCCTTGAGGATTTCGTGAATCAGTTCGTCGGGAGTGTAGTTGCCGGGGCTGAGGCCGAGAGCTTTGCATGCTTCGGCGCTAGGACTAATACGCTTGTCGCTGCGGGAATAGATCGCAGCCCCCTTTGATAAAAGTGTGGAGTCATAATCTGCCCAGCTCGAACGGGGCAGTTTGAACAGGCGTTGGCGTTCGGCCCAGGAGCTGGCAGCGTCGGGGTTTGGGTCAACAAAAATGTGGAGGTGATTGAAAGCTGCCAATAGTTTTATCTGCTTCGATAGCAGCATGCCGTTGCCAAAGACGTCGCCCGCCATATCGCCAACGCCAATGACCGTAAACTCCTGTTGCTGGATATCTCGCCCCAGCTCGCGGAAATGCCTTTTGACCGCTTCCCATGCTCCTTTGGCGGTTATGCCCATTTTTTTATGGTCATAGCCATTTGACCCGCCGGAAGCGAAGGCGTCACCAATCCAGAAATTATGCTCTTCGGAAATAGCATTTGCGATGTCGGAAAACGCTGCGGTGCCTTTGTCAGCGGCCACGACGAGATAGGGGTCGTCGTCGTCGTGGCAAACCAGGGCCTTCGGGCGAACCACTTTGTTAGCCTTCAGATTGTCGGTGATTGATAACATTGCATTGATAAAAGTCTTGTAGCTGGCAATCACTTCTTCCTGAATAGCATTTCGGTCGCCGTTGACGGGGAGTTTCCTGCAAACAAAGCCTCCTTTGGCGCCGACCGGCACAATAACGGCGTTTTTCACCATCTGGGATTTGACTAAGCCGAGCACTTCGGTTCGAAAATCTTCGGGCCGATCAGACCAGCGCAAACCGCCGCGTGCGACTTTGTCGCCACGCAAATGAACGGCTTCTACTCGCGGTGAATGTACCCATATTTCGTAGCGCGGGCGGGGTAAAGGCGCTTCCGGAATGTCACGGGTCGACAATTTAAACACGTAGACGGGATCGTTTTCGCTAAGATAATAGTTGCTTCGCAAGGTCGCTCGAATCAAGTGTCTAAGTGACCTAAAGAGTCGGTCGGCATCCAGACTTTTTACGTTCTCCAGCGCAATTTCAAGCTGTTCTTCAAGCTTGGTAAAGCGCGTTTCTCCGTCTTTGAGTGTGGGCGCAAAACGTGCGTGAAACATATCGATTAAGAGACGCGCAATGCTGCCGTTGTCGACGAGGAGTCTACTGAGATAGGCTTGCTCGAAACTGCTGCCAAGCTGTTTCAGGTAGCGACAGTAGCTGCGCAGTAGGCCGGCCTCGCGCCAGTTAACGTCGGCGCTGATAATCAGGCGATTGAAGTCATCGTCGTCACATAAGCCTTCATAGATGGCGACGAACGCGCGTTCAAAATGTGATGAGTCATTCCAAAATAATTGATTTATGTTGACCGCCACTTCGGCGCGAAAGTCCTGAACCCAATAGCAATTGCCGTCGGCCCCCTCAACGGGATAAAGGTCTTCCATCAGTAACCTGAGGCCGAGGTTGTTTAGTCGAGGTTGTATTTCAGACAGGGGGAGTGGCTGTGTTTTGAAATAGCAGCGCAGTTCAACGCGATTTTCGCGCCGCGATATGTCACGATAAATTCTGACGGATACCGGAGCAATGCTTGAATGAAGCGTTTCAAGTTGTTCGATATCGAAAAACGCTTTATCGGTAACTGTCTTGGCAATATAGGCAGGACTAAAACCGTCGGCATAGTAACGGTAGATGGCCTGGGCATCGCGGCGCTCATAATGTTGCAGCAGCAACTTTTTGAGTTTGCCGTGCCAGCTTTCGGTAATACCTTCGACAAGTTTCTCGAGTGAATGACTGTCAACACGCAGGTGCGAATTGACGGGCATTTGCGCGATTAGCTGCAATCGCGCCATCCGTGAATCAGTAAAGAAAATATTGAACTCACATCGCTCGGCATTCAGCGCGGTTGCAACAACGTTCTGAATTTTCTCGCGAATAGCCTGGCTGTAATTTTCCCGGGGAATGTAGACCAAAATAGAGTGGTAGCGATGGAATGGATCGGCCCGACTGAAAACACGGACGCGATTATGCTCCTCTATGGCCAGTACACCCATTGAGGTGCTGAAGAGGGTTTTGGTGCTGCTTTGAAAAAGCTCGTCGCGGGGGAAGGTTTCCAGAATTTGCAGCAGCATTTTTGCGTTATGACTGCCCGGGGGAAAATGCGCCATTTCCATGACGGCCTGAATGCGGTCGGCCAGTAAAGGGATGTCGAGTGCGCGGCTGTTGTAGGCCGAGCGTGTCATAAGACCATAAAAGCGATGTTCGCCGGTTAACACTCCGAGCTCATCAAAATCCTTAATGGCTATGTAGTCCATGGGTACAAACCGTCGTACCGGTGAGCGTTCGGTCGACTTGGTAATGGTTAGGACCCGCTGGCTATCCAGATAGCGATCCAGGGTTTGCTGCTGTTCTTCCGGATCACAAATATGATCCCAGGGTGCTGATTCGAGTTTCAAACCCAGTCGCGTGTCGGGTACTTCAACAAAACGTCTTTTGCCATCTCGGACGACCAGTTGTTGTTGACTGTAGGCGATAAAGGTCAGATTGTTCGCGGTTATCCAATTGAGGAAATTGCAAACCTGTCGGCGAGCGCGAGGCTTGAGCGGCGCTTTGCTGTGTTGGTAGTGCTGTTGCAAGGACGATGCGTGTGCACCCATCGCCTGCCAGTTGTCAACCACCACTTGGATGTCGGCGAGTGTCCTGCGCACCCGTTCTTTGAGCTGGGCCGGGGGCAGGGCGTTGGTCCCGGCTTCCAGCTCGTAGCGAACAAAGGATTCAGCGCTGTATTGGGTGTTTTGCTGTTGCTTGCGATCGAGGGCGGTAATGTCTTGCAGCTGGCCGCGGCCATTGCGCTTTACCCACAGTATGGGGTGGTTGGATAACAGTACGTTGTAGCCGTTGTCGTAAATGAGGTTGGAGATGGAGTCAAAAATGAAAGGGGTATCGCTGGCGACCATCTCAAAGACCAGAATGCCGCGTTCATCGTCTGGTGTTATGCGTATTTTAGCGCTTTCCCCCCGGCGGCTTGCGGCTAGTTCGAGGTGTTGGCGGGTTATTTGGAGCAATTCTCTTGCCGGGCGCTGCTTAAGCTCCTCGTGGGCGACTATGTCCCAGTA
>JBFJTG010000053.1:0-19857 GCA_041625575.1 Litorivivens sp.
CTGTGTTTGGCCAAGCTTATTCGTGATAAGTTGAGTGCACGATCAGAGTTTAAATTTGCTCGCATTAATGATGATGAATTTGCCCTGTTGGTGAACGCAAAACAAAGGGTTGCAGTCGAGACGATCGCATCCCTGTTTGAGGCGTTCGCAGCCAAGCAACCAGACTCCGCGGATGGCGTATACCTGGTGGGCGGAATTGCCGGGCTATCGGGTGGAAGCGTTATCGGCCAAGCTCTTTCTGAGATCGATTTGTTACTAAGCAAGGCGCAGACGACAGGTCCCTATCAGTACGCCGCCGCCGAGGCCAGGCACCTCTCTTTGCCGCAGGGGCGGACACAATGGCGCGACTACTTTGAGCGGGCTCTTGTTAGCGATAAATTCTATCTCGTGGCCCAGCCGGCAATGGATGCAAGCGGAAGGGTCTTGCACCGGGAGGTATTAGTTCGCCTAAACGATGAGAACGGCGTGGCAATTCCTGCCGGAATTTTTATGCCAATGGCGGTTGCACTGGGTTTTGAATTGGCAATTTATAGAAAGGTAAATGACCTGCTGCCTTCTATCATTTCGCACAAGGAAATTGGCGCGCTCGCTATCAATTTCTCGGATGTATTTATAGGTAGCGCAGATGACACGGCCGAGTTTAATCGCATATTGGCTTATTTTCGAAAAGGTCCTGCTGCGCTTTGCGTTGAAGTGACGCACGACTCGGTTAAGCAGTACCCTGAACGTATTACTAAACTGGCTGCGGCCGCCCGCCGTTTTGGCCACAGTTTTGGCGTCGACCGTTTGGATTTGGATATCCCGCTGGATACCCTGCAGTCTATTAATCCGGATTATATCAAAATCAGTGCGGAAACCCTGGCTCACATTAGCAGTGGCAATGCTTCCGCCGGTTATAAGGCGCTGCGAAATATTACGAGAACATTGGACATAAAAATTATTGCTGTCGGCGTTGATGAGCAGGAATTGTTTGAACATTTGTTAACCTTGGGGATTGATGGCATGCAGGGCAATTTTTTGGGAAAACCTGAGAAAATAATATGACTCAAATAGAGCACTCATTTGATCCGCTGCTGAATTGTCTGGTTATATTCTCGCGCTTGTACAATCGGCCGGTGTCGGTTGATTCATTGATATCAGGGCTTCCCGTCGAGCCGGGCGCTAAAGGTCCGGAGCTGTTTTCCATCGATAAATCCAGGGGGATGTTTCAGCGTGTTGCCAAGCGTGCCGGTTTTGCCTCGCGCCTCATCAAGCGCGATTTGGATAAAATTTCGGACCTGTTGTTACCTTGCATACTGGTGCTCAACGATCGGGATGCTTGCATTCTCGACGAGTTAGATAAAAAAAATCAGCGCGCGCGCGTCGTTTTCCCTGACGTGGGTGATGGTTCCGAGTGGATAGAGCTGGCAAAGCTCGAAAAGTCCTACACGGGCTTTGCCTTTTTGTTAAAGAAGGAGTTTAAGCAGGAAGTCTTTAGCAGAAAAAAAGTTGCAGAAACCGGTGGTCATTGGTTTTGGGACACTTTGAAGTTGTCCAAAGAAATTTTTGCCAGTGTATTGGTGGCCTCCGTATTGGTGAACCTGTTTGTCGTAGCCACGCCCTTGTTTACAATGAATGTCTACGATCGCGTGGTGCCCAATGACGCGGTCGAGACCCTGTGGGTTTTGGCGATAGGTGCTCTTGTAATTTTCACCTTTGACGCCGGTGTGCGCTTGATACGGACCTATTTCCTCGAGATTGCCGGTAGGAAAAGCGACGTAATCATGTCATCCAGGATTTTTGAGCAAGTATTGAACCTGAAGATGAGTCAATGGCCTGTTAGCGTGGGCGCTTTTGCCAGTAACCTGCGTGAATTTGAGAGCTTGCGGAATTTTTTCGCTGCCTCGACCGTGAGTACTTTGGTGGACTTGCCATTCTCCTTGCTTCTGCTCGTATTGGTTTGGTATATCGGTGGTCCGCTCGTTTCCATCCCGATTATTGTTGCTGCGCTTTTATTGCTTTACAGCCTTTGTCTAATGAAACCGCTGCGCGAAAGTATTGAATCGACGCTAGAGGCCAGTGCCAGCAAGAACGCACATTTGATTGAGAGCTTGAGTAATATCCAAACGATCAAAACATTGGGTGCTTCAAGTCACTCGCAGTGGGTGTGGGAGGAGTCTTCGGGGGAAATAGCGCAGAAGTCTATGCGCAGTCGCCTGCTGTCCAGTTCTATTGGGGTTGTCACGCAGTTTTTGATGCAGCTCAATACGGTTGGCATTATTGTGCTGGGCGTTTACCAGATAAGTGACCAGGCCTTGACGCTTGGCGGTTTGATTGCGGCGGTTATGCTCTCCTCGCGTGCCGTTGCGCCCATGGCGCAGGTAGCCACCTTGATCTCGCAGTATGAGCAAACCCAGGTCGCCTACAATGCGCTTAATGACATTATGCAAATGCCTGTTGAGCGCCCTGAAAACAAACAGTATGTCAGGCGCCCCGAATTCAAGGGGCACATCGAATTCAAAAATGTGGCGTTTACCTACCCGGACGCTGAAATGGCGACCCTGTCTGATGTGTCGTTCGAGGTGAAGCCGGGGGAGCACATCGGCGTTATAGGCAAGGTTGGCTCTGGCAAGAGTAGCCTGGCGAAACTTTTGCTGGGTCTGTATGAGCCTGATCACGGATCAATTGCAATAGACGGCATTAATTCCAATCAAATTGACCCGGCAGATTTGCGTCAACATATAGGTTATATGTCGCAGGATGTACAGCTGATGCGGGGTACGATCAGGGATAACCTGATATATCGGGATCCACAGGTCGACGATGTCCAGCTTTTGAATGTGGCTGGTTTGTGTGGAGTGGACCAATTTGTTAACAAATTGCCGGCAGGCTTTGACACTCAGGTCGGTGAGAGCGGTGCCAGTTTGTCAGGGGGGCAACGCCAATCAATAGCCTTGGGTCGCGCGCTTTTGCTCAACGAGTCAATTATCGTATTGGATGAGCCAACCAGCAACATGGACAATGCGACGGAGACGATGATGAAGCGAAAGTTGTTTGCCCATACTCGCGATAAAACATTGTTGTTGATTACTCATAAGACCTCGATGCTCGATCTTGTTGAGAGGTTAATTGTGGTAGAGGAGGGGCGAATACTCATGGACGGCCCGAAACAGAAAGTTGTGGAAACCTTGAAAAGCCTTGGCAAATAAGTAGATATATAAAATGGAACCAAAATCCAAATCTTTGCGTAGTGATGACGATCTGGCGTATATGCGCAGTCTGTCGGCCGCTGTCGTTCAGCGTTCGCCGAAGAATATGATCATCGTTCTCGCGCTCGTGGCGAGTTTCTTTGGCGCGGCGCTAATCTGGATGGCCTGGGCAGATATCGATGTGGTTGTTCGCGGCGCCGGTAAGGTAATACCTGCAAGGCAGGTGCAGCAAGTTCAGAGTTTGGAAGGTGGCGTGGTCACAGAAATTCTCGCGCGCGAAGGCGATTTGGTTAAAGCCAATCAGCCTCTTCTTAAGTTGAGTGATGTCGCCTTTTCAAGCTCCTTTCAGGAGAATCGGTTGAAATATTATGAGCTTCTGGCACGCAGTATTCGCTTGCGAGCGGCTGCTTATGATGAAGAGTTTGTTGTCGACCAGGACATAGCAGAAATAATACCAGACCAGGTTCGCTCTGAAAGAAGCTTGTTCGAAAGTAACCGGCAGCAGCTTGACGCTACAATCAATATTTATGAGCAGCAACTAAAGCAGCAGAAAAGAAGCCTTGAAGAGGCCTCGTCTAAAGAGCGCCAGCTTAAAAAAGCGTTGGGGCTTGTGCGTGAAGAGATTGCCATTAAGAAACCACTCGTGCGCGAACGCATTATCAGTGAGATAGATTACTTGCAGTTGCGACAGCGTGAATCCGAAATGGAAGGTGAGCTGGAGATCGCAACAATATCCATGGCGCGCCTGAGTTCGTCAATCGAAGAAGCAAGGCGAAAACTTAGCCAGATCGAGCTTGACTCCCGCAACGAAGCGAAGCGTGAGCTAAATGAAGTTACGGCAGAATTGTCTCGCATTAAGCAAACCCAGACGGCGCTGGAAGATCGGGTTAGTCGAACGACACTGCGTTCCCCGGTACAAGGCGTCGTCATGCGTCTTTATGCCAATTCTATCGGTGGCGTCGTTAAGCCGGGCGAGCAAGTCTTGGAAATTGTGCCGGTAGGGGAGTCGATCTTGGCCGAGGTGCGCATAAAGCCCGCTGATATAGCACTCATAAAAGTTGACCAGAAAGCGATTCTTAAATTTTCTGCCTACGATTTTGCCATTCACGGCAGCCTGACCGGACGGGTATCTTTTGTAAGCGCCGATACGGTCACTGACGATAATGGCGAATCCTACTATGTGGTGCGTGTTCAGCCCGATCAAACCTACTTGGGACATGAAAGCCAGATGTTGCCTCTTAAGGTTGGTATGACCAGCGAAGCGGATATTATTACCGGGAAAAAGACAATACTGGGCTATCTACTTAAGCCTATTAACAGGGGTCTGCAAAAGGCCTTGACGGAAAATTAGATGTCGATACTGGTCTGTTCACGCTCCAGTGCTTTCAAGCGGCATATCGAATCGATAGTCGATAGTGATGTGTATTTTCAGGGTTCTCTCGGAGCGCCCGAAACATACGATGGCAGACGCGTGAGTCTGGTTCACTTATCGTCCTTTGGTGAAGATGAGGTCTCTGCCTATATTGAGCGTTGTGCAGGCAGTCACACCATTGTGGCGCTTGCCGATGATTTGCCTGATACGCGAAAACTTTTGCTCTTTACCGAAAAAGGCATTTTGGGCTACTGCAATAGTTACATGGCGGCTCAGCATTATCTGCAAATGTTCAGGATGTTGCGCGATGGCGCGAGCTGGTATCCGCCGGCCATGCTAAAAGATGTCTTTCGGATCGCTCAGCGCAGTTCCGAGCCTGAGGATGCAGACCTTGATAGATTGCAGCTACTGACCGATCGCGAACGGGAGATTGTGACTTGTGTCGCAAACGGAAAAAGTAATAAAGAGGTCGCGATGCTGTGCAATATCACTGAGCGCACGGTAAAGGCGCATTTGACGAGTATTTACGAAAAGCTTCACGTGAAGGACCGTGTTTCTCTATTAATCCATTTAAATCAGAGGCCTGTAGCTTAGATAATCAATTATAAGCGCTGAACTAGGGCCGCGTTTACTCTTTTATCCCTTCTGTTGATTAAAAGCCGGCAATAGTGAGTGACTCTGTAGGGCGAGTGTGATGCAAGGAATTGCATTCACTCGCCATTTTTTTAGTGATGCCATTTTCTAGTTTGATTGAATTGACGGTGGCGAAGCACAACCGTAAAGTGCGACACGCATCGTTACCTAAGATCAGGCCGCAGTTAGTGGCTAATAGCTAAAAGGATGGCATGGACAATCAATACGAAGTAGCAATAATTGGCAGTGGTTTTGGCGGCATCTGCGCGGCCATAAATCTGCTGAACACCGGTGTCGACAACTTCGTGATACTGGAGCGACGTAGTTTCATGGGGGGCACCTGGTGCCAAAACCGTTATCCGGGTGCCGCCGTTGATGTCCAATCAGTTCTCTACTCACTCGCAAGCGAGCCCTACGATTGGTCGCAACTATTCGCCGAAGGCGACGAGCTTCGCGCCTATACCCGGCATGTGATCGACAAGCACGGCCTTGCTGATAAGACACTAACCAACTGGAATGTCTCGAAAACTGTTTGGCAAGACGACAAGCAAGAATGGGAAATCTCCAGCAGTGACCAAAAATCAGTTCATGCGCGCTTTGTCATCAACGCATCGGGGCCGCTGAGTACGCCGGTCACCCCGAAGTTTCCGGGCCAAGAAGAATTTACCGGTGAAAGCTTTCACACCAACAACTGGAACGATGATTATGATCATCGCAATAAAAAGGTTGCCGTAATCGGTAGCGGTGCCAGTGCAGCGCAAGTGATCCCCGCCATTACCGATGATGTTTCTGAGTTGCATGTTTTCCAGCGCACGCCGCACTGGGTGATTTCCAGACCTGACTACCACTTTAAACCTTGGCAGCGTCGACTGCTGCAGCGCCCGTTTTTCTATCAGCTATTAAGAAAAATCGTCTACTGGGCATTGGAAGGCCGGGTTTTAGGATTCAAATACTCTAAAACTTTTCTAAAAATCGTCGCAGGCAGCAGAGCCACCAAGCTCCTTAATAAGCAGATATCAGACCCGGAATTACGGCGACAGCTAACACCAAATTACACCATCGGCTGCAAGCGCATAATTTTGTCAGATACCTTGTATCCGGCACTGTCAAAATCGCATGTCACCCTGCATGACAGCGACGACAGCATCGCGCGTATTACCCCCGGCGGCATTGTTACCACTAAGGGTGAGGCTATCGATCTCGACCTGATCGTTTATTCCACGGGTTACGACGCGACCGATGGATTAATCTCTTATCCGGTTATTGGAAAAGATTCGGAAAAACTCAGCGATTTCTGGAAAGAATTTCCACGGGCCTATCTGGGTACAACGGTGCCGGGCTTTCCGAACTTTTTTATCGTTACCGGTCCCAATACTGGTATTGGGCATACCTCCGCTCTATTTATTATAGAGTCTCAAATGGAGTACATCGTCCGTTGTATTAACAAAGTCCGTCGCTCCGAGGCGTCAAGCATCGAGGTCAGTAAGACAGCAGAATCGCGCTATACCAGGCTAATCCATTCCGAAATGGAGCGCACCGTTTGGAAGTCCGGAGGTTGCCGCAGCTGGTATCAAAGCGACAGCGGCCACGTCATCGCGATGTTCCCCGGCTTCAGCTTCACCTACCGGCGCTGGGCCAAGCGATTTTCTGAAACAGACCACCAGCTTGTCACCGCGACAGAAAATTCATAGCGAGTAAAACAATGCAAGATTTCGGTGAAAAGGTTGTTGTCATTACTGGCGCCGGCTCGGGTATGGGTAGGGCTTATGCGCAGGCATTTGCGGGTCTCGGTTGCCGGCTGGGTTTATGCGACGTCGATGAGGTGGGGCTAGCTGAAACGGTACGCCTTCTCGACGCTCAGGCATGCCTGCAGATTCGCGTAAACGTGGCGGATCCGAATGAGGTCTCTGAGTTTGCCAATCGTGTGCGCGCAGAACTCGGGCCAGCCCAACTCCTGATCAATAATGCGGGAATAGAAGGCAGCGCTGAACCCGGCTGGAAAACGCCTTTGGAAACCTACCGGCGTGTTATGGATGTGAATTATTTTGGGGTAGTGCACGGTACTCAGGCCTTTCTGTCACAGCTACAAAGCCACGACGAAGCCTGGCTGATAAATGTATCCAGTATTTTTGGCTTGATCGGTACGCCCAACCACAGCGATTACTGTGGCAGCAAATTTGCGGTACGCGGATATACGGAATCACTGATGGCCGAGCTCAAGGAAAGTTCGGTGAATGTCATGCTGGTGCACCCGGGCGGAATCGCGACCAACATCGCCCGTCACGAATTCAATAAAGGTTTTGCTCAGCACTACTTAACAACCCCACCTGAAAAGTTTGTAGAAGCCCTTATCGCCGCCATACGCAAAAAGCGGCATCGGCTGGTTTATGGCTCGGGTTCCTGGAAAACGGCACTTGCAGCCAGACTATTACCTTTGGGCATGCTGAGTAGCTTAATTTGGCGAGAAATGAAATCCGTAATTGATACTAGTCACTACCCGAAACCCAAGTAATGGAAGAGAGTTAAATGAAAAGACGGTCGGTCATTTTTGTCCTTATTGGCGCATTGGTTGTCTGGATAGCCTCCACATACCCGCTTGTTGGTGATGTTTTGTACCGAAGTGCCATGAAGGCAGAAGCGATCGTCTACGGTTTTACAAAGAATGTTCAGAAAATTGACGATCTGGATATCGTCTTCTACGAATCGGGCGCCAAGGATAGTCCCGTGATACTAATGCTTCACGGCTACAGTGCTGACAAAAAAGTGTGGTTACGTTTCGCGCGCTATTTTGCCGAGGACTATAGGGTTGTTATTCCCGATCTGGCCGGGCACGGCGAAACAGGCTATAGCGCTGAATTGGATTATAGCGTTGGTGCGCAGTCCCGACGTCTTGCGCAATTACTGGATGCTCTGAATATTGATAAGGCTCATCTTATTGGTAATTCAATGGGGGGCTTTATCAGCGCAGACTTTGCGTTGCGTTATCCCGAACGCAGTCTCTCGGCCGCCCTGGTAGACCCGGGCGGGGTGAGCTCCCCCTTGCCGAGCGAGAAGGATAAGATGCTTGCGTCGGGCCGCAATCCGTTTTTGGTTACCAGCGGCGATGAATTTCGTGAATTTTTCGCGATGACAATGGCGAGTCCGCCGTGGCTTCCCGGAGTTGTGCTAGATGCCATGGCGCTTGACTATCAAAAGCGAAAATCGCAGCTCGATCATATTCATGAAGACCTCATGGCCAGCACGCCGTTAGACGATCAGTTGGCGAACCTGGAGATGCCGGTGCTGTTACTGTGGGGCAAGGAAGATAAAATTATTCATGTTAGTAGCGTGGATGTTTGGCGTTCAGGAATTGATCATCTGGAAGTAACGGTCTGGGACGACATAGGCCACATGCCTATGCTCGAAATTCCTAATGAGAGTGCCAAGCGCTATCAGCGCTTTCTTGGCGAGCAGGCGAAACCTTAAGTCTGCGGCTAGCTAGCAATCTTGTTGGGAATGCATTTTAGCCGCTAGGTGGCCCGCCCGTCAGGAGTCGAACCTGAGACCTCCGCCTCCGGAGGGCGGCGCTCTATCCAGCTGAGCTACGGGCGGAATTGGGAGGGCGTAAATATAACAAGGCAGGCGGCTTGTCTCAAATAACCATGCCGATCTAGTAGCCGAAGACTGTTAGGCGCTTCCGCGCAGAACGCTTGTTCTTTTTTTTAGTTCGGATAAGGAATCAATGTATAGGCATCCGCGTTATGCTTAGTGATCGCCCTACGCTCCGTTTAACAGGGGTAGATAGTAACGAGTTCAGAGGGAGAACGGTGGATTCGATCATATCGGTAAAGCAGCTCAACAAGACTTACGGCTCCGGCTTTGTCGCCCTGCGTGATATTAATCTCGATATTAAGCGCGGTGAAATTTTCGCTTTGCTGGGGCCCAATGGCGCCGGTAAAACTACCCTGATTGGCTCTATTTGCGGCATTGTTAACCCGAGTTCCGGCCAAATACTGGCCGATGGCCATGATGTACAAAAGGAGTTTCGCGCGGCGCGCGCCTCCATTGGTCTGGTGCCCCAGGAGCTATTCACGGAATCCTTTGAAAGTGTTTGGGCAACGGTGACCTTCAGTCGCGGCCTGTTTGGCAAAGCGCCAAACCCTGCCTTAATTGAAAAAATACTGCGTGACCTATCGCTTTGGAATAAGCGCAAGGCGCGTCTTATGGAGTTGTCTGGCGGCATGAAGCGGCGAGTGATGATTGCCAAAGCCCTGTCTCACGAACCCAAGATTCTGTTTCTCGATGAGCCTAGCGCCGGGGTCGATGTCGAGCTGCGCCGCGATATGTGGGAGATGGTGCGCAAGCTGCGCGAAAGCGGCGTGACCATTATTCTAACCACCCACTATATCGAAGAAGCCGAGGAAATGGCCGACCGCATCGGCGTGATCAACCAGGGCGAGATTATATTGGTAGACGACAAAGCCAGCCTTATGCAAAAGCTCGGTAAAAAGCAGCTGACCTTGTATTTGCAGGAGCCATTGTTCGACATCCCTCCAGACCTTGCC
Organism: Litorivivens sp.; assembly: GCA_041625575.1. Taxonomy (GTDB): domain Bacteria; phylum Pseudomonadota; class Gammaproteobacteria; order Pseudomonadales; family Spongiibacteraceae; genus Litorivivens. The sequence goes on from JBFJTG010000053.1 coordinate 9,738, forward strand.
GGCGAGCCACTGAGTCTCGAAGATGAAGGTCGCCAGCTTGTCTACACCTTTGATATTCAAGAAGAGCATACGGGTATCGCTGAGCTACTGCGCAAACTCGCCGCTCACGGCATCGACTTCAAAGATTTGCACTCCAGCGAGAGCTCTCTGGAAGAAATATTTGTGAATCTGGTGAGGGCGCGCACATGAATCTCTACGCCATAGCCGCCATCTACAAATTTGAAATGGCGCGAACCTTTCGCACGCTTATGCAAAGCATCGCCTCGCCGGTTATATCAACCTCCCTGTACTTTGTCGTCTTTGGCTCAGCCATAGGCTCCAAAATGGTGGAGGTTGATGGTGTCAGCTACGGCGCGTTCATTATTCCCGGTTTGATCATGCTCTCGCTGTTGACCGAGAGTATTTCCAATGCGAGTTTCGGCATTTATTTCCCGCGCTATTCGGGCACTATCTACGAGTTGTTGTCCGCCCCCCTTTCCTGGCCAGAGGTTGTCGCGGGCTATGTGGGGGCCGCCGCCAGCAAATCCATCCTGCTTGGCTTGCTCATCCTGCTAACCGCCAGGCTATTTGTAGACTACGAAATTCAGCACCCCGTGTGGATGGTCTGCATCTTGGTGCTGACATCCGTCACCTTCAGCATGTTCGGTTTTATTATTGGCGTGTGGGCAGACGGCTTTGAAAAGCTGCAAATCGTGCCGCTTATGATCGTCACCCCGCTGGCCTTCCTCGGCGGCAGTTTTTACTCCATCAGCATGCTTCCGCCCCTGTGGCAGACCATTACCCTGTTCAATCCTGTGGTGTACCTGATCAGTGCCTTTCGGTGGAGTTTTTATGGGGTTTCTGATGTGAGTGTTGGTGTCAGCGTTGCAATGACGCTGGTATTTATGGCGTTATGCTTGTTTGCGATTGCTTGGATATTCAAGACGGGGTATCGGCTTCGGGTTTGATTGACTGAAATTGCGCATGCTGCGAGGGTGATAGTGGGCGCCTTGGTCTTGTTGTCTGCTGGCGGCAATGTTCAAAATTCCATGCTATATTACCCCTGCTTTGATTTTGTAATGAAGCAAGTGATTATGCTGGTTTACTAACGATGAACAGCAGGCGGGTGAAACCCGCGGACGACACAAAAGAGCGACTTATTCATGCTGCTGAAAAGCAGTTTGCGATAAATGGCGCCCGTGCTCGCGTAACCGATATTGTAAGCTCTGCCGGCTGCGGTAACGCAGCTGCCATTAACTATCACTTTAATTCTCGTGAAGGGCTTTTGACGGTTTGCCGGGCTTATCGGGAGCGGCCCATCGATCTATTTCGTGCCCGCTTGTATCAGGCGCTGTGTGAAGAGGTAGGGGAGGACGCCTTTAGCCTGGGGTATTACTACTTTATTCTTATTGCTCCCTCTGTAGCAGTCGTTGGCCAATTGCTGCCAAATTCCTACTACGGCCGCTTCGTTGCTAATTGCAAAACCTACAGTCTTCGAGGCTTGCAAGAGCGTCAGAGTCAGGCTTGGGCTAAAACTGCCATTCACTGCATGAATCAAGTGTATACGGGGTTGCTGGAATTTTTGTCGCCGGAGTTGCTTGCTTTACGCGTTACTCTTTACGAACACCATGGTGCGCAGGGCTTGGCGCAAATGGAAGCCATGCTAATGCAGAGGCTCGATGCGGGTGAAGCACTTGCGCAAGTGCAGGCAGATATTCCTGCAATGGCCGTTGAGCTCGCTTCGCATATATTGTATCTGGTGCTACAGGACAAGGTGCCGAGCGCCGTTGACTTAAGTGTTCCGGCACGCGTTTTTGCCAAGCTGTTGCATTCAGGTCCGCCCTTTCAATTTAGTCTGCCTGAATAGCCTGGGGCATTGAGCTCCCTAGGGCTCCTCATAGGGGGCGCGCCAACGGAGCTTTTCACCGAGTTTTTGAGAAATACCTGCACTCCAGCGAAAGCTTGCGGTAGGGCTTGTTCATCCTGCTAACCGCCCGGCTATTTGTAGACTGCGAAATTCAGCACCCCGTGTGGATGGTCTGCATCTTGGTGCTGACATCCGTCACCTTCAGCATGTTCGGTTTTATTATTGGCGTGTGGGTAGTCGGCTTTGAAAAGCTACAAATAATGCCGCTTATGATCGTTACCCCGCTGCCCTTCCTCGGCGGCAGTTTTTACTCCATCAGCATGCTTCCGCCCTTGTGGCAGACCATTACCCTGTTTAATCCCGTGGTTTACCTGATTAGCGCCTTTCGCTGGAGCTTTTACGGGGTGTCTGATATGAGTGTCAGCGTTGCAATGACATTGGTTTTTATGGCGCTATGCTTGTTAGGAATAAGGTGGATATTTAAAACGGGCTATAGGTTGCGGGTCTAATTGAGCAAGCCAAATTCTATCAAGACGAGAGAGGCACTTTCCAAGCCGAGTTTTACACTGCCTGCCCTGTAGGGCGTAAGCGGAATTTCGGGTGAGGCGCGTAGTTCGGCGGATAGTTCGAGTTGTGACAGATTGACGCCATTATTACGCAACTCCGAACCTAGCGGCTGTCCGTTCAGTAATAGAAGTACTGTAGCCGGTGTGCGACTGCCGTCCCCCTGTAATATGCTGGCAGGCAGAAATGGCCCGTAGAGTTGTTGTTTTTTTTCATCAACGACGACAACGCGGTAGGCAGCAGGCCGCTTGCAGTCGACGGAAAAATGAAAGCTTACTATGGAGTTGGAGCTTGGTTCGGCTGGCATTAGTGAGCCAAAGTTAAAGTTCAGTGGAGCTGATAGTCGGATAGCGCAATTGCTGTTTTTGTTGTGAAGCAGAGAAAGCGGTGACTCACCGTCTTTTATGGTATTGATGTTGTTCAATGCAAAACCGGTTAAGCCGATCAGGTGCGAGCTAAGCATACTCTCCAATTGCGGCAAGGTTGTACTCAAGGGAAGTTGGCTTGTATCGAGGGGAAGGTTAGGTAAGACGCCATTAATGTTTGTGTTTGGCGCGTTCCGAGAGACGTGTATACGATTCTCGGATTTTCGCTGAGTTTCAATTGATTCACTTAGGCAGAAAGTACTGAAGCACAGCAAAAAGAAAAGCAAAGCAGCTGGCTTCAGGCCGCTGCCGGAAAGCGGAAACGTAGGCTTGTTTATATTTGGCCTGCGAAGATAGAAAACATTGTAATCTCCGGCTAGGCTGAGGGCTGCTTCTGTCAAGTGCATATTTGCCATTGCCGTTATTGCGCTGTGCCATAGGGAGACAATACGCCGGTACGCGGATTGAATTCAAGTTCGGGAATATCCGACCCAATCGGCGGTAGATTAACAGTACGTGTTTCCCCGTCCCATGTTAGCTGGTTGGCGCCCACCTTTGCGTTATCAATATACGCACCAATGTTGAATATCGTATATGTTTTTCCATTCCAAATTAGATTTTGCCCAGCGGTTGCGCCCTTAATAGTGAGTAGAAAGCCAGGCGCTGAAAATTCGATTTGGCTCAAACCTCTGGTGCCGGGTACAACGGCTGTGGTTTTCAGATCTATAGAGTAGCTGTAGCCCTCGGGTATAGAGTCTCCGTCCACCTGATAACGGGTTGGGGCGAATCCTCGGGTTATTAGTGCGGCGCGCCCTTTGCCGTCCGTTTTGTGGGAGAGGCCGGCGTACTCAATAGTTACACCAGGCACCGCTGAGTGCACTTCCAAATATCCATCATTCGGGTTGATTCTAGAAACCAATTTTGGCGATGCACCGGTAAAGGCGATGCCACCTTCGGCGCGTATATTCTGCGAGCGCAAGTCACCATCATCGCGGTAGTTATAAGCGGCGGAAATCGCTTGCCACTGTTTTGCGACACGGGCGTCGCCAAAGTTTTCGCTCTTGTGGGGCTTGGTAATGGTTCGAACTCGTTCAGCTCGCATGCTGGCAGCGGCTCGCTGTTCCTCGCTTACAAAGCTGGCGCTTAGCGCAGCGCTGTCGAGTGTTTCACTGTGACCGTAGGCCAATGACGTTTGCCTTAGCAGGCTGTTGCCCCCGGGTGCCCAGCTTAGGCCCAGAAAACCGGCACTGCCGCCTCGCTCCACATGGGATGCACCTGCAGATATTACAAATTGTCCCAGTCGAGTGGATAGGCTGCCAGAATAGGTGTTCACTTCGTCAATGCGACTTGTCGCTACGCTCAGTCCGAAACGGCCTACGTAGGCGCCTACGTAGGCACGCTGAAAGTCTGTCAGCGTGCTGTCTTGCAAAAGTCGCCGAAAATTATGACTTTTCCTCCCTTCATAACCATAAGTAAATTGGGAGAATCGCGATACTGCTGTATTTGTGATGGACCAAGTATAGGCTTGGCCTTCCTCGAATAGTAATGGAGTTTCAGCGCCCTGGGGGTAATGATTTTTTGAGCCGCTCACATCAATCGTGGCAATTGGTAATGCCAGCGTAATACCCAGTGCACCGTTGTATTGGTTCTCGACGCCCTCAGCGAATATTTCAACGTTCAGCCAGTTGGTCAGGCCATAGCGAATATCCATGGCTGCTCCGGCGTCAGCGTAATCATTTTCGCCCTGGCGCAGTGTGCCGGCGGTAAAGCCGTAATCCCACTCCCCTTGGCGAATCATGCGGGACAGCCCCAGCAGGCTGGCAGATACTTCTTGCACCGCGCCCAGTTCGTCGATAAAGCGCAGAGTAACATTGGAGCCACTATCTCCCTGAATATCTTCGAAGGTGACCTTGCCAGCGTTAACATTTTGCCGACGGCGTCTTTCGCCGTCTATGTAAAGCTCTGCAACGCCGGGTAGGCTAGACACAGTACTAAGGTCATAAGCGGGCGTAAAAATTCGACCGGGTTGGGTGTCGAAGCGTCGACGTAGCGAAAAACCGCCAAGACGAAGACCACTCGACAGTGGGCCAGATGCGGAAACTGTGTCGCCGGCAGTAAACTGAAAGCGATTTTTGATGGAGTAAAACTCTAAAGCTGTGTTTCCTCTGCGCCAGCCAATGTCTTCAAGCCATACTCCGTCGCTGCGTAATACTCCGGCAGGACCAAGCGATGCGATAATTCCTGCATCGGCGGCCCGACGTGTATCCGAAAAACCCGTTTCGTTGATATCCTGACGTGCACCTCTAATCCCCCAGTTCATCAATAGGCCAGAATGGCGTTGAACCTGTTGCGCGATACCGTTGCTATGTAATCGCAAGGTCTGCGGGGGTAAGAGTTTGGGGAATACCTGTAACAGTCCGGTCGCATTGCGCTCGTTGAATTGCACTCCCCCCAGGGCGGCGACCGGGATACATCTGTAGCAGCCGGCCTCGCTAAATCTGGGGATTGCATCCAACGCACCATCTATTAATAATCCGTCCGGAATTTCTTCCTCTGCTATCAAGTATTCGCCGGGTCGATTCGGCCGCTCAAATAGAACCACCGTAGCCTGTAAAAGACCTGAAAAATCAAGGTCAATAACGCGAACGCCGGTTTGAGCGAACGCTCCTGCGACGGTAAGCGCTAAAGTCAGTAGAAGGGGGCGCCTTGCGATGCGGCGCCGCAACGTGGGAGTTGAAAACATCGACAACACGACTCTCCCCCTGATTGTTTTTATGTACTAAACAATCGATCTTACCGGCAAGCGCATCGCTAGCGAAGTAGCAATTTTTGCTATATTTCCGCCGCTATTCTTTGGGTATTGTCCTCTTTCTAGTCTTCTTTGGGGCCGCTGAGCATGCGCTTGCAGCCTCAAGGCAGTTCATTGTGGAGGGGATAATAACTATGCGAAATACAATGGTTTTTAAGCGAAATCTGCTTTTCGTAGGCATCACCGCGGCGACAGCGGCCTATGCCGCCAACCCGACGATAGAAACCGATGAGGTTGCTATTCCCATTACGATAAGTGGACTGATTGCAGAAGTAATAGCCTGCGAATTTACTGGTGGTGCAGAAACGGGCCTGACATTTGATTTCGTTGTTGCGGGCGCGCCCGCTGATGAAAATCAGTATCAGGAGGAAGGCAGCGCACAATTGAATATCGATTGCACTAACGGTTCCGACGGCACTAGTTATGCAGTTGCCATGGACACGGTCGATGGAGACACCGTCGACTATGGGGCTCGCAGCGCAGATGTTGAGGTGGACGTTGGCGGTAGTGTGCTTACGGCAATTTTGGAGGCCGATCAGGACGGCGGTGGATACCAATCGATAGATCAGGACTTTGCCCCAGTGACTAGCGGGTCGACTTCAAGCTTTTCATTCCGGGCAACAATTCAGGACCCTGCAACCGCAACAGGTACAGTGACTGCGACTGGTGCTCCTGAACTTTATGTCCGGTTTGATGGTACATCAGCCGGCGGTCCAATTTTGGGTATCGGACCTTTGGGCGGTGCTGATTCGCCAGTGGTTGATCCGGTCAATGGCGTCTTGAATACGATTGCAGCGGAAGACACATCAGGCACCTTAAGCGGATCTGTATTTCCAGTAATTACGACAGCTAACATGGAGGTCAACAATGCGCTGGGTGGTGGCGGTGGCGGCGGTGGCATTCCGACGGCACCACTTGATGGAACTCCTGCTGAAGATGTACCTGAAGAGCTTGTATTAGGCGGCGTTGACGATCAGCTTGGTGATGGTGACGGGGATCTTGATCAAGATGATTTGCCAGCGGGCCCTTAACCATTAGTTTTGTAACACAGCAATAGAATTGGAGCCCCTTATCCGGGGCTCTTTTTTTAAATGAGGTTTGTTGTGCGTATTATTTTGTCAATTACGGTGGTTTTGCTGTCAAATTTCGCCTTTGCCGGCGGTGTTAAGGTATTTCCGTCAAGCGCAGAGTTAACGGCGGAACGGCGTGAAGCCAGCTTTTCGGTGACAAATTCAGGGGCAACGGCGCTCGATATTAAGTTCAAGTTGGTTCCTTGGTTTCCGGAAGGTGTGCATACTCCTCTGGATGAGTCGGCTTTGCTTAAACGAAAGGCTCTGTTGATTTATCCTCCGGTTGCCCGTGTTGAGGCTGGCGGTCGGCAGGTTTTCCGGGTGATTCTGCGGGATCGTTCTATTACAGAATTGGCTTTATTTCGTCTTCAGGTGGGTTGGCAGGCAGCGAGTAATCAGGATGCCGAAGCCGGAAAGGTGAATTTCGGCCTGGGTTATTCACTGCCTTTGATGGTCACGGCCCCCAAGGCGGAGCATGAGCTGGTTTATCGGGCCGTCAACCTGGATGGTCAACTTTCACTTGAAGTAACCAATAAGGGGCAGCTTCCGGTATATATCAAACGCTATAAGTGGTCCGATAACTCAGAAGGCGAGTTGTTTGGTTACGTTTGGCCAAACCAATCGCACTATTACAAGCTGGCTCAAGCAGGGCCGCCGCCGATCACTGTTCAATTGCGTACTTGGGGTTGGTCGCCTAGCCTTTAGCCGTTACTGGTTTTCGCGCGGAATCTTTAGTTGTTTGGTGCTCAGCCATTCAACGAGTTCTGACCTTCTCCGGATTCCGAGCTTGGCGTAGACGTTGTAGAGGTGTGAGGCGACTGTAGAGTGAGAGATACCAAGTTCAACACCTACTTGTTTGAACGTGCAGCCACGGCCAATATGGCTGGCGATGAGCATCTCTCGTGCGGTAAGGGCGTTTGCTCTTCGATCTTTGTGTGCAACCAGCCTAAATGTTTCTCCGTCTTCGATAATGTGAACGAACAATGAGCGCCAGTTAGAACCATAAGCGTTGCCGTCTTTTGAATTGAGTAGCTCGGGTGGTATGGATACCCTGTCCCAGTTGGGAATTTCCGTCATGATTAAAGTATAAAAAGCGCTGGACGCATCGATAATTTTTCCTTGGCGAGAAGCTGTAGCTGTGCCGGATTCGGCAGGAGCATTGAGAGCAGAATTACTGAGCGTGAGAGAAATATTGTCACGTAATTTAACCAGTGATTGTGTCGTTGCTTGCCAGAAACTTGTGGGTAAAGCGGGCGAGTTAGTGCTTAGCGCGATATTGATAAGGTTGTCGCTATCGTCGCCAGGCCAGTTAAATTCGAGTGGTAGTTTGCGGCTGCGACGAGCATTGCTGCCAATCCACTGGGCAAAATGGGTTTCCTTTGCAGAATTGTGCAAAGTCGCTCGCCAGCTCATGCTTGCTAATTTCAATCGTCGCCCACACTCTTCGCAGCAAAATTCGCGAAAGTGCTGCAGGGGACGAGCAAGGGCCAGCCGATGGATCGACTGGATTAGGTCGCAGGCCAGTAATTCGGGTGAAACTTTCAGCGATGAATGCATGTCCGTATACAAATATCGAAGGGTCACCAAAGAATTTAACCCCAGAGCATCTATACCACAGCTGCAAAGCGCTAATCTAGTGCTTGTTGCGCACGTCTCCCGGCTAGTTTCTTTGTTCTTACGTGAGCTTAAAGTGGTTTCTGGCGCGTACTATCGTTATAATTCTCAGCCAGATTTTGAGGGTCACGCGCAGCAGCGGGTGCTATTCGTTTTGAGGAATTTTTAAGTGATTGATTTTTTAGCGAAAAAGCTGGTTGCTTTGTCCCTTATGGTTATGGCCGTCTCGGCTTTTGCGTTAACCGACAAACAGCGCGCCGAGATGGAAGAGCGCATTAAGCCTTCTGGCCAGGTCTGCTTGCAGGGCGATAGCAGCTGTGGCGCAGCCATGGCCTCCAGTGGTGGTGGCGCCAAATCGGGCAAAGACATCTATAACAGTAGCTGCATGGCTTGCCACTCTACTGGCGCCGGTGGTGCTCCCAAGATAGGTGATAAGGCTGAGTGGGGCACTCGCTTGGCTAAAGGCGTCGACGGCATTTATGCTAACGCCATCAATGGGGTTGGCGGTATGCCGCCTAAAGGCACCTGCATGAGCTGTTCTGATGATGAAATTCAGGCAACGGTTGATTATATGCTGGATAACAGCAAATAAGCCGTATTCTGCTGTTTTAAAGCCGCGCGAGTCGCGGCTTTTTTGTGCGCGTTATTTTTGCCGATTGCGCCCGCTGCTGTAATTTTGCTGGCTCGGTCCGGGAGGTGGGTTTCTGCGACCTATTGGCCCCGGCTTTTTCTGTTAGACTGCAGGTACCACAATAATAATAAAAGCGGAGATTCCCCCTTGAGCCCACCAGCGGCAAGGCCTCCACCGGATACAAAAACTCGCCTCATAATAGCGGCTGAGAAAGAGATCGCGCTTCAGGGAGCGAAGGCTCGCGTTACCGATATCGTGAAATCTGCGGGTAGCGGCAATACTGCGGCAATCAATTACTACTTTAAGTCCAGAGAGGGGCTTGTGGCTGTCTGCCGTGCGTATAGGGAGAAGCCCCTCAATCTGTTCCGCGCGGATCTGTACGATGCCATGTGCCGCGAATTCGGCGAAGAAGCTTTTGGCCTGGAGCACTACTATTTCCTTCTTATAGCGCCTTCGGCAGCCGTCATTGGGCAGCTGCTGCCCGATGCCTACTACGGTCGCTTTGTTGCTAATTGCAAGACATACAGTTTTGCGAGTCTGGAAGAAAGGGCAAAAAAATCGTGGGTGCAAACGGTTATTCATTGTATGAAGCAAATCTACGTGAAGCTGCAGGAAAAGCTGCCGGGCGATGTGCTCGCCATGCGCGTTAGCTTGTATGAGCACCATATCGCTCAGAGTCTCGCGCAAACGGAGATCATAATGATGAAGCGGCTCAAAGAGGGGGAAACGCTGAATCAGGTGCAGGCCAGTGTGCCTGATATGGCAGCCGAGATTGCCTCCCATATGGTCTATCTATTGCTGCAGGAACACGCTCCTAGCGCCCACAATCTGGCGGATGTGGTGGCGTTTTACAAAACCCTGCCGAGGCCGGATTTCCACTTCTAATCCACGCTGTCGGCCCGGTCCTTTTCATGGTTTTCCGGAGTTTCGGGTTGAGGAAAACCCCTATTGCCCCGATTTCGCCCAAACGGCACAGTGGTGAAATGCGACAAGTCAAAATTTCCCCCGCGCCTCATGCTATTGGCAATAATGAGCTTGATCCCGCGTTAGCTAAAGCCAGTTTGCTTGGTAGGATTACTGGCGCTCTCAAGGACGGTACGCTGGAATTGCCGAGCTTGCCCGATATCGCCCTTGAAGTGCGCTCAGCAGCTGCTGAGCGAGAGCTCAGCATCCCGGCCTTGGCCAAGGTTATTCAACAAGATCCGGGGCTGAGCGCCTATC
>JBFJTG010000054.1:0-19510 GCA_041625575.1 Litorivivens sp.
CGCACCGTGGCACGAACCGCCGCCAGCTGTCCGCGACCAATGGCAAAATCGACTGTACGCTGCAAGGTGGTACGCTCACGAGGCGGCATAGAGGGCGTAGTAGAGTCCACCAGCTGTTTTATCACGCCATCCTGCTCAGTTTCGCTGAGATGCTTGTACTCAGAGTCCCATTTTTCGCTCAGGCCGTGGACCAAGCGCATCACGTTATTATCGTAGAAGCCGACCGCAGAGCTGCAAGAACGCACGCGAGAATCGCGCTCCATGTAGATTGGCAAAGCCGTGCCACCCCAAGGTAGCGCAAAGACTGGCTCGAAGAAGTCCGGGCTTGCGATATTGAATGAAGTCCCTACAGGGTGCTCCATCAACGCGTTTTCCCAAAGGTAGTACTGCTTGGAACGAAACAATTCAAAGATGGACGCAGTCGAACCTACGGTTACCCCGGCTGCACCGGTGCGCGGGCCACGTGCCAGCGCAGCAGTTTCCAAGACATCAACTCCCGGCGTTTCCAATGCCAGCTCCGCGGCAATTTCCGAGTAGGTGTACATATATGACAAGGAGGGTGACAAGAGCAGACCAGCTTGACGATACAGCTCATCGAATTGGTCACGTGCGGCTATCATGAAGCCCTGCTCGCCAGTGGTGTCCAAGTAATGGCAGCCTGCCTTAAGGCAGGCTTCAACGGTGGCGAGACCAAAATTCACAAAGGGTCCAACCGTGTTGCAGACTACTTTGGAGCCCTGGAAAACCTTAACCAGCTCGTCGACATTGTGCTCAACCTCAACAATGTCGTAGCGCGCAGATTCAAGGCGAACAACACGCTGCGCCATCATCTCTTTAATACGTTTGGCACTGCGCCCAACTGCGGTGAAAGGAATGTCCTGATCGATTAGCCAGTCCATAATCAGCATGCCGGTGTAGCCACTGGCGCCATAAACAACGACGGGATTCTTAGCCATAATCTTATCTCTCTCTTCGTAAAGTTAGTCTTGGGTCCAGCCTTCCTGGTACAACATTGACGCAGTCAAACCGAGGCGCACGGTAAGCATGTAGTTCTCACCATCCTCGATCAGCGCGGATCGGGTATCGCGGTAAATCTTTTCAATCGGATATTCTTTCGAAGTGCCGTTGCCCCCAAATAACTGGAAGGCTTCGTGAACAATTTTCATCGCTTCTTCGGTGACACTGACTTTGCCTTGCGCTGTAACATGCGGATGCTTCTGAGGAGAAAAACGCGCAAATTCCAGTGTGCGACGGGCAGATGCACGCGTCATTTCCAGACGACGCAACATGTCACCAATGCGAAAACGCGTGAGCTGATGCTCCATTAGGGGCACGCCGCCCTGCTTGCGTTCATGGCAGTAGCCGAGTGCGAGTTCAAAGGCCGAACGCGCAACCCCGGTAAAGACCTGACACATATGGGTGCCTGCGTATGACCAGGTCGCAGCGAGATTGGCGTGAAACTGATCCTGGCCCGCCACCGCAAAACGTTTCGGCACTCGAACATTGTCAAAATAGATTTCACCCTGAGGCAGGGCACGTTGCCCAATTTTGTCCAGCGGTTTGCCGCGAGATACACCGGGCAAATCCAGGGGCACAATAACCGCGCTGCCGTTGGTCAGCCTGTCTTCGCGCTCAAAGCCATCACCGTAGTCGGCGGCGATATAGCACAGCGCTACTTGCGCTACCGCACCATTAGAGACCCAAGCCGAACTTTGGCCGTTGATGACTATCTCGTCGCCCTGAATTTTCGCCGTGAGGTTCCCTTTGGTCTGGGATGTACCGGGGTGTAATTCTTTTTCATAGAGGCTAATGGAGTCTGATCCTCGATCCGGCTGTGTAATAACCCAGCAACCAATCTTGCCTTCACACAGGTCGATCAATTCCTGCTTACCGCTGGCTTTGGCCATTTCCATCGGAAAACTACCCGCGGCGATGGAGACCGCTAGACCGGCATCGCCCCAGCCAAGCTCTTCGCCAATCAGCGATTCAACGCGACCCGCCGGACTGTCAATTTCCGCTAGCAAAGCAGGATCAAGACCCAGCGCCGCAGCTTCCTGCATGGCTGACCAGTAAGGCGACTGTGCCGCGATGGCGTCTTCGGAACTCATCGCGTCGAGTTCGCGGCCAATGGGTCGCATAACATCGCGGGCAAAACGGTGAACCATCGACTGAAGCGCGACTTCATCTTCAGTCAGCGGAGTATCGAACCCGCTCAAGCTCACGCTGGGCAGACTCAATGTGTCAGACAGATGCATCATGGTCGTTGGCCTCTTATCGTATTTATCGGTCGGCGGTGACTCCGCCACCATGACTACACTCTAGGCTTCGACCGAAAACGCCACTTGCTTTTAGGTGCCACTTGCTTGTTTTAGCATGCCAGTCATAATGACCCTCAGATCGCCGAAAGAGCGGGAGAATAATAATGAGCAGTAATATGCGAGCCTGGACTTTGCACGGCTTGCCCGAGCTAGTGACCGAACTCGGTGGCGACGTGGCCACCATACTGCAGCAGTTCAATATTTCGCGGCGTCAGCTGGAAAGCGACGATGCAACCCTGCCCTCTCCCACCTTTATCCGGCTGTTGGAGTTTTGTGCACGCGAGCTGGATTGTCCTGATTTCGGCTTACGATTGGGGTTTCGGCTTGGGCCTGAAGCGCTTGGCCCCATAGTAATGATGGCTAAGCACTGTGAAACCACCGGAGAAGCTGCTCTTGCGATATCATCTTATCTACACGCCTATATACCCGCGCTAACGCTAGAGCTCATTCCCTTAAACCGAGATGCTAGACGCCTGAAATTCAGTGTTATCACAACCGGTGTCGGTTCGACCCGGCAATTTCTGGAATGGTGCATGGGTGTAAGCTTGCGAAACCTAAAACTGCTAGTCGGCGAAGCTGCCACGCCTTATTCCATCCATTTTTCTCACCCCGGTTTACTCCCCATAAACCAGTACAAACGCTTCTTCGGCTCACCCGTCTATTTCGGCGAAGAATTTACCAGCTTGGACATCCGCAAAAGCGACCTGACTAAACCACTCGCCCAAAACGACCCACAGCTAAAACAGGTGCTCGCCGACTATATTGAGAAAACAGCGATTTCCAGCGACGCAAGCTTTGAAGAGCGAGTTAAAAGCACCATCAAGTCCCTGCTGCCAACGGGCCGTTGCAAGCTCAAGGTGATCGCAGATCAGTACTCGATGAGCCTGCGAACACTGCAACGTAGGCTCAGCGCCGAGGAGCTGAACTTTAATGACATGATGGACGACATCAGAAAAGAATTACTCGACGTCTATCTTCAAGAACGCAACCTGCCACTGACTCAAGTAGCCGCACTACTAGGTTATGGAGAGCAAAGTTCACTGACTCACGCATGCCAACGCTGGTACGGAAAATCACCGGCGCAATTGAGAATGGATAGGTAAGCATTTTTATTAATCTAGAGCGCGAGACAACAAGACGAAATACCTCTATTTACAGCGCGAGCGGGCAGCCCAGTGCTTCAAAATCCACCTTGGTCCAATACCGCGCTCGCGGATAATATTCCTTCATCACTTCTTCTTCATAACGACCAGCGGGCTGCGGGATGGAGGCTATTCCTTCGGGAAAGACCGCTCCTTTATCAACCTTCATCTGCCGGTAGATCAGCATGCTCTCCTCGAAAGGTCCCCAGCTCAACCACGCCACTCCGCATTCAAAACGAGCATTATTGGGGCGATCGGACTCGCGCCCCATCAGCACAAAAAACTGCGCGTTTTCGCCGGGAATTTCTTCGTCATAAACACAATCGAATACGCGCCTTGAATAAAAATCATTACTGCAGAATGAAAAATAGCGAATCGCTGTTAGGTCGGCCGCAAGGTCTCCCCTTATCGTGCGCGGAGTCTCTGGTCTGTTTGCTTGCAGTGATAGTAACGGTCCCTGCGACTGACTCGTGTACGCCATCAGATAATCATTATTGATATTACGCGCAAAATCAAAGGCCGCCATGTCGGCTGAATAAGGGTAGATCGCAGTCGCCGCCATATGGTTTCGATAAGTATTAGCCATATCAAAATATTTAAACCACTTAAGCGGGTCTAAAGCCGCGGTGGACGGAGGCGCATTTAAACCTAGTTGCAGTGGACCAATTTCGGCGCGCGCCAAAAAATCGTTGATGGCCGGCGCCAGAAAAGGTTCAAGTTTCCCACACTCAGCCAGCGTCGATAGCTCAGACCCGTCGGCGCCTACCAGGCTAATTGCCGGTAAGCCGACACCCCCGGCTCGGTCGGTGCCTGTATCGGGAAGGTATACGCGGTAGATGAGTACGACTGCGTTGGGGGGCAGCTCAACATCAAGAGGCAGCGGCAGATAACCCTCAATAGCAGGCGCCGTTCCGGAAACAGGAAAACGGGCATAAAGCGTATTGGGCTCAGAGCCTTGTGCCTCGTCTGCGACACGTACACGAACCGTGTAACGGCGAGCCTCAGCCTGGCGCTTGTTCCCTGCCACAAACGGATTAATCGAACCGGCTTCAGGGCTTATTTCGCTATCACCCAAAACACCAACCGGCTTGTAGCTCGGTGTATACAAATTGAAAGAGATATTTCTTGCGTGAGGAAATTCGCCTTCCAGCTTAATTTCCCCACCTGGCGGAATGGGTAGGACAGCTATCCAGTAGTTTGCATATTGCTCAAGATAAAACAGGTTGGCATAAGTCATATCTTCCGTGACCTGCCACAGGCAATCGCGTGAATAGTCTCCCTCAGATGCTCGCTCACCACTCTCGGCAAAGCCACCCGGCGGCGGAGGACTTTGTCGCGCGGTGCTACTGTCTGCGATTGGCGTGGTCGCTCTGTGATCCGAACCACCGCTACCCTTACACGCAGTGGAAAGGCATATTGCAAGCGAAGCAAACAGCGCAAGCAGCACTCGCCAGCACATTACCTTTACCGCGTCCCCCGCCATAGATTCGCCCTTCTACAGGAACATTTTGAAAGTCACACCAACGCTCCGAGGTTCACCTATATAGGTTTGATAACTGCCCTCGGGCGACCCTATCTGCACGTCAATATTGGTCATAATGTTGGCGGCAGCGCCTTGCACCAGATAAGACTCATCGCTCAGATTTTTGCCCCACAACGCGATATCGTACTGTCCGCTGCGCCAGCCCAGTCGCGCATCCAACAGAAAATAGGGCTCACGCCTATGCCGAGGATCACGCTCTGAACTGGGAAGATTGTCTCCGGTGTACTGGTAGGCCGCACGCGCATAGAAGTCACCGCCAAACATTTCCTGATTCCATTGAGCGATAAAACTACCTGACCATTGGGGCGCAAAAGGTACGCCTTCACCATCGGCAATACAGAATTCGCCATTGTTAGCCTCGTTGTAAAAATGACAGGGGCCGCCCTTATATTCTTCATAGCGAGCATCGAGATAAGTCGCTGCCGCCGTCAGTGTCAGATGCTCTCCCAGCAGATAGGTTGTTTCGATCTCGAAGCCCTCTACAACAACCTCCTCAGCGTTATTAACGATAAATTGCAATCCGACAAAGGTCGCGTTCTGGTAGTTTTCGTAGGTAGTTGCGAACAGTGCTGTGTTCAGGCGCAAACGCCGATCCAGAAATTCAGTCTTGGCACCAAGCTCATAGTGAGTGACTTTTTCCTGATCATACTTGCGCTCGTCTTCACCACTAAAATGCCCAAATTCCAGATTGAAGCCACCGGCCTTGAAACCCGTCGAGGTCGTTGCATATAGCAGGCTACCGTCAACTGGAAACCAGCTCAGGGAAATCGTGCCGGTGAGATCATCCCAACTGTCTTTGCCTTGATAATCATTATCGATGGGCGCGACTAAACAAATGAGATTAAGATTCAAACTCGTCAGGGGTATGGCTGGATTCAAGTCGAATTCATGTTCTGGCAAGCAAGATTCACCCGGAGCTAACTCCCGGCGATTAACAAAGCTCGCGGATTTTTCCTCCTCCGAATAACGAATACCCGCCACCACTTCCAAACTTGAGCTCAAGGCATAGGTCGCGTGAAAGAAGGCGCCAAAGGAATCTGTTTTCTGCTTGCCGGTAAAGTAACCGGCGTCACCCTCCACGCCAAGAACGGGAGTACCCGGCGACACAGTCGTGACGAGGTTTCCCATCGAATCGTAGACAGGTACAGCCTGATTGGAATTGCCGCTCACATTGCGCGAAAATTCCGTCGAGATTGCCGAGCCGTATTCTTCGACATCCTCCAACAATCTGAACTCACCGACATCCGAGTCACCGCGGGTGTAATCATTCCGGTAGTAGAACGCACCCGTGACCCAGCTCAATTCGGCCGCATCATTGTTCGATAAACGAAGCTCCCAGGAGCTGGAATCGCCCGCCTGCGAATCGAGAAAACTTACGATCTGGTAGGGCATTTGCGAGGCGTTGATGTAATCGAGGTCTGCCTCATAGGTCTCGTAGGTACCCAGCAAATTCAAGGTGACACTATCGAATACATATTCCATTGACGCCGTCAGGTCGTAAGAATCCTGAACAAAACTGTAATTTTTAACCTGATTAACTTGGTTGTCATAGGGGTCATTCGGCCCTACGTCGCCACGTCCAAGCTGGGTACGCATAGTCTGCATTATATTCAGATGGCTCTGACTGTAATACACATCCCCCATACTGCTGGCCATGTCCCGGTCGGCGGCGCTCGCAATAAGACGCAGACTGCCACGCTCACTGAAGTCAAACTGCAACTGCCCGCGAATAGCGAGTTGATCAAGGCTGCGGCCATCGTCACCGCTAATATTAATCTGCACCGGATCGCGCTCAGTGCGCACGATGCTCCAACGCGTAGCTATAGAATCGCTTAGAGGAATATTGATACCAAGTTTGATCTGACGTAAGGCATCACTGCCGCCAGTGGCTTCTAGTGAAGCCTCAAATTCCTGCCCCGGCGCTTTCGTGGTAACACTGATAACACCTGCCGTAACATTCTTACCGTAGAGGGTACTTTGCGGCCCTTTCAAAACCTCAATGGACTGCACATCTACCAGCTCACCCAATCCCAAGCCCGAGCGAGATTTAAACGCCCCGTCAATAAACAGGCCGGTAGCGGGTTCAAAGGTGGGGATATTGCCCTCATTGCCGATGCCGCGAATACGGTAGCTGGTATTGAAGGGACTGGTATTCGTCGACACAACAAGCGATGGAATTTGCATCGACAAATCAGTGACGTCGTTAATCCCCGCATCCGCCAGTTCCTGTTCGCCCACCGCGGTGACCGCCAGGGGAACGTCCTGCATGCTCTCAGAGCGCTTTTGGGCGGAAACTATAACTTCTTCAATGACGCGCTCAGCGTATGCGGGCGAACAGTTGATAAGGCTATACAATCCGATGGTGAGAAAAACTAAACGCTGCTTCGATGGGGGATTCATTATTATTTTTACTCTGCTGGCAGATAAAGCATTCAATGCGCGTGCGCGTACTTGAGCGCCGCCACAGCCCAGCGTTTAAACTAAATTGTTCGCGTTTTGCCAACTTGCTTTTTGCCGCCACAGACTTGCTATTAGATGCCACCTATTATCGCTGGTAGCGGGGGAGGTAAATCTTAATTGTTAGGCGTCTGCCTGTATTGGCGAGGACTCTGTGATTTTCGTTTGGTAAAAAAACGAGAGAAGGCGCTGGTTTCTGAAAACTGGAGAAGCTCCGCTATTTCCGCTATCGATAAATCTGACTCGCGCAAATACTTGCTGGCCAATGCTTCACGTACATTGTCCAGGATAGTCTGGTAGCGAGTACCGCATTCCGCCAGCCTATGCTGCAATGTTCGCACACTGATTCCCAGTTCGTCAGCGACGACGCTGGTATCGCATATCTCAGAGCTAATGAGGTTGCGGATGATCAGCTCCACCCGGGCAGGAAAGCTTTCCTTGCTGGTACGTTGACGGAGGCGCAGCTCGCGTTGGATCGCACCATGCAAACGCTCGGATTTTTGCAGAGGCAACTGCAGGGTTTTATTGTCTATAAAGAGTGCGTTGCGATCCTGATTGTACTGCAGCGAGCGTCCAAATTCTTTGCGGTGACAGCTCGGACTTGACGGCGCCGCGTGCCGAAATTGCACGTAGCCCGGCAACCAGGAGGCCCCGGCATGCGCACGCACTTCCTGACTCAATAGGGTAAAGGCGAGCTCCACCGCCTGAACCTCGCCACCGGCATCACCCGTCACCGTGTCATAGCAATAGGCGACACCGGATTTCTCAGGCACTGCGCGCAATACAATGCTGTCACTATAGAGCTGCATCGCTTCGGATATATTGCTTATGGCCTCACCCAGCGTGGCGGCATTACGCGCAACCAACCAGACACTGCCCAGTATCTCCAAGCCCTGACATTTACCGAGCTCAATACCAAAATAACGCTCGTCGCAGTGCTTGGCGGCAATTTCGAAAAAACGCAGCACCGCCTGAGCATCCAACACAAGATCGGGGTCAGTCAGTGCCGCCATATCGATATCGGCCAGCCGGGCAATGACAGCTGGATCAATGTGATAACGCTTGATTAAACCCTCGGCGCCAATCAAGGCGGCGCTGGTCACGGTTTTCAACGCGCGATTTCTCCGTGAATTATTATCGTATTAGCCAACAATATAGCAGCCTCTGCAGGACTACGACATCACTTAACACCTCACGCCGCAGCGTGCATATGTGCTGCACAAGGAGACCGACGACCCCAATCAAGCTGCGGCCATTACCTATAGACCCAAGCCAATCTCAAACTTAAACTTATGGAATAAATTACCAAAACTCCCCAAACACGCGGCCGACAACCGACCAATCAGCATGACTTCACCGATTAACAAGCACGCGCGCTTGCGAGGAGAGCACCTCGTCGGCGCAGACCGATTGACGGTACTCGAAATCTGCCTATGCCTTACCGTGGTCGCGTGCAGCGCGATGACGTTTATATTTTGGCAGCAAAGCCAAATGCTCAGCATCGGTCTGACGATAGCTAGCGTCGTCGCGGCAGCAACTATTGTCACACTTCGCGCAGGTCATCTTCCCTTCATGGCTGCAGCTATTATTCTAATTGTCGACGTTTTCTGCGTGATACACCTGCTGTCATTGCTGGCTGCACCAAGCGGCATTGGCAGTTATTACTACTACTGCACCATGCTCGGTGCCTTTTTCTTTCTGGGCGCCAAGGGCGGTCTCGTTTACACAGGCGCCTGTTTAATTGCAGTTTTTGCTCTGTACTCTGGCGCGGCCGTGGAAAGCGATGAAGCCATGACAGAATTTTTGGTTTTGCTTATTTCAATAAGCTGCACGGCGGTTATTGCTTTTTTCTATGAGCAAGCCGTTCT
Organism: Litorivivens sp.; assembly: GCA_041625575.1. Classification (GTDB taxonomy): domain Bacteria; phylum Pseudomonadota; class Gammaproteobacteria; order Pseudomonadales; family Spongiibacteraceae; genus Litorivivens. The sequence continues at coordinate 9,329 of JBFJTG010000054.1, forward strand.
AAAGCGAACTTACGTTCTTGCGGAAGCGCTGGAGTCAGTAACACAGCTTGCCCAAGTGGATTATCTAACGGACATCTTTAACCGCCGCCAATTTACCGTAAATGCCATAAAACAGTTTGAGAAATTCGGCCCGAAAACACTTATCGCGATCAAAATTGACGATTTCAAAACACTCAAGGACACGCATGGCTATGGGGCCGGCGATCAGGTTTTGCGAGACATTGGCCAGGTAGTCGCGTCTCAATTCAAGGGCACTGCACTATTTGGTCGCACTGGAGAAGACCAGTTTATGGTCATGCTTCCAGCCACCGAAATGACCGCCAAAGCGCGGGCAGAGGAACTAAAACGAGCAATCGCCGGGCTGCAATATCGTTTTGGCGATGCCGAGGTTAAGATCACAATTAGCTTCTCTATTACCTCACGCGGGCGCAGCGACGATTCCTTTCCTGCACTCATGGCACGCAGTGAAGCCGCACTAGCCGAACCCGGCGAACTTCGCCAAAGCAGCATAGCCACCGCCACACGCAAAATCTCCGCTATTTTCGGCGACTAGAACTCAGCGCCATTCCTGGCTCCTTCAGTGAGCGTGCTAGTTATTGGTCTTTTTCATCTGGTTTAGATCAACCAAAATCGGGTAGCCACCAACCGACAGTGCATTGCCATGCCCGGTCTGATGAATATCGAACACCGACTGCAAGGCCGTGTAAAAACCCTGTATATCCATCGTTTGGTTGACCGCGCGCTTGGCCTGAGCCAGCGCAAAGGGATGCATTTGCGCAATTTCGTTGGCCAGCGCCATGGCTTCATCGACCAACTTATCACGCGGCACGACACGGTTCACCATGCCCAATTCCTCGGCTTCTGCCGCGCCCATCGAGCGAGCAGTAAAGAGCATCTCTTTGGCTTTTCGCGGCCCCAGCTCCCAGGTGTGAGCGTGATATTCAACGCCCCCTATGCCCATACGCACGACCGGGTCAGAAAACTTCGCATCGTCTGCAGCAATAATCAGATCGCAAGGCCAGCACAGCATCAGACCACCGGCGATACAGGCTCCCTGCACGGCAGCAATGGAAGGTTTGGGAATATCGCGCCAGCGCCTTGAATAGCCCAGATAATGTTTGGTTTCCCATTCATACAAAGCTTCCAGCCCTCGCTCCTTCCAATCGAGCTGATTGCTCTGATCGGATTTGGCCGGTTCGCCCTTATCTCCGCTCAAGGCCTCGTTCGAGCCGCTCATGTCGTGGCCGGATGAAAAGTGCTTACCGTTGGCCTTCACCACAATAACGCGCACATCCCGGTCTGCGCCGGCCTTGGACCAGGCTTCATCAAGCTCATCCAGCATGGGGCCGTTCACGGCATTTGCCTTGTCCGCCCGATCCAGTGTGATTACAGCAACGCGATCTATCTTCTCGTATGTGATATAGCTCATGGAACCTCCCGACAGCACCGTCGATATTATTGTTTGACTTGTAATTGGTATACTAATTAAGGTGATCCTTAAATGCCAGCAGGTACTTTGATTTCTCGACGAGTGCGACCACACTACAGTGTTGTACGTCGATAAAAATAAGTTGCCGGAATTACCCGCGCAATAAGAACAACAAGACAGGAGCTTTTCATGCTCAGTAGCTTTCGCAAGCCCGCCACGATATTGGCGATCTACCTAAGCCCTTGCATCATCAACGATTACGCCCTTGCCGCTGGCGAACTCGAAGAGGTGGTCGTCACCGCCCAACGCCGAGCCCAGAGCACCCAGGACATACCGGTTGCCGTAACCGGCCTCACCAGCAATCAGCTAGAGAAGTTCGGCTTTGAAAATGCCAACGATATTTCTGCGCAGGTGCCGAATATGCAGGTCAGCGGTCCCTACGGCGACGTTCAGCCGATATTTTCCATACGCGGCGTCAGCATGTCTGACTACAGTTCCAATCAGGCCAGTCCAATTGGCGTGTATGTCGATGAGGCCTACCTCGCGCCGGTCTACAGTCACGGCGCCAATTTTTTCGACATCGAACGACTTGAAGTGTTGCGCGGCCCACAGGGAACGCTCTACGGCAAGAACACCACCGGTGGCGCCATCAATATCATTACGCGCACACCTCAAATTGGCGACAAACTCAACGGCTACCTGAAACTGGGCGCCGGCAGTTACGGCGCCACCAGCGCCGAGGCAGCAATAGAGGACACCGTCATTGATGACAAACTCGCCGCCCGCTTTGCCGCCAGTTTTAAAAAAGATGAGGGCTACGTCGAAAACCGGCTCGGCAGCGCCAATCTTGCGCAAACGGATTTTCAAGGCGCTCGACTTGCCCTGAATTACGCCCTCAGCGATGCCTGGACAGCGGTATTTAAGTACACGCGCTCAGGTAACGACGCCCTCACCACAACCTCGCGCAACGAACCGCGCATAGACATTCGCGACACTGGCGCACCTCAGGACGGCACCAATGGCTTTATCGATAACAACGGCTATTCTCGTCCGGGCCGCAACCTCGACTTTCATGAAACTGAATCCAATCAGGTGGGGCCACTAATTACCGACACTGATTTGGTCGGCCTGACGCTGACTTATAACGCCGAGACCTACTCCATCATCTCCGTCAGCTCCTTTCTCGATGCAGACTATTACCAAGATGCCAATACCGACGGTTCGCCCGAGGGCCTACTGGAGATTGTCTGGTCTTCTGACACCGTAAGCTACAGCCAGGACTTCCGCTTTGTCTCCGAGTTCGGCGGCCGCTTCAATCTTATAGCCGGTTTGTATTACGGCTTTGAAGATCTGGACATGCACAATGTCTATGAAATTTACGACACCCTGCCTGACGCCCGGGTTGTCTTGGCCAACCCCGACACCGCACCACTGGGACCCTTTCTTGTAGATTTCGGCAAGGTGGACCAGAAACTGTCGACCGAAAAAGAAAGCTCGGCTATTTATGCGCAAATGCGTTTTGATTTTTCGGAGCGACTGGGTTTTGATTTCGGCCTGCGCTATACCAAAGACGTCAACACACTCACTCACTTGAATATTTCACGCATAGGCTACGATGATAGCCCTCGCGGCACCTATGTGCCCGGCAATCAAACGGGCGTCGACAATGCGTTCAATCCGCCACCGCTAACGGCGACAGAGCTGCAACAAATTTTGTCGGACCCGACCAAATTACAGCAGGCACAAAGCACCGGCTATACCCACGGGCCCTACAATCAGGATTCCGCACCAAAGCTGGAAGCGGACGAAAAAGAATGGACTGGCAAGCTCGGGGTCGACTATAAACTTAGCGAAGATACAATGATTTACGGCAGCTTAAGCCGGGGGTATCGCAGCGGCAGTTTCAATGGCGGCGTATATTATGAAGTGCGTCCGCTCGCCACCGCCTACGCCCGCCCGGAATTTCTGGACGCTTACGAAGTCGGCATCAAATCAGAACTGTTAGATAATCGCGTACGCCTAAACGCCGCCATATTTAAGTACGAATACACAGACCAGCAATTTATCAACGTGGTGGGTATTTCCAATTTTCTGGAAAACGCAGGCGGCTCCGAAATTCTGGGCTTTGAGGCCGAACTGTGGGCGAGCGTGACCGATAAGCTCGTACTCCAGTTCGCCCTCGGTTACCTGGATACTGAATATACCGAACTGACTCTGGCCAACACCCAAACAATTGCGGACGCCAACGATACTGTGGATCTTTCCGGTAACGAGTTGATCTCCGCGCCTAAATACAATCTTAGCTTTTCTTTTGATTACGATTTACTTGTCACTGATTACGGCTATCTCAGCGTCAACGGCAATGCCAACTATCAGGACGACCAGTGGTACAGCGCCTACAACGACGACATAGGCTACGAATTCACTTCGCAAGAGGCCTACTGGCTCTACAATGCCCGCATAAGCTGGCACGCCAGCAACGACGCTTACACTGTCTCATTGTGGGGGAAAAATTTGGCTAACAAAGAGTACGACAGCTACGCCATAAACCTGCAGTCGGGCTTTGGCTACGACTACTACCTACCCGGTGAACCCATTCGCTATGGCGCGGATTTCACTTATCGTTTCTAGACTTTACAGCCCCGGCAATCAGTCAAACACCTTGCCGGGGTTCATCACGGACTTGGGGTCAAATACGGCTTTAATCGCCTTCATTGCAGCGATTTCTGGCTTGCTGCGGGTGTATTTGAGGTAGGGCTTTTTCAGCAAGCCAACGCCGTGCTCAGCCGATACGCTGCCGCCGAAACGCTCCACAATATCGAACACTTCCAAGCTGACTTCGCTGCACTGCTCAAAGAATGTGGTTTTATCCAAGGCGTCGGGCTTGAGAATGTTGAGGTGAACATTGCCGTCGCCAATATGGCCAAACCAAATGATTTCAAAGTCGGGATAGCGCGCATTCACCAGCTCTTCTACCGCCTGCAAAAAGGCCGGCACTTTGGAGATCACCGTCGCAATATCATTTTTATAGGGCGTCCAGCGCGAAATGGTTTCGGAAATATCCTCGCGCAAGCGCCACAGGTTTTTAAGTTGCTCCAAGCTCTGGCTCATCACGCCATCAACCACCCAGCCCTGCTCTACCGCTTCTTCAAACAGGCTCATGGCCTGCTCTTCAATCTGCTCGTTCAGGCATTCAAATTCAAGCAGACAGTAAAACGGAGTCGCGCTCTCGAAGGGTCGCGCCAAGCCCTGATGCTCAACGACCTTCTGCAGTGCAGCCTCTGAGAAAAACTCGAAAGCGGTTAAATCGATATTGGCCTGAAATCGGTTGAATACGTTCATCAGCGCATCGAAGTCTGGCACACCAAGCACCATGGCGGTGAGGGCCTTGGGCTGGCGCGTCAGCTGCATGGTCGCTTCCACAATCATGCCCAGCGTACCTTCAGCGCCAATAAACAACTGCCGCAGATCGTAGCCGGCGTTGTTTTTCAGCAGGCCGTTATTCAATTCCAATATTTCACCCTTGCCGGTCACCACCTTCAAACCGGCCACCCAGTCGCGGGTCATGCCGTAACGAATTACCTTGATACCGCCGGCATTGGTCGCGATATTGCCGCCGATTTGGGAAGAGCCGCTAGAAGCAAAATCCACAGGGTAAAACAGGCCCTGCTCTTCCGCGTAATTCTGCAACTGCTCGGTGATGACCCCTGCCTCGCAAACTACTGTGCGATCAATAGCATCGAAGCTCTTGATTGCATTCATATAATCCATGGCCAGCACCACCTCGCCGTTGGCAGCCACAGCACCGCCACTCAGGCCGGTTCTGCCGCCACTGGGCACAATGCCAAATTCCAGATCATTGGCCCGTCGGATAACCGCCTGTACCTGCTCGATGGAACGGGGAAATACAATGGCAATGGGGGCAGGCTCCACGACCCGGGTCCAGTCCCTGCCATAGGTGGCAAAATCCTCCTCTCCGAGGCGGACATTGGCCGCGCCTACGATTTCGATCAACTGACCAACAATTACGGAGGCGGCTTCAGCGGAGGAACCAGCAGTCATAGTGTTTTGCGTCTCTTTTTGGGCGTACTTAAAAGGGCGGGTATGGTACCATACGCGCCCTTTCGCGCACCTGTGGATTTTGCCCTGGCGCCGAACGCCCTAGAACGCTGCAAGCCCTTGAAACCAAAGCCGGAAATTATTGAGACCATGAACAAGAAATCTCTCAACAAGGACAAGATCAAGTTCCTGTTACTGGAGGGCCTGCACGAGTCCGCCGTTGCTGTGCTGAAAAATGCCGGTTACACCAATATTGAGTACCACAAAACGGCGCTTGAGGGCGAAGAACTCATCAAAAGCATCAGCGATGCCCATTTTATCGGAATTCGCTCGCGCACCCAGCTTACCCGCGAAGTACTGGAGCAAGCCCCGAAGCTAACGTCTATCGGCTGTTTCTGCATTGGCACCAATCAGGTCGACCTGACTGCTGCTCTGGAACAGGGTGTGGCTGTATTCAACGCCCCTTATTCCAATACCCGCTCGGTCGCCGAGCTGGTAATTGCCGAAGCCATTTTATTACTGCGTGGTGTACCTGAAAAAAATGCCTGTGCCCACCGCGGTGTTTGGCAGAAAACAGCCGCCGATTCCTACGAGATTCGTGGTAAAAAACTGGGCATCGTCGGCTATGGCTCAATCGGCATGCAGCTTTCCGTTATCGCCGAAAGTCTGGGCATGGAAGTCATCTTTGCTGACACTATCAACAAACTGCCTTTAGGCAATGCCTCACAGGTCAGCATGAGCCAGCTACTGGCCAGCGCCGACATCGTAAGCCTGCACGTGCCTGAAACCGCTTCCACCAAAAACATGATTGGCGCCAAGCAGTTTGCCCAAATGAAGCAGGGCGCGATTCTCATCAACGCCTCTCGCGGCACGGTGGTTGATATTGACGCTCTCTGCGACGCACTGCGCTCCAAGCAATTGCTGGGCGCGGGCATCGACGTATTCCCCACTGAACCGAAAAGCAATAACGATGAGTTTATCTCGCCACTGCGCGAGTTCGACAACGTTCTGCTAACGCCGCATATCGGCGGTTCCACCATGGAAGCGCAAGAGAACATCGGCATGGAAGTGGCGGAGAAACTGGTTAAATACTCCGACAATGGCACCACCATTACCTCGGTGAACTTCCCGGAAGTGGCCCTGCCTGCGCAGGATGGCCGCCACCGCCTCTTGCACGTACACAAAAACGTACCGGGCATTATGAGCGCGATTAACCAGGTATTTTCGGAAAACGACATCAATATTTCAGGACAGTATCTGCAAACTCATGAGTCGATCGGCTACGTTGTTATTGACGTCGATCAGGCCTATAGCGAACTGGCCCTGAGTAAACTTAAAGAAATTCCCGGCACCTTGCGCTGCCGCGTTTTGTTTTAAAGTCCGGGATTCTCGCAATCATGGTAAACGCGGTTTCACAGCTCGCCGACCTGACCGGCAAGACCTGCGTACTCGGGCTAAGCTATTTTGATCCGGCAGGCGAGTTACTGTCGCAGCGCATGCTCGCGGCGACCGTAATTAGTGCGAGCGACGACGGCATCGTTTTACGCCCCGGCGGCGACGAGCGCGACTTCACCCTGCCACCCGAACTCTCACCGTGGTTTGTCGCTCCTGCGGGCAGCTACATGGACAGCAGAGAGCAACAGATCGACAACCCGGATTTTCTTGTCACCTGGGATGTGCACCGAAAGAAAGGTGAAGGACAAGAGGGGCAGCACGAATGGTGGGATTGGGTACCGTGTACATTACCCCCCTCTGTCGGTAGCTAATCTGACCTTTAACGCCAACCGGACTTGCACTCAAGCCACTCACAACATCCATTTTTTATTACACGCAGCTATCGGGTGTCATACACACCCAAGGAAAAGACTCTTGATCCAGACAGCCAACATCACCATGCAATTTGGCTCCAAGCCATTGTTCGAAAATATTTCCGTGAAATTCGGCGGTGGCAATCGCTACGGCTTAATTGGCGCCAATGGCTGCGGCAAGTCCACCTTTATGAAAATTCTGGATGGCAGCCTCACGCCCACCTCGGGCAACGTGTCCCTCGAGCCCAACATCCGCGTTGGCAAGTTGTCGCAAGACCAATTCGCTTTTGAGAAATACAGCGTAATCGACACGGTTATTATGGGTCACAGCGAACTCTGGGAATTAAAACAAGAGCGGGATCGCATATACAGCCAGACGGAAATGTCCGAGGAAGACGGTATGGCTGTCGCCGAACTCGAAACACGCTTCATGGAACTGGACGGCTACAGCGCCGAAAGCAGTGCTGGTGAAATATTACTGGGCGCCGGCATCCCCGAACATTTGCACTTTGGCCCGATGAGTGAGGTAGCGCCCGGCCTGAAGCTGCGAGTCCTATTGGCCCAGGCACTGTTTTCCGATCCGGACTTACTGCTGCTGGACGAGCCTACCAACAACCTAGACATCAACACCATTCGCTGGTTGGAAGGCGTGCTGAACCAACGCAAAAGCACCATGGTGATCATTTCGCACGATCGTCACTTCCTCAATGAGGTGTGCACTCACATGGCGGATATCGACTACGGCGAACTGCGCGTTTACCCCGGCAATTACGATGATTTTATGACGGCATCAACCGCCGCCCGCGAGCGCCTGCAATCCCAGAACGCCAAAAAGTCTGCCCAAATCGCCGACCTGCAACAGTTCGTCAGCCGCTTTTCAGCCAACGCCTCCAAAGCCAAGCAGGCAACTTCTCGCGCGAAGCAGATTGAAAAAATTCAACTGGACGAGATCAAAGCCTCCAGCCGGGTCTCGCCCTATATTCGTTTCAAACAAGACAAAAAGCTCCACCGTCAGGCACTCACTCTGGAAAATATCGGCCACGGCTTTGATGAGCCCCTGTTCTCCAAGGCCAGTATGATTCTCGACGCCGGCAGCCGCCTGGCCATTATTGGCGAAAACGGTGCGGGTAAAACAACACTACTGCGTTGCCTGATGGATGAGCTTCAAATTAAGGAAGGCGTCGTCAAATGGGCTGAAAACGCCACTCTGGGTTACTGCCCCCAGGACAGCAACGCCGATTTTGATACCGACCTGAACCTCTTCGACTGGATGTGTCAGTGGCGCAAACCCAGCCACGATGACCAGATAGTGCGCGCCACTTTAGGACGCCTGCTGTTCTCCTCCGACGACTTTAAAAAGCAGGTGCGAGTGTGCTCGGGCGGCGAGAAAAACCGACTGCTATTTGGCAAGTTAATGATGATGGACACCAACGTTCTGGTCATGGACGAGCCGACCAACCACCTGGACATGGAAGCCATAGAAGCCCTCAACCTCGCACTTGAGCACTACGACGGCACCTTGATATTTGTCAGTCACGACCGCGAGTTTGTATCGTCACTGGCGACACGCGTGATCGAAATCAAAGACAAGCAACTGATTGATTTCCAGGGTACCTACGAGGAATATTTGGCGCAGCAGGAAGTGCTGAATCGTAAAGTGGGAAGCGCTGGGGGTTAGCTCGGTATCGGCACGCTGGCATATCCCCCTTGAAAGCGCCGAGAAGCGCAGAGCAACACCGGAAAGAGCGAGCACTGTTCGAGTCCCGTAGCGGCGCAGCCGCGAAGGTCGAGTTGCGCAGCGACCGGTGTTGATCGAGCATCGCAGGGAACCCGCGGCTAGCGGGCGCTGGAACGGGGGTGCCCTTTTTCTTGGTTACTTCTTTTTGGGCCAGGCGGATTCAACAGGTCGGTGCAACACTTCATTCCAATACTGTGATGGAGTATCTGTCGATGACCACCAAACATCGTGTCCGCTTCTCAAATGAACAAGTTGCCGCTATCTGGACGTGCTGGAGGCAGGGGGATTCCCTCGCATCAATAGCTAGAACTATCGGAACTGCCCCACCCTCGATCTATTACGTTCTTTCTCGGCATGGCGGAATTAGTCCTCCGCAGCGTAAAAGATCATCGCTGTCACTCAGCTTCGCTGAGCGAGAGGAAATATCCCGAGGGCTTTCCGCGGGTCAATCCTTAAGGTCAATAGCGGCTCAATTGCAAAGGCCTCCCTCAACAATTTGTCGTGAAATCAATCGTCATGGCGGACGTGATCACTACCGAGCTAGCCGAGCAGATGCGACTGCGTGGGACAATGCGAGGCGGCCCAAACCCTGTAAACTGGCCTGCAGTCCACTGCTTCGACGAATCGTGGCTGCCAAACTCAAGCGGCATTGGTCTCTGGAGCAAATTGCAGGCTGGTTAAAGCGCCACTACCCGACGAAGGAGCACCTCTGGGTGTCCCACGAAACTATCTACAAGAGTCTGTATATACAAGCTCGTGGCGTACTTAAGAAGGAGCTGCTTAAGCACCTTCGCTCACGACCCCGCTTACGAAGAAGCAGGGCTTCAATTAGCGAACAACGAGGGATGATTCCCGATATGGTCTCTATCCGCGAGAGACCGCCTGCTATCGAAGACAGAGCTGTTCCAGGACACTGGGAAGGGGACCTTATCGAGGGGACTCGCAGTAGCTATATCGCCACTCTGGTTGAGCGTCACTCCCGCTATGTTTGCTTAGTCAAAGTGAACAGCAAAACCACAGAAGAAGTGGTTACTAGGCTGATAGCACAAGCAAAGAGCTTGCCCAATAGCGTGTATCAGTCGCTCACGTGGGATCGGGGATCTGAGCTCAAACAGCATCGCCGATTTACTATGGCAACCGACATCAAG
>JBFJTG010000055.1:0-19378 GCA_041625575.1 Litorivivens sp.
AGGCACCGCCGGTGCCTGCCACGCAAGTTTCCCTTAAACGTGTATACCTTTGAGTACGGTTGCCAGTGCAACTTGCTCGGCAGATGCCTCGGTTTTGCCCTGCTCTCCGTCTACCCCTTTAGCGGCTGAAGAGTCCGGGAAGGTCTTGAATACCATATTCATAATGATTTCGGTTGCTTTGGGCATAATAGCGTTCAGCACCTGCATCGTAATACCCAGTGGTGTCGCGATGCGCTTAGGCCGTTTGATAATTGCCTGAGAAATCATATCGGCCGCCTCTTCGGGCGTTAGCGTCGGTACCGCCTGGTAGATAGAGGTTGGTCCGATCATCGGCGTTCGTACCAGAGGCATGTTAATGGTGGTAAACGCGATGTTACGGTCTGAAAATTCTGCCGCGGCAGAGCGCGAGAATGCATCGAGCGCTGACTTGGAAGCTGCATAGGCAGAAAAGCGAGGCGAGGTGCCCACGATGACGGCAATGGAGGAAATGTTGATGATGTGGCCACTACGACGCTCCAGCATTGATGGTGCCAGGCCCATCACAAGGCGAATTGCACCGAAATAATTTAGCTGCATGGTGCGTTCAAAATCGTGGAAGCGATCAAAGGTCAGTTCGAGCGAACGGCGTATGGAACGCCCGGCATTGTTTACCAAAACGTCCACGTGGCCGTGGTTTTTCAGCAGGGTTTCGACCAGCTTATCGCAGGAATTCATGTCGGAAACGTCACAGCTGTAGGCGTAAGACTTTCCACCAAGTTCCTTGATTTCCTTGCGCGTTTCTTCCAGCTTGTCTGTGCTTCTTGCCACTAGTACAACTTCTGCACCAGCCTCGGCAAGTTGCAGGGCAGAGGCCTTGCCGATACCGGAGGAGGCACCGGTGATAACGATAACCTTGCCAGCGACATTGCCTTTCAGACTTCGATCTTTAAACAGGTCCGGATCGAGTTTTCGCTCCCAGTAATCCCAGATAGCCGGTGCGTAGGATGACAAAGACGGTACGCTGATACCGCTGCCTTTTAAAGCGCGCTCGGTTTCGCGGGTGTCGTAGCGCGTGGGCATATTGGCAAAGTGAAGCGCATCCGAGGGAATGCCTAGATCACCCAGTATTGAATTTGTGAAGCGTTTAACCGGGGCGAAATTGGCCAGCATCGAACGAATGCTTTGTGGAATGAAACCGAACATGCGAGCGTCAATGCGCAAGGCCATCTGCGGCGCGTGGCCGGCTTCGGCAAAAATGTTCAGCACTTCTCCGACCCGGTGACCATTGGGGTCGGTGAGGTGGAAGCAGGTATTGTCGAGCTTCGGTTTGTGCGAAAGATAATCCATGGCGTCGGCGACATAGTCCACCGGCACAATATTCATCTGACCGCCCTCAATGCCAATCAGCGAGACCCAGGGTGGTAGCATGCGGCGGAATTTCTGCAGCAATTTAAAGAAGTAGTAGGGGCCGTCGATTTTATCCATCTCACCGGTTTTGGAGTGACCTACAACCATAGCGGGACGATATACGCGCCAGGGAATGGAGCACTCTTTACGGACAATACCTTCGCTGACATGTTTGGTGCGGAAGTAGGGGTGCTTTAGGCCCTCGGCTTCGTCGAACATATCTTCACGGAAGGTCCCGTGATACAAACCGGCGGCAGCGATCGAGCTAGCCAAATGGAAGCATTTGGCGCCGAGTTGTTCAGCACAGGCTACGGCATTACGGGTACCTTCGACGTTGGCGATTTCCTGGCTTTCCGCGTCGGCTTTGAGATCGTAAATAGCGCCCAGATGGTAGAAGTGATCAATATTCCCCGTTAGGGATTTCATGTCTTTGGGCGTAACGCCCAAACGCTTTTTACCCAGGTCGCCCGTGACTGCAATAATTTTTTTCTTGTCGACACCACATTGTTCTATCAGTTTCTCGATCTTATGGCGCGATTCTTTACGCACGAGAACGTATATGGTGCCGTCGCGCTTGCACAAGTTCTGGATCAGGAAGCGACCGATAAAACCTGTTCCACCGGTGACGAAGTAATTCATATGCTGCTCCTAAATACTAAGATTATTTTTGTAGTGTTAGCGATTAGCGCTTACAGCCTCATCTAGCTCAATAAACGCATCGTGAATATATCCACCCAGTTTGTCCAGATCCGGTAGCGCATGTGAGCCCACCAAACCAAAATGGAGGTGACTGTCATAACTGTAAAGCGTGATGTTCATGTGATTACCGGGTGTAAGGGCGCTGATCGGATACTGTTCTTCCAACTTGGCACCGCGCAAATACAAGGGTTTTCTCGGCCCCGGCACATTGGATACCAGGGTATTCCCTAGCGGCGGCAGCGAGTTGCTCAACTTAAGCAATTCGGCCAATTGGGCGAAGACACCCAGAGTTAGGGTGTAGGCGATAACGGACGAAGCGGGAACGCCGTCTATTTGATAGCGGACGTTGCGTAAGGTGAAACCGATTTCGCGCAGGCGTTCATAGGGATCGGTGGTTTTGCGTGCCAAATCGACCAAAACAATTCCAATTTTATTGCCGCCTTCTTCGTCACCCTCACTCCGCAGGTTAACCGGCATTTGGATGGTAATGGGCTCCTTCAAATCGGTGCCGCATTCTTCCAGATAGCGGTGCAAGGCTCCGTCGATACAGGTCAGTGCAACGTGATTGAGGGTCGAACGTGTCAGCTTGCGCAGGTGGTTTACGCGCTCCATTGGAACTGTTGCCGTTGATACCTGGCGACCGGAGGCAACCTGACCTGTCAGTACGGTTTTGTGCTTCAGTTTGAAGGGGACGGCAACTGCGTTTTTTGTCAGGTTGAGTTGCTCAAGTACTAGCTGGGTATTCAGTTTCGATAGTCCGGCTATCATTTTTGCCTGATCGCGAGATCGACTCGCCAACACACGCACCACTGACATCAGGGAAAATTTGTTCGCGTTAGATTGGGTGCGCGCCGTGGGAACAGACCAAATGGGTGTAATTTTTTTAACGCGGGGCGACTCTGCAAAACTGCGAATTGTCCACCGCGTTATCGTTGCGCCATCGGCGTAGGCATGATGCAGGCGTGTATACACTGCAAAGCGGTTGCCTTCCATGCCATCCAGAATGTGGAGTTCCCACATGGGTCGCTCACGATCCATTTTAGGCGTGTGCAGTTCGCCGGCAATTCGGTTCAGAACGCGCCGGTTGCTCGGCGCGGGGAGTTGTCGATAGAACAAGTGGTTTGATAGTTGGAAATTGTCGTCTGTTTTCCAACGCGGCAAGCCAAGCCCCTTCCAGTGGATGACTTGATTGAAGGGCGCCTTTACTTGATCAGTCGTCGTTAGCAGCTCTTCATAGATCTGTCTGGCAAAATCCTCGGGCGCGTTTTTGGGCTTGCTGAAGATCATCAGGCCGCCAATGTGTTTCGGGCTAGCCTCGGTTTCGGTCAGGAAAAATGCCAAGTCCATCATGGACAGAGTGCTCATGCCACCCCCAGTGTGATCTGCTGATCTGTTTAATGCTGCGGACTTTCTTATTTTGTGAGTTTACGGGCTTTGAGGACTATTCTCCAAATAGATCGAATTATAGGCAGTATTCCCGGTGCTAATAGCGCCTATTAAGAATGACTCGCGAGCCGAGATTTATAAAAGTAGCGCCAATCGTTCCCCTTGTACAGTGAAGTCCCGAAGCTTGTAGGCGCCGGACTCAATTTTGACCGGCAAAGGCGATGATCGCGGCGGTAACGGCTACATTGAGGGATTCGACGCCATTATGCATAGGAATACTCACTTTGCTGCTACACAGCTGGCCGATAGGTCCCGACAGGCCTTCGGACTCGTTGCCCAGTACGAAAACGGATGCTCCGGCATTATGCTGTTCAAATACCGACTCATTGGCGTGTGAGGACAATCCGTAAATCGTGCCTCCGGCATTGCTTAACTCTTCCAAAGCACTCGCCAGCTCGTCACAGTAGTAAATCGGTGCTTTAAACAGGGTGCCTGCGCTGGCTTTTACTACGAGCGGCGACAGGCTTGCGCAGCCATTTTTGGGTAGCAGTAAGCCGCTTATTCCACTAGCGCTCACCGAGCGAATAATCATGCCCAGGTTTTGCGGGTTGGTAACGCGATCCAGAGCGATGAGGCGCGAGCCTGCTTGCAGGGGCAGGAGCTCCCGGTAGGGGCGATAGCCCGGGAGTTTTACGTCGAGAGCGACCCCCTGATCCTGTTTGCCGTTGCGGGAGATTCGCGACAGCGCGCGGCGATCGTGAAAAGCGATGGGCACAGCGCGGGACTCTGCCAGCGATTTGATCTGTTCAATAATGCCTTCGTTGCGATTGCTGTCGGCTAAATGTAGCTTGAATGCCGGTAGGTTTGTATCTTGCAATGCCTCAAGCACCGGCTTGCGCCCATATACAGTGAGCATTTGCTCGAAAAAAGCTTTGCGATGTTTGTATTGGTCTGAGTCGGTACTGCTCACATTTATTCTTCCAGCTGTTGGCGGTAGCGGCCGGGCGACATGCCCGTCCATTTCTTGAAGGAGCGATGAAAAGCACTGCTATCCTGAAATCCCATCAGGAGCGAGATGGCATTGATGCTGAGCTCCCTCCGGTTCATATAGGTCAGTACAGCCTCTTTGCGAAATTCATCCTTAAGTAACTGGTAGCTGGTATCTTCTTTTTGCAAGTGTCGGTGCAAGGTGCGTACGGACATATTCAGTCGGTCTGCGATACGTTGCGCAGAGGGCAGTTCGCTGCCAAGTTCGTTGTTGAATATCGCTTTGACTTTTTCCTGATACTCCCCACTGTCGAGCGTCGTGACCTTACTGATGAGCGGGTAGGGCGCGGTCCGCAGAAAGTCGTGCAAACTGTGCTCTGTTTGAACCAGCGGCAAGGTAAGTGCTTCGCGGGGAATTGTCAGGCAGTATTCCTTTTGCGCAGTGCGTAAAGGTACGCCAAACAGAGACTCATATTCAGAAAACAGACGTTTATCGTCGCTGACAAAATGCACTGTGTTAAGCGGCAGGTTTTGGCCGACAAACCAGCTGAATAAACGATACATCATGTACAGTGTTGAGGCCTGTGTGGAGTGGTAATGGGAGCCCTTGTCCGTTACATGCGGGTTCTGAAAGCGGATAATGGCGAGCTTTTGTTCCGGTATCTCGATAATAGGCTGGCGTTTACGCGGCTGCTGATTGTGAAAGCGGTCGCAATAATCAAGAAATTCTGCGTTGCGCTCGATGGCCTGCTTCAAGGTTTTACAATGCACGATAAAAAGGCACATCATACGAAAGGTGCCCGGTGGTGCACGCTCCGGTGTCATCATGCCGAAGGCTTCGTCTTGCAGCATAATCATAAGCTGCCGATAGAGGCGGCTATAAATACGTGTCGGGACTTCGGTGACGTGCTGGTAGGCAGGTAGCATCGGGTTGTATTGCAGGCCGGTGGTTTCCAGTACTTCTTCCACGTCATACCCGTGATTCGCCACAACGCGCAATAGTGAGCGAAATGCCTTCATTGGCATTGTATCCTGCTCTGGCTTTTTGCTGCCTGCTGCGGGTTTAGCCAAGCGCTGGTTCTCCAATCTTGAGAGCGAATTGATGGCGCTCTATGATGACAGTTTGGGGGCTGATTGTCCGCTCAATACCTGCCGATAAATGCACACCTTTTAATATTCTCAGGAGCGATTACTTTTGCAAAGTACCAGCCTCAAAAGTTATCTGCTGGAACATCTCGATGTCGATCATCAGGCTGTAGCGATCTCTGACGGCAGCACGACACTGACATGGTTTGAGTTGGACCAACAACTGCGTACTCGCATTGTGTGGTTACAGGAGAACGGCTGTGAGCCGGGCGAACGCATCGGTCTGCTAATGCAAAACTGCTGCGATTATGTGCCCTGGATACTGGCCGCAGTGAGTGTCGGATTATGGATCGTCCCGATCAACTGGCATCTAACCGCCGTTGAACAGCGCTATATAGCAGAAGATAGCGGGATGGGGCGCTTGCTGTGTGACCCCCAATACCTGAATCTTGAGCTTGGTTGTCCGCGCGTCGATGCCTCTTCGATAGTGGAGGCGTCCGGGGGGGTAGCGGTTGCTGCCACCTCGGCGGCGGGTGGCATTATGCTCTATACCAGCGGCACCACCGGCAAGCCCAAGGGAGTCCAGCGCCGTTCCCCTGAAACGATGGGTGAGCTGAAATCCCAATGGCTGAATTTCGGCACAGCCATTGGTCTTGATGGTGGTGTGCATCTGGTGACAGGCCCGCTGTACCACGCCGCGCCGCTCCTGTTTGCGCTGTATGATCTTTTAAGCGGGGCCTCGCTTGTGATTATGCCGCGTTTTGATGCCGGGCAAGCATTAGCGTTGATAGACCGCTTTCAGGTGACTCACAGTCACTGGGTTCCCACGATGTTTGTTCGCGCAATGCGCCTTCCCGAAGAAGTTCGTTCGAATTTTTCGGGTAAATCCCTGACTTTGGTATTGCATGGCGCCGCACCGATTGCACCGGCGATTAAGCACGCGCTGATCGATTGGTGGGGCCCAGTGCTGGTGGAATATTGGGGCGGTTCCGAGAGTGGCGCGATTAGTCGTTGCAGCAGCGCAGAGTGGTTGGCCAGACCCGGCACGGTTGGCAAGGTTTTACCCCAGTACGAGGTTTGCGCGACCCAGGCAGGGCATAGCCTACCCGAGGGTGAAGTCGGTTTGCTCGGGATCAGGCCTCTCAATAATGCACCGGCTTTTTCCTATTGGCAGGATGCGGTAAAAACCCGCAAAGCCTACATAGAAGGCGCAATGTTCCAGTTGGGCGACATCGGATATGTTAAAGAAGGTTATGTGTATCTTAAGGACAGGGAAAGCCACACGGTAATATCCGGGGGCGTCAATATTTACCCGGCTGAAATCGAGGCTGTGCTGCTACAGCAGGAGCTTGTAGCGGATCTTGCAGTGTTTGGCGTACCGGATGAGGAGTGGGGCGAGCGGCTCATCGCGGTTATCGAATTGGTGGCAGAGGCGCATGAAGCGCTCACCACGACCGAGGGGCGAGATGCGCTTGCGGCAGGGCTCTTGTCTCGTGCAGCGCTTTCGCTTGCGAGCTACAAATTGCCGAGAGAGTTACATTTTGGGACGATTGAGCGTAGCGCAGCGGGTAAGGTGTCGCTCAAAAAACTACGGGAGCAATACGCCTGAATACGTGGCTAAAAGTAGCCCTTAGCCTTGTAGGCGGTTATAGGCACGCGAAGCCGATAGGCTGGCTCGCTCTGCAGCTGCTTTAAGCTGCTCTGCTATTTCCAGAATTTCAGTACCAGTGAGGTCCCGTTGAATTGATCCGACCGAGAAGATCAGTTCCGGAAGTTGATCGTAACCGAACACGGGCACGGTAATGTTGCACACCGGATAGCGTGTAGCGGGCTCTATTCGATCCAGATGGTAATGCGAGTTCAGCAGGCTGGTTTGGTATTCCCGGGTAACCTGCTCCAGAGCCTCAAGATTCCAGGTACCTTCGATTCCTTTCAGGTTCTCATTCAGGCTCTCTTCAGCGTCGGTTTTAAGTGTGACTTCAAAACCGCGGGCGCGAATGGCGATTACCGAGATCCGTAGCTGTTGATCAAGTTTCTCGTCGAAGGTCTCCCCTAGACGATTTTCGCCCGTCTCCAGCCAGCTCTCCAGCTGTTTGGCGGGCGAGAACGCGATGAAGCTGGCTCCCAGAGGTGCCATAAAAGGCAGTCTCATTCCCAACTGGAAGGGCGAGAGCATTGGGTTGGAGTGGCCGTAGTGCGCCAGCATGACGAGGTGGCGGCCACTGCGGCCGGCGGCACCGCATCCTAAACCAAGACCCTGGGATAGCACTTCAAGCTCCGGTCGGGCATATTCGAGAATGGGGAACTGGGCAAAGGCTGCATTGCCTGCCGCAACAATATTGGGGCCCAGACGATAGGCCTTGCTGCGAGGGTCTTGCACCAAAAAGCCGTAATGGGCCATTGTCGTTAAAATCGCGTGGCAGGTGGCCTTGTTCAAACCAAGTTTTCTGGTGACTTCGGTCAAGCCGTACGATTCCTGCGGGTTGGCCGTCAGCAGGTCCAAAATCGCCAGCGCTCTTGCGGTTGGTTTGGAAAATAGTGCCATGGGTGAGTCCTGTAATTCCTGCTGGGGTTTGATGCTCATTACGAGGCTGGGCTAAGAATTTAAACCAAGCGCTTGGCCGGAACAAATGAATTGTCTGTAACCTCCAGTGAACTGCAAAGTCGGGCGCAGTGAGCTATGTTGGCACATAAATTGCTCTAATTCGGAGCATGTCGCTAAGTTGTGCGCGATTTGTGTGCGCTTTGACTGGGCCCATCAAGGGCGAATAATTTGCATCTGGCTGCTATTGCTATGTTTAAGGGGTGCCTACATGCACGCGATGGCATTTAACCTTGAGCTAAACTATAGCCACCAGATGCACCAAAATAGGGTGTATGTGTTTCACAGCACCATAATGGTGCGAAAATACTGGGGAGAACCATGACAACGACTGCAAAGACAAGCAAGCTTGGATTGCTCGCATTGCTGACAATCGCGGCTTCAAGCCTGAGTGCCGCGGATGAGCTTAATGGGGCAAATACCGCCTGGATTCTGACCTCCACGGCCTTGGTCCTGTTTATGACCCTGCCCGGTCTGGCATTATTTTATGGCGGTTTGGTGCGCAGCAAGAACGTGCTGAGCGTTTTGATGCAGTGCTTCACAATTGCCTGCGTGGCTTCCGTCCTATGGTTTGCTGTTGGTTACAGCATTGCCTTCAGTGAAGGCAACGCCTTTGCTGGCGGTTTGAGCAAGGCCTTTTTGGCAGGGGTTGGCGAAGATAGTCTTTCGGGTGACATCCCCGAGACGCTTTTTGTCATGTTTCAGATGACCTTTGCCATTATTACCCCGGCGCTTATTGTCGGCGGCTTTGCTGAGCGTATGCGCTTCTCGGCGGTTGTGCTCTTTTCTGCCTTGTGGCTACTTGCCGTATATGCGCCGGTAACCCACTGGGTTTGGGGTGGTGGCTGGCTTGCCGAACGCGGCCTGCTGGACTTTGCCGGCGGTACCGTTGTGCACATCACGGCCGGTGTCGCAGCACTGGTGGCTGCCATGGTGCTGGGTAATCGCACGGGTTTTGGTAAAACGGCAATGCCGCCCCATAACCTGACAATGACAATGACGGGCGCGGGTATGCTGTGGGTTGGCTGGTTCGGCTTTAATGCAGGCAGTGCGCTGGCAGCCAACGGTGACGCCGCCATGGCCATGCTAGTGACTCACCTCTCTGCTGCAGCTGGTGCCTTCACCTGGTTGACGATCGAGCGGATTCGTTTCGGCAAGCCCAGCGCCTTGGGTGCGGTAACTGGGATGGTTGCCGGTCTTGGCACGATAACCCCCGCATCTGGCTATGTTGGTCCGGCAGGGGCATTGGTTATCGGTATTTCTGCGGGCATCGTCTGTTTCTACGCGACGATGGCCATCAAGCAGGTGTTCAAAATCGATGACTCCCTGGATGTTTTCCCGGTTCACGGCGTGGGAGGCATGCTGGGCACCTTGATGGCCGGTATTTTCGCGAGCGATCAGCTGGGCTTGTTCAGCGGTCAAGGCTACGCAGAAGGTGTGACCATGGGCTC
Source organism: Litorivivens sp. (assembly GCA_041625575.1). Lineage (GTDB taxonomy): Bacteria > Pseudomonadota > Gammaproteobacteria > Pseudomonadales > Spongiibacteraceae > Litorivivens. Next base: position 9,598 of record JBFJTG010000055.1, read on the forward strand.
ACAAGTGGGTGTGCAGTTGCTGGGCATAGCCGCTACCTTTGTATATACAGCCGTTGTCACCTTTGTTCTGCTGAAACTGGTGCAGGTCATTACCGGTCTGCGCGTCAGTCCAGAGGAAGAGACCCAGGGCCTCGATATCGTGGGACACAACGAAGTGGGTTACGACCTGTAAAATTGAAGGTCTTTGCTACAAAACGCCCGGCTTGTCCGGGCGTTTTTGTTGGTGGGAGGCGAGTTAGCGAATCTATTATTGGTGGTATACTCCTCTTCTCAGACAATAAGAGATGTGGAAGATCGTTCCATGACTGATAAATTTCTTCTGGTTTCCGTCGATAGTGGTGACGAATTTGCTCTCCTGAAGGGTACGAGTTATGTCGTAGGGCGCAATCCTGACTGTGATTTAGTTCTTACCGAGGGCTATCCTTCGCGTCAGCACGCACGCATTCTTGTAAACGAAGAGAGCGTTATCCTTGAAGATCTCGGCTCAACCAATGGCACCTTTGTTAATAAGCGCCAGATTGACGGTCCGGTGCAAGTCAAGCCGGGTGATGTGATCAAGTTCGATTCGGTTGGTTTTCATTTGGTGATGCCCGAGAGTGGCAGCTCGACGCTGGTGATGCGCAATCTGGGTTCCACCAATCAAATGCCCGCAGCTTCGTCGATCGTGATCGATGGTGGAGAAGACGAAGAGGTTAGTAATGAAACCGCGTTTCATCAGGCTTTCCCGCTACCGGCAGACTGGCAAGACAATGAGGTAACGGCAGGCAAAACAATGTCTGGCGGCGGGTTCTCACGCGAACAAATTGATCAATTGCTGGCCGATAGTATTCCCAAGGATAGCGGAGTAACGGCTGCCCTGATTATTACCTCGGGAAACCACAAGTCGCGCGTAGTGGGTTTGATCGTGAAGAGCGATAAACAGCGTTGGACGATTGGCCGCAATGAGAAATGTCAATTTCCGTTAACGGATCCAAGTGTTAGTGGCCAGCACGCAATATTGCAATGTGTGGGTAGCGCCTGGGACATTAAAGATACGAACTCCACGAATGGCTTGAAAATTAATGGCCGTAAAGAATTGCAGGGCAGGTTGCGTGACGGTGACAAAATATCCTTGGGGCAGGTGAATATGGTATTCCGTCTGCTTTAATGTCAATGCGAGCAGGAACTATGCCTGAATTTACGCTATACGGAACTTCAGCCTGCCACTTGTGTGAGCTGGCGGAGGAGCAACTTGAAGCGCTCTTGGCGCAAGGCTACAAGTTTGTGCGACAGAAAGTGGATATTTCCGACCACGATGATCTGATGTCGCGCTACGGGGTGCTGATACCCGTATTGCGCCGAAATCGGGATGGCGCTGAACTGAACTGGCCATTCCAGTCACAAGACATTATTAACCTGCTCTAGTACCACACAGCAAAGCTCTCCAGACTCTATCGGGACCCTACGCGCACAGCGAGCACGTCACAGTGCGCGCCATGTAAGACGCCATTGGCAGTTGACCCCAATATCAGGGCCAGGCCCTGGCGACCATGGCTGCCGACCACGATCAAGTCAGCGTTGATGTCTTCGGCGATCTGGTGAATTTGACTCTCGGGCCTACCTATCATTAAATGCAGCCGCTCCGGCGGGATGGAGTAGCGCTTACCAAAAGCTGCCAATTGCTTTTCTGCCTGTTCCTGCAATTGATCCTGAACGCCCGAGAAGTCCATAGGTATGTCTCCACCGTAAGCCAGACTCAGTGGCTCGATAACATGTACCACGTGCAGTTCGGCCTCATTGCGGATAGATATATCGTTGGCGCGTTCGACGACAGTGGCGGATTCATCGGACAGATCGATCGCGGTGACAATTTTCTGATAGTTTTGCATTCTGGCTAGGCCTCCCGGTGGCGCATCTGGAGTACCATCAAAGTATACATGGCACTTTAACTATTAAGGTTCAATTTATGTGTTCTGTCCAGTGCCCGCTAAGGCGTCACCCTTGACTTGGTTGATCGTGTTCGTCGCTGTGGCGCTTATTTTGGCGCCAGTTATGTGGATGATGCCAACTCAGGCCCAAAAAAGGCAGGTCGTGTTGCGCGAGCGAGCGCGCAAACTGGGGCTCATGGTGAATATTATCGATTTACCCCAGAGTCACAGGTCAAAGGTGCGTAAGGAGCCGCCGTCTAAAGGCGTCAGTTACACGCTTCGGACAGCGCGTCAGAAAGGGCTACAGCGGCCGTGCTGGATACTTTGGCGGGAACAGCCTGTAGACGAGCCAGACACGGGTGCAACACCGCCACCGGCAATTTTGGCGCTGCGAGATCAATTGCCTGCCGATGCGGTCGCCCTGGAATCCACTGAGCTCGGGTACAGTATTTATTGGCGTGAGCGTGGTGAGGCCGAAACCGTTGATGCCATCGCTGGCGTATTAAACCGGGCGCGAGAAGTTGCAGGAGGAGAAATTATTGGACATTGAACTAAGTCCTGGCCGTTATCAGCACTACAAAGGTGGTGAATACGAGGTGGTCGGCGTGGCACGGCACAGTGAAACACAGGAGCAGCTCGTGGTGTACCGGCCCTTGTACGGTGAGCGGGCACTATGGGTGCGGCCACTGACCATGTTTACAGAAAGTGTCGTGGTAGCCGGAGAGTCTATACCGCGATTTCGTCACATCGCGAGTCAGTAGATAGCACAATCCTTGCCTCATTTTCGTCGGCGCGCTTGACCCGTCGCATGTGAGGTCTTATATATGTCGCCTCTTTGTGAGTGGCTGCGGTCACAAAAACCTTAAATGTTAGAAGGGTATTATGGGCAAATCGCTGGTAATCGTGGAATCACCCGCGAAAGCAAAAACGATCAACAAGTATCTCGGACCGGATTTTATCGTCAAATCCAGCATCGGCCATATTCGTGACCTTCCGACCAGCGGCAACAAAAAGCCGGTTGATAGCAAGGAGCGCGCTGCCGCAGCGGCCAAAACCCGGAAGATGTCACCGGAAGAAAAGATCGAGCATAAACGCAAGCGCTCGCGCGAGCAGTTAATCAATCGTATGGGCATTGACCCCGAGCGCGGCTGGGAAGCGACCTACGAGATACTCCCGGGCAAGGAGAAGGTGGTCGCTGAGCTGAGAAAGCTCGCCTCCGATGCCGACTACGTCTATCTCGCGACGGATTTGGATAGAGAAGGGGAGGCGATTGCCTGGCATTTGCGCGAGGCCATAGCGGGTGATGAGAGCCGCTATCGACGTGTTGTCTTTAACGAGATAACCAAAAAGGCTATTACTGAAGCCTTTGCAAAGCCCTCCGAACTGGATATCAATCGCGTTAATGCTCAGCAGGCGCGCCGTTTTCTGGATCGCGTCGTGGGCTATATGGTTTCGCCCCTGTTGTGGTCAAAAGTGGCCAGGGGTCTATCCGCCGGACGAGTTCAATCCGTCGCCGTACGACTTATCGTTGAACGGGAGCAGGAAATCCGAGCTTTTATTCCGGAAGAGTTCTGGCAGCTTCACGCCAATTTGAATCACTCGATTGGTCAACTTCGTCTGGAAGTGAAAAAACACAAGGGTCAAAATTTTCGCCCCGGTGACGAAGCGGAAACAATGGCGGCAGTTTCTGTACTGCAAGATGCCAGTTATGTCGTCAAGGAGCGCGAAGACAAACCAACCACCAGCCGGCCGTCGGCGCCCTACATCACCTCGACCCTGCAACAGGCCGCTAGCACGCGGCTCGGTTTTGGCGTCAAGAAAACGATGATGATGGCCCAGCGCTTGTACGAAGCGGGCTATATAACCTATATGCGTACCGATTCGACAAATCTGAGCGCGGATGCTGTGGCCCAGTGTCGCGAATTTATCGAAAAGGAATACGGCTCGCGCTACTTGCCGAAGGCCTCTATTTCCTACAGCAGTAAAGAGGGCGCGCAAGAAGCGCACGAAGCGATTCGCCCCTCCGATGTAGCAACAAAGCCCACGCAAATTAAAGGGATGGAGCGCGACGCTGAGCGCCTCTACACCTTGATATGGCGTCAATTTGTCGCTTGCCAAATGTCACCGGCCGAGTTTACGAGCTCCAGCATCACTGTTTCTGCTGCGGAGTTTGAATTGAAGACACGCGGACGCGTGGTTCGCTTTGATGGCTATATGCGTGCGCAACCGCCGGCCGGTTCCAAGAAGGAAGAGGACACCGAGCTGCCGGACGTTAAAGTGGGGGATAGCCTAACGTTGGCGAAGCTGGATCCATCCCAGCATTTTACCAAGGCGGCACCTCGTTATACTGAAGCCTCGCTTGTTAAAGAGCTGGAAAAACGCGGTATTGGCCGACCTTCAACCTACGCGGCCATTATTTCCACGATTCAGGATCGCGGTTACGCGCGTGTTGAAAACCGTCGTTTCTATGCGGAAAAAATGGGTGACATCGTGACAGCCCGATTGGTCGAGAACTTTGATAATCTACTCGACTACAGCTTTACGGCCACGATGGAAGAGTCGCTGGATGAGGTAGCCGAGGCGAAGAAAGATTGGCGCGCTGTATTGGACGAGTTTTACAGGGACTTCTCCGCAAAATTGGTTGTTGCGGAATCTGAATCGGGTGGAATGCGCAGTAATGAGCCCTCCGAAACGGATATCGCTTGCCCTGACTGTGGCCGTTTTATGCAGATACGTACTGCTACTACAGGTGTTTTTCTTGGTTGTTCGGGCTATGCCCTGCCGCCGAAAGAGCGCTGTAAGCGCACTATAAATCTGATTCCTGGCGACGAAGTGGTGCGCGCCGACGCCGACGATGAAGCAGAATCGCGCCTATTGATTAATCGCCATCGCTGCGCCAAATGCAACACGGCAATGGACAGTTATCTGGTCGATGAAAATCGAAAACTACACGTTTGTGGTAACAACCCCGATTGCAGTGGCTTTGAAGTTGAACAGGGTCAGTTCAAAATCAAAGGGTATGACGGCCCCCTTATCGAATGCGATAAGTGCGGCCAGGATATGCAATTGAAAACCGGCCGTTTCGGCAAGTATTTTGGCTGTACAGCTGATGAATGCAAAAACACGCGTAAACTTTTACGCAGTGGCGAAGCTGCACCGCCAAAAATGGATCCTGTGCCAATGCCGGAGCTGGCGTGCCAGAAGGTTGAAGACTATTACGTTTTACGCGATGGCGCGGCAGGTTTGTTTTTAGCCGCTAAAGGCTTTCCCAAAAACCGGGAAACTCGCGCGCCTTTATTGTTGGAAATTCTGCCTCATCGGGCAGAGATTGATGACAAATATGATTACCTTTTCGATGCACCGGTAGCCGACAGCAATGGCTTGCCGGCCGTAATTCGCTTTAGCCGTAAAACCCAGGAGCACTACGTTCAAACCGAGGCCGACGGCAAGCCGACCGGTTGGGCGGCCTACTACCGGGACGGGAGTTGGCAGGTGCAAGAAAAGAAAGCTGCTCCCAAGAAAAAAGCTGCGGTGAAGAAAAAAGCCGCGCCCAAGAAAAAGGCCGCTGCCAAGAAAGCACCGGCGAAAAAGACCTAGCCTATGGCCGCTAGTGTAAGAGCACACGCGAACCTGAATCTCTTTCTTGCAGAAAAGGCGATCGCCGGATTTAAGTCTGGCGCGTTTGAGGATTTTTGGGGTGAGCACGCTGAAATGTTGGCGCTCGATACGGCTCTGTTTCGCTTGCAGTTGGCTTATCGCTGTCATCTCACAGATATCTGTGAACAGAGGCAGATTACGACGCTAAGGCCGCGTAATGCCGCAGAAGCCGCTGAAGCGATAGCGAAGCAGAATGAAGTGGTTCCCGAGATTCAAGAGTTGGCCGAGCGTGAGAAAATTCTGCCTTGGCTCAGTTTACTGCTGTCCGAAAATTTCCTTCCCGGAGCGGAGGCAGTCAAGGCGAGCGCTTCTGACACTGAGAACCTCGATATGATCGCGCGTTCTGACGGCGGTGATCGCATTCGTAGCCCCCAAATGCTTGATCTGATGCTAACCGAGCTCAAGGAATTGATAGTGCGCCACCGAGAAACTCAGCAGGAATACTAGTTTTGGCGACAGAGCACCTATTAGGCTCCCTGAAGCGTGCGGTTTGGCTTGGCCCGGATACCCCTGATTGATACAATTGTCTGAATAGGGAGATTTTTCCCCAATCAAACAAGGTAATTCAGTGTGTTTTCCTACCTAGAACTCGTTGAGCTTCCCAACGGCGACATCGTGCTTAGGCGCTCGGAGGATGATGGCGAGCCACTCGTGGTGATCAGCTTTTCCAATGAGTCGCGCCAGTTCATGACTGCGCCTCCGCTCGAGGTTGCCAGAGCAATGATCCAAGCAGGCATTCAAGTGGCTGCCGACGATGGCGGCATGGCCATTGAAGAAGAGATCGAAGAGGAATCGCTCTCCGCGGAAAGCCTAAGCGACATTAAAACCGTTCACTAGTCGTTTTAGCGTTCTCAAAATACCTCTTCGCGCAAGCGTATCGGCAGAAGCTGAGCCTTTAGCTGTCGATTCTAACAATCAGGCAATCTGCCTGGCCTTTACGTGCAGCAAATTCCAGTTGTTGATATTCGGCGTCGCTCAAAAGCCTATTGAGCAGGACCACGACGGTGTGGCTGCGGCCGCTTTGCAGTGCGCGAACGGCCAGAGGGGCAATTTCACTGCTTTCACGCGCGAGCACCTGCAATAGATGATGTCCGGTTTTGCAGGCCGATTGGCTAAGCAGGCTTTTGACCGGAGTGTTTGCAATCCAGCAGGCCCAGCGGCTGTCATCCGTGTCATTTAATTCCCGCAATATCCCACTGAGCAATAATTGTCGTGACAGCTGGTTAGCCGCGGGAATGTGTAGTTCGGAGATTCTGCTGCAACTTACGGGCAGATTTCTGGCGAAGTCTTCACTTGGCAGTAATTCATTTTGTAATGGCATGCTCAGTGTCTCCTTAGAATACCTACGCTCAGGCCTTCGATGGCAAAATCCTGCTCGCGTAGATCTACTTCAATGGCTTGATAGTCAGCATTTTCGGGTAACAGGAGTATTTGGTACTTACTCTTGGTCGGTTTGTAGCGTTTTACTGTCACTTCGTCGTCAATACGGGCAACGATAATATCTCCGCTGTTCGCGGTTTGTGTGCGGTGAACCGCGAGCAGATCGTTTTCAAAAATGCCGATGTCTATCATGCTGTCGCCGCGGACGCGCAAAAAATAGTCAGCCCGGGGAGAAAAGGTCGAGCCCGGCATATCGCAGTAATCTTCTATATGTTCTACCGCGAGAATGGGGTTACCTGCAGCCACGTTGCCGACGACGGGAATGCCCGCCGCGCCAGGAAGGCGGATGCCACGTGAGGCGCCGGGGATCATCTCGATCGCACCTTTGCGCGCCAGAGCTTTTAGATGCTCTTCCGCCGCATTGGGTGATTTGAAGCCGAGCTCCCGGGCAATATCTGCGCGCGTGGGTGGGTAGCCGGTATCTTCGATATATTGTCGAATCAGGCTCAACACATCCTGCTGTCTTGGAGTGAGATTACTCATTGTCTTTCCTGTCTGAATATACAGTTACTGTGAGTATATACAGTGAATGGCTTCATGCAAGCTTTTTTTGCGGGACCTGAGTCGTCAGGGGCAGCTGCCTTGATAGGGGGCCTAAGGGTTTAGCGTCGGGGCGCATGCCGGATCGGGGATGACGGCCAAGGGCCATTGCATTAGGGTGTGCGGGGGAGGTTGGGGAGGGCGTAGCTCGTCACAATAAAATGCCATCGCCGCAGATGAAGCGGCTGCTAAAGCGCCTGAGGGCGGCGTTTTAGAAGTCGTCCGTTAGCCCGTTAATGAATTCGGGTTCAATGTTGCTGAGCGGATTGTTCCAGTCGTTTGAGAGCACGTAGTCACTGGAGTCATGATAGTCATCGCTGGAAAGCTCAAAGGGGCCGCGCCAGTCTTCCGGATCGGCAATGGCCTCCAGTACCAGTTCATCCCAGCTATCGAGGTCGTATTCACAAATTTCGCCATCAACCAATTGAGCCTCGACGGCGTCATCGATCGCCACAACTTCAAAGATTGACCCAGCCTGCAAGTCTTTGTACCAGTTGCCGATTTGCGGCGTAATGTTATTCATACTGCTACCCTCTCAAGACGCACTTCGAGCTCACAAAGTACCACTACTTTCTGCCGATTACAGAGAGTGTTTTTCGATAAAATTTTGCCCCGACAAGCATACGCAAAAACACTTATATCGTATAAAATCGCTGTTTTATCATTTGCTTATCATTGGAACTGGCTGTGGAAGCTCGCAGCTGAGTCCGGTTTTTATTCGTTCAGTGCATAACCAATCGTGTTAACGTAATAAAATAATCTAGCGCTGCTGATTGGCGGTGTTAAATACGTATTGGGTTGTTGGAGAAGACGGGGGGTTATTCATGCTGGATGATTGGCTGCAGCGCATTCAAGTTCAGGATTATCCGTGGTTGTGGCAGGTGTTTTTAGCTGTGCTGGCCACGGCGGCCATTAATTATGTAGTGGCTAAATTTTTAGACGGCCTGACTGTGAAGCTGGAGCGCACACATACGGTTTGGGACGACGCCTTAATGGCTGCTGCGCGCAAACCGGCGTATTGGATGATTTGGCTGGTCGGCTTTAGCTACATACTGCAGTTGATTGTGCAGACTTCCGATGCGCAGATTTTTGAAATTCTGAATTCGCTTCGTGCGGTAATGGCCGTTCTGATACTAACCTGGTTTCTGGTTGGCTTGATTCGTGAAGTTGAGAGCCGACTTCTGTCGGGTGACTACACCAAAGGGGAAGAGCCCTTCGACCCGACGACTGTTATGGCGATCGGCAAGCTCGTACGCACTGCGGTCATCATCACTGCGGCTCTTGTGGCGATGCAGTCCCTCGGCTATAGCATCTCCGGCGTGTTGGCCTTTGGCGGTATTGGCGGGATTGCCGTTGGTTTTGCGGCAAAAGATTTGCTGTCGAATTTTTTTGGCGGGCTGATGATCTACCTCGACCGGCCTTTCGCAGTCGGCGACTGGATAAGATCACCCGACAAAAATATCGAAGGAACGGTGGAAAATATTGGTTGGCGGCAAACTCGAATCAGAACCTTTGATCAGCGTCCGCTCTATGTGCCCAATGGCACCTTCGCACAAATATCTGTTGAGAATCCCTCGCGCATGCTGAATCGCCGCATTTACGAAACGATTGGCCTGCGCTATGACGATGCGCATCAACTCGATACAGTGATTAGCGATGTGCGCACTTATCTCGAAAATAATGATGATATTGATCTCAATAAAACCCTGATCGTTAATTTCAATAGTTTCGGCCCGTCTTCTCTGGATTTCTTTATCTATGCATTCACCAAAACGACCCAGTGGGTGAAGTACCATGAAATCAAGCAGAGGGTGTTGCTCGATATATTGGCGATAATTCACAAGCATGGGGCGGACGTAGCCTACCCGACCTCAACCATAAAGCTTGAACAGGTGGCACAACTTGAAACTAGTGAAAAGGGTGAGTACGCGTGACTATCGCAGTGATAGGAGGCACGGGACTGTGTGATTGGCAAGGTGCCGAGGTTTTGTCGGAAACAGTGATTGATACCCCTTACGGCGAAGCCAGCGCCGCATTGCGTCAAATTCGCTTCGAGGGGGCAGACTTTTATTTTTTGCCGCGACATGGCGACGGTCATCGTTTTCCTCCGCACAAGATTAACTACCGTGCCAACATCTGGGCACTCCATCATGTGGGAGTGAGCAATATTATCGCGGTGAATGCGGTTGGCGGTATTGGCGAACAATGTACAACCGGTGCCTTGGTTCTGACGGATC
>JBFJTG010000056.1:0-19175 GCA_041625575.1 Litorivivens sp.
CCCCGCCTTGCCCGCTGTCAAACACGGTGCCATCGAGCTGCAATTTACCGCGCCAGAGCTGGTAGGGCGCCATGCGTTCCAGGCTGTAGCTCAACCAGTAGTCCGGCGCGACGGCGAGATTCAGGATACGAGGCTGACCATCAAGACTCGTCCGAAATACCCAGGGGCTGCGACCACGCCCCTCGTAAGTACGCCTCTGCCAAGACGCCAAGTCAGGCTTTTCCGGTGTAGCCACCTGTTCCCAGGCATATAACCAAAAATCAGCCGTAGACAGCTCATTCACCTGCTGCCGAAAATCCTCAGGCTGCATGGCCAGCCAAACCTTGAATCCAAGCCAACCGCCCAAACTTGCCAGCAGCACGCCAACAAGAACCCGTCGCAATAGTTTTTTCATGAAATCTCAGTCTTTTGAATTGTGCTCGCGCCGCGCTAGTCCACTCCCACAGAATCTGCAGACACCGCTTCTACCTCCGGCAGCGCGTACGCAATATAGTCAGCCGCCGATGATTCTCCCAGCTTACCGCCTCCTGCCGCGATCACCACAAACTGTCGACCCCCTGCCTGATACACGGCTGGTGTCGCAAAGCCGGGCGCCGGCAAATCGGTTTCCCACAGCAATTCTCCACTAGCGCTATCGAAAGCCCTGAATTTAGAATCGGGCGTAGCCGCAATAAACAGCACACCGCCTGCAGTAACAACGGGGCCTCCGTAATTTTCCGCGCCAAAACCTTTGTATCCCATTGCCAGCGCTTTGGGGTAATCCCCCAGAGGAAGGCGCCACTTTATTTTAGAATGTTTCAAATCAATCGCGGTTAGCGTTCCCCAGGGAGGAGCGCTTGCCGGCAAACCATCGGGGTCTACAAACTTCTGCCAACCCGCATTCAGGAACGCAAACTTTTCGCTTGAGGTATCGGCGACCGGCGCCGACTCTTCACCGTCATCCAAATATAAATACCCGATAACAGCCGCCAAGCCATACCAGGGCAGTATCTCGGTTGCCGGCATGCGCCCACGACCGTCGCGACCAATCCGGTAGGCTTTTAGCGGCGACATGCGCTCACGCAAATTGAGCAGGGACGGAACACTGATGCCGTCCCCCTTGCGATCAACCCCGTGACAGCCGGAACATGCCAGCAAATAGGCCGCTCGCGGCGTTTGCACGGCCTCATCGGTCGCTTCGCCTGCAACCATCTGAATGATGTAGGGCACCTCGTTGGCGTTGATATAAAGCGTTTGCGATGCCTCATCCCAGGCCGCCCCCCCCCACTCAGCACCGCCATCTATTCCGGGGTAAACCAAGGTTCCCTGTTGACCGGGAAGCGAGTACAAGCCGTGATAGGAAAGCTGATCAAAGCGCTTGCGCACCATCGCTGCAATATTGGGCTCGCGATTCGTCAGGGTATCGGGGCCTATGCTTTGGCGGGTAAAAGGCGGTGGAGACATTGGCAAGGGCTGGCTCTTCGGCGGAAATTCACCCGGCAAAGGAGTGCCTCCAACCGGAGTTTCCTCAATCGGAAACAGCGATTGGCCTGTTTGTCGATCAAATATAAAGACGTGGCCTGTTTTTGTTACTTGCGCAACTGCGTCAATTTTTTGCCCCTCGTGATCCAGCGTGATTAAGTTGGGCGCCGCAGGCAAGTCTCTGTCCCAGAGGTCGTGACGAATAATTTGCTGATGCCAAATACGCTCACCTGTTCTGGCATTCAATGCGAGCAGCGAATTTGCAAAAAGGTTATCGCCTTCGCGGTCACCCCCGTAAAAATCAAAGGTTGGCGAGCCCGTTGGCGCATAGGCAATTCCTCGCTCATGATCAATGCTGATACCCGGCCAGGAGTTTGCACCGCCAGAGACCGAGCGAGCGCCATCAGGCCAGGTATCCGCACCGTACTCGCCCGCAGCCGGGACCGTATTGAAACGCCAAAGCAATTTACCCGTTTCGACATGGTAAGCCCTGATATCGCCCGGCGATGCGCCGGTAAACTCTGACACCCGCGAACCCAGAATCAATACATCGTCATAGACAGCGCCCGGCGAGGTGGCATTAACCGAAATGGAGTCCGGATCAACACCGGGATAGCCATCCCTTAAGTCCACCTTACCGCGCTGCCCAAACTCACGATCAAGCTTGCCGCTCGCGGTATCGATGGAATACAGAAAACTGTCCGCCGTGAATAACAAACGTCGTCGATTAGATTTAGCGTCGGCCCAATACGCCAGACCTCGACTCGGATTAGGAAGAAAGGAATGCTGTCGAGGCGTTTTGAATCGCCACAGTTCTTTTCCGGTAGCCGCATTTAAAGCGAACACCTGTAAATTAGGCGATACACCATAGAGAACACCCTGAATGATCAGGGGGTTTGTTTGAAGTTGTGTGCCCTCATCAGCGCTAATCGATTCGCTGGTGTAACGCCAGGCAACTTTCAAATCGGCAACGTTAGATGCATTAATTTCGTTCAGGACAGAATAATGCGACGAAGCGGAATCCCCCAAATACGAGCGCCACTCATTTTCCGGTGCCGCACTTGGGTTTATAGGCAGGAGCTCGCTGCTATCGCCGCAGCCTACCAACAGCCCTGCAAACAATGCAAAGATCATTCGCCGTGCAATCATATTGAGTGTCTTATATTTTAATGGAGCGGACATACTATCAATGGGAAATAGTTTCACCTTCCAATCATTGAGGCAAGCCAACCTTGATGAAGCTTAGTTTAGAAAAAGCTCAAAGACGAATGGATTGACGAATGTCTGCGCGTACAGCCAGTATTTTTGCGAGCGTCCTAACTCCGACTTGGTCGACAGGCCATGTTTTTATGACAGTTTCGGTGCGCAGGGGATTGCATCCTAACGATAGCTTCGGCTGACAGAACAAACCCTCTATTGCCTGATCGATCACCGCATAGTTTGTCATAATTTCCTTCGTAACTATCACGACTCGCCTCCGGGATGACTTCACCGTCCAAGCCTGTCATTCCCGCATTACGACTTGCTGTGGATTTTTTGAGTACTGTCAACATTGAACTTATCACCGGCACGACTAACCTATAGCAATACTCTACACGTACTTTCAGTAGATTCGCATCCTGAATTGATATTCCACCCTCTGGCTTTGAGGAACGGTACATAAGATTGTCATTCGGTATAACGCGAATCGCCACATTATTATCGACAAGGTCAGAACCATGGACGCCATCAAAATCCGCCTGAACAGGATTAACACGAATGATGAGCATATAGTCATCCACTTCACTTTCGGCCTTCTCAAATCCAGCATTTGTCGCGTCTTCGCTGTCACTGTGAGTAAACAGCGGTCCCATGCCACGTATAAGGCCTTTACGCATGCTGTTGTAATCCGCATTTCTTAGCGCACCCATGCGCGCCGCCTCGAAGGTCGCGTAATTCAAGGTGCTTTTTGCTGAGTACAGCAAGCCAAACTGTATGGTGCCGAATATCAGTGTGTAGAGTACCGGTAATACAATCAGAAATTCGACCATAGACTGCCCCGCCGAACGATCGCTTGGCTGGGGGGGGCGCCAAATTTTACTCGTCATTATCGGCGTTGCAGTGGCACTCAAACCAGACCGGCTCTGGCGGTTCTATGGGGGGGCAATCTACACCCGGCCGAGCGACATTATCGACAATAGTCGGCTGGCCAAGATTAAAGGCTATCAAAAAAGCCTGCATTTTATGCTGAACGTCTGCCAGCGATGGATCATCCACCGGTACATTTCGAGACATTTCGGCGACCGTCTCGCCGACGGCCTTGGCCTGCAGCATCGCCAAGTTATACCAAGCCTTGCTGTAGGATGGCTCACGCACAATGGCTTCCCGGTATGCCTCCATTGCCTGTTGTGGCCTATTCAGATGCACATTACTGTTGCCCAGGCGAAACCAATGCTCGGCGTCATTGGGGCTCTCAGCTACTAATTCCTGATAGAGCATAGCCGCACGCAGATATTCGCCGCGCACATAAAAACTATTGGCCTGCCGCCCAAGCTCTAGGCTTTTGTCAAATTGCTCTACGGTGGTCGCAGCGCAGCCTTGAAGCACAATAACTAGAGCAAATATGGAGTATTTTAAAAAAGAACCTAACCCAAACATACTATTTTGTCCCCGGGCATCAATATGGCAAGTGCACTCGCAGAATCATGAAACTCCAGAACTGACGAGGCTCTCAAGCAGAAAGACATCCGCCAGGGCCGTAAGCAGTTCACAATTTTTACAACAATTCCGGAGGCATCGATAAATACGACTCCAATGCTGTAAGTCATAAAAAATGAATGCACAGAATTACACGGAGCTATCCACATTGCTTGCCGCGTATTCAATGGAGGGCGTGCCAACAAGCCTCGCAAGCGCAGCCACACACTGTCGGCTACCATCGACTCCACAGTGAGCACTTTCTCCTGACCGCGCCAAACACTGATGCCTGCATGCCTCACAAGCCACCCTCAGCCATGAAGCGTACAACGATAGGGTAGAGCAAGATAATAAAGGTCAGAGGGAAAATAAAAATAATCAGTGGAATAACCAGCTTCACAGGCGCTTCCATAGCCTGCTTTTCGGCGCGCTGAAAACGTTCGGTCAAGCGCTGTTCCGACTGGATTTTGAGTGTATTTTTAATACTCGCGCCCATGCGCTCGGCTTGAATCATTGCATTCACAAATACCGATACTTCCTTCAATTGAATACGATCCTCAAGGCGCAGAAGCGCATCAGCACGGCTTTGACCCGAACGCATATCTCGTAACACAATTCGGAACTCGTTACGCATTGCACCGCGAGGCCCCTTATCCATTGCCTGTTTAAGGGCTCCAGAAAAATTAAGTCCTGCGTCAACACACATGGACAAAAACTCGAGAAACATAGGCAAGGTTTTAATGATTTCGCTGTCGCGTTTCTTGCGACTATCACGCAGCCATAGGTCAGGCAGAAAATAGCCCACTACCGCCGCACCCAAAAGCGCATAGCCACTCACATCACCCGACCCCACCAAGGCAATAAAGGTCAGCAGCGTAAACAGCATCGACGTCACGATACTCAGCGCAAGAAATTCTTCAGCGTCAAAGATATAGCAACCACCCGTATGCTGAAGTCGACTCTCAATTCTTTCCAGCATGCGTATCGGCAAATTGGTGCAACCAAAATAGGCAATAATTCGAATTAGTGGCCATAAAGGCACAATCATCGCGGGTAAAGGGTCGAGAAAACTGCGGTCTTCGTCCGGCAACATACTACTCAGCAGTGACAACAACAGAACCACGCTGAGCAATGAAAGACCAAGTGACCAGCTACTTATATCGTTTAGTAAATCAAGCATCATTCACAATCTCATGCGTCAATATTGGTGATCTTGCGAATAAACATAAAACCCAGTACCTGCATCGTAATCATTATTGCCAGCACGACCATACCGCTATTAGTTTCAATCAGTTGGCTCATAGCCTCCGGCTCGAGAAAGGACAAGGCAACGCCCATAAGCAGCGGCAGGACCGACATGAAGATGCCTTGCGCACGCCCCTGTGCCGTTAGACTCTGAATCTTCCCTTCCATCGCCTTTTTTTTCCGCAGGGTATCGGCCATGGCGTTGATCGTTTCAACAAGGTTGCCGCCGACTTCACGGCTGATACGCATGGCCGAGCTAGCCATAATAAAACTGGGAATGGGAATCCGTTGTTCAAGTTCAACCAGCGCTTCATCCAGGGTTGAGCCCAGACGGATTCTTCTAACCAACAAACCAAACTCTTGATTCAGTGGCGCCGGAGACTGCCGCACCAAGTCTTCAAGAGCCATGTTCAGACTGGCACCAGCCTGCAAGCTGTTAGACAACATGATGAAGGCATCGGGCAATTGGTCCTCGATGCTTTTCAAGCGTTTAGTCCGCAGGTTCGTATAAACTATGCGCGGTAAAACCAGCAATATGACGAAGCTACCCACCGTTACAATCAATACACCAAAGTTTAAATGCAAGAGAACAGGTACAACAAAGAGCGCCACAATGTTCAGCAAAAACAAGACCTGAGCATTTGCAAAGATAAAGACGTCTTTTAAAGCGACTTCAGCATTTTCAGTAAATTGCGACTGATACAGTTTCAACGATTCATTAACGGTATTCGCCGAGGCTGTAGCAACAGCGGCTACCGCAACAAATAAAAATAGTAGCGACGCCCCAAGCAAACCATACAAAATAATGCTATCCATTGACCACCGTGAATACACCCATATCGACCGCCACACCTCGCTGCTGAAGCTCTTCGTAGAACTCCGGCACTCGTCCGCTTGCTTCAAAAGAGCCGCGCACTTGTCCATCGGCATCGAAGCCTTGCTGCTGGAATTTAAAAATTTCATTTAGCTGGATAGTCCCAGCTTCCATACCCGTCACTTCAGAAATATTGGTTATTCTTCTGCTACCGTCAGCAA
The DNA here is from genome assembly GCA_041625575.1 of Litorivivens sp. Classification (GTDB taxonomy): domain Bacteria; phylum Pseudomonadota; class Gammaproteobacteria; order Pseudomonadales; family Spongiibacteraceae; genus Litorivivens. The sequence goes on from JBFJTG010000056.1 coordinate 6,418, forward strand.
AACGAGTTTGCTGCACCACAAGATTCACCGCCGAGCTAACCTGCTCCCGAATTGCTTGTATCGGCAAATCCATTCCCGCCATCAACACCATAATTTCCAGACGTCGCAACATATCGCGCGGCGTATTGGCATGCGCTGTCGTTAGCGATCCGTCGTGGCCGGTGTTCATGGCCTGCAACATATCAAGCGCTTCACCGCCGCGGCACTCACCCACCACAATGCGATCGGGCCGCATTCGTAAGCAGTTTTTCACCAAATCGCGAATGGTAACGGCACCGCGGCCCTCCATGTTCGCCGGCCTTGCCTCAAGTGTCACCACATGCGGCTGGCCCAGCTTGAGTTCTGCCGAATCCTCAACGGTAACAACACGCTCATCACCGGGAATAAAATCCGAGAGAATGTTCAACAAAGTCGTTTTACCTGAGCCGGTACCGCCAGAGACGACAATGTTTCTTCTCTGTACCACACAGGTCTTCAAAAAATCGACCATCGGCTGGCTGGCAGAATTGAATCGCAGCAGATCTTTTGAGGTCAGTTTTGTTTCCGAAAACTTCCTGATGGTCAAGCACGGCCCCTTTAAGGCCAAGGGAGGGATAATGGCGTTTACCCGCGATCCGTCGCGCAGACGCGCATCGACCATGGGCGAGCTTTCGTCTATACGCCGCCCCAGCGGTGAGATAATTCGGTCTATCGTTGACAGCACCGCCTCGGGACTGGAGAAGCTTACACCCGATTTACTGAGACGCCCTTTGCGTTCCACGTATATTTGATCGTGGCTATTAACCATTATTTCGGTCACTTCCGGGTCAGCCAAAAATTCTTCCAATGGCCCGAGACCAACGGCCTCATCCAGCACGATTTTCTTAAGACGCTCAATATCCACACTCGTGGGGATACGACTGATCACGCCCTCAACGATTTCATCTACCAGCTGTGCAAGGTGCTCGCGCACTTCGTCATGGTCCATGCTGTCGAGATCCAGACGACGTAGATCCATGACCCTAAATAACTCGCCATGAATATACTTGCTCCACTTCATATATTCAGCGCCAATGGGCTGAATATCGCCAGCTTCACGATCGCCTAGCTTATCCAGAACAACGGGAGGGCCTGCTTCAACCTCAACGCTCTTCTCATCAACGGCTAGGGAGACGTACACCTTGTATCCGGCTATCTCTATCTCATCTTCCGCCATTATCGGCCCGTGGCGTTTTACTTCTTCACCGTTGACCAGGAGCTTGAAGCCGCGACTTATGTCTTCTACAAACAATCCGACTTCAGTCTTTTCTATACGCGCATGCAACGGGGCGACGCGCCACCCGTGCAAACGAACAATATTGTCCCGCGACTTACCCAACTGACAGCTTCGTGCCGCACACACGACACTCGCTAACTCCTTACCACCATTATGGGTTACTAGTACCTTGAACATATCCTACTCCAGTAGCCCATCGCTTAAGCTGTCAGCAAATTCGCTCATCAACATTCGACCGCGATCCAGTTCCTTACGGTTAACACCAGAACCAAGGTCTTCCATGACGGTGGGTGTAATAAACACCACCAGCTCTGTCTTACCGCCTTTAAAGCTTTTTGACTCAAAAAGTCTCCCAAGAATCGGAATGTCCTTCAGCCATTTTATCCCTTCATAACTGTCCTGCTCTTCGCGCGTAATCAGTCCGGACAGAACCAATGTCTCACCAGGCTTCATGGCTACGTCGTTATCAGTATGGCGGGTGCGAAATGCGGGATATGCGCCCACTTGATTGGCCTTATCCAACTGGCTCACTTCAGTAGAAACGCTCGCAATCAGATTGCCGTACGGGTCCAGTGCCGGCGAGATTTCCAGCAACACGCCAAAATCTTTATATTCCACCGAAGGCCCATTAGTGGTGGTGGTCACAACCGGCACTTGCCCACCAACGGTTAGCTTGGCTTTACCGCCACTGCGCGTACTCAAGCGCGGGGAAGCCAGCGTCAATGCCGAACCATTTTTTTCGAGAAAATTGATGCGCGATGTAACTTCCGAGACGAGACCCCAATAGGTTAACGACTTACCCTGAAGCGCGGCTAGGCCAAGAGGATTACCCGGCACTCCGACAACTCCCGCCAAAGGATCCCCTGCTTGATTGGACCCTCGAAAATAATCATTGCGGTTGTCCGTGCTGGTGTGCCTTAAGGTTGGGCCCTCGATACTGGTCGACCAGTTAATGCCCAACTCTTCCACATCATCTTTGTTGAACTCCATGACTTTTACGTCGAAGTAAATCATCTTCTGCGCAAAATCACTGATGGGCTGAGCCAACACCAGCATGTTCGCGTAACGCTTCTGCACCATACTCACGCGCTCTAGATCGCGCTCGTGCAAATTGCCGTCCACCACAACGCGCCTTCCTACTGCTCGTATCTCAATTCCCGCCACGCCGCTTAGCAACTGCTGGACTTCCGTCAGCTCTCGATAACCATTGGATTCAACAATCACTAGAGAAACTTGCTCACGGCTACCACCCTTAAACCATACCTGCATATTGGTTTCGCCGACCTCATCGGCAGTCAAGACAATTTCACCAGATTCCAGAATTGTTGATCCCACCATTTCGGCTTTACCGACGGCAATACGTTCGACATTCTTGGCGGTCAAAACTTTTGACTCACCCTCGTACAGGGTCAACATAGCCGGCAAACTGCGGGCCACCGAAACCCCAGGAACTAACATCAGAAGCAAAATACCGGCCGTCTTCAGCGCTTTTATATTCATCATTGTTACTCCACCAACAATCGCTGAACGGGGTTAACGCCGTCCTTGCCTTTACCACCGGCAATAAATTGAATAAACTGAGCTGAGCTACCTTGTTTAGCCACAGCGCCAGTAAACACCTTAATTTCGCCCTTATCGTTGACAACCTGACCATCGACGACTCGCCCAACAATATTTCCATCGTCGTCGCGCACCACACTCTGTTCAACTTCGCGCTGCTCGATGTCACCTAGGACTTTACCGTCAAGCGATGTTGCTACACCGTCTTTTACAATACCTATAACCTTGCCGCTTTCATCCATCACCTGCCCGTATACGACTCGACCAATAATATTACCGTCAGCGTCGCGTACAATTTCCTCGTTCACGGTAATGACGTCGCTAAGTAGATTTCCGCTGCTGTCGATGCGGCCTGTAGTAATCTTCCCTAAAGGTTCGCCCGTTAAACTGACAACCTCGCCGTTTACGACTTCTCCAATTACACGACCGCTTTCGTCAACTACTTTGTTGCCGATAACACGCCCGAGCACCTCTCCATTTTCCCCAAGCACTAGTTCAACAGCTTCAACCGGATCAGGCTCCAGTAAATCGCTGACTCGCAGCTGGGGAATCTTATTTTTTGACGTGTCTTCGGGGTTACGCAATACGGCCATCAATTCGCCCGCCTCCTGCGCAATCTCAATCTTAGCAGCCTGATATTCAGTGACATGCAAAGTGACGGTGCTAAAACTCATGTTAAAGCCGTCAGCTGAATTGTTGTCGATGAAGTTCTCGTACTTGCGGCCATTTGCATCTTCGCGGCCTGCAGCAAGCACCTCCGCATGCTCTAGAACCAACAACAACACTTGATCAGAAAAATTTTCTACAGCCGGCTGACCGACATCGCTACTGCTAAAGAGCCCGTATATATCTATACGGTCACCCGGTCGCAGCAAGCCGTCTATCGAGTTAACTTTAGAAATCTTGATAGTCTTGGCGCGCTTACCTATTTCTACATTTTCGGAAAAGCGATCTACCGCATCTCCGGCAATGGCACTCCAGGTTATCGGGCGGCCTCGTTGCAGCGGCGCCAACAAGGTTCTACCAATTGCTTGTTTCCAGTTTTCTGCAAGCAATGCGTTGGAGGGTATGAAATCGACAGGAACCTGTTTAATCGCAAGGCTCTCTTGTTTAAGAATTGATCCTTTCAGTAAATTTTCCACGGGCACAACCAATGCCGCCGTCTCACTGGTTTGCGGCGCATAGGCTCTTAGCAACTGTCGTTCACGCAGATCCAGATAGTAGTAACCGGCTGCGACAGCTAACACACCTGCCACACCCGCCATAACAAACAACTTAACACCCGAAAATTTCTGCATATTTTGCCGTCACCCACTAATATTTTTTAAAATCTTCAGCTGAAAACCCATAATGGCACCAGCAAAGCAACGCTTACTCAATTAGTTAAATCGAAAATCCAACTACACAAACGCTTCTTACCGGTTACAAATTATTTAATCTTCTTTTATCTCTGGCTCATAGTAATGCACTCCGGAAATACTCCTGGAATAGCCTTGATAGTTATTCTTGATACTGCTCATTAACCATTCGATAGCATTAGCATGCTCGCCATTTTTAACAGGCGTCATTAACAGCGCCGTCACTAGCGCACCCACCACAATGATATACTCCACCATGGATTGGCCCGACTGCCTAGACAAGGGCATCAATCGATAATCTCGGCGTTATAGAATATCTGCGTTTGATTTGCGCTTTCATTAATGACGATACTGACTCGGTCAACACCTTTCTTCACCACAAGCGCCATACCTTCGGCAATACGCTGCTCCATCTCAACACCCCAGCCCTGACGCAACATACTGCTACGGAAAAAAGCCATATTTTCATGCGCCCCACGACTATTGGTCATAACCACACTCCGTCCCTTTTTATAATCGTCGTCGCTAGTCATATCCATAATGACTGCTGTATCTACCGGCTTATCAATACCTTCTCCCAACTCCGCTTTAGCTTTATCACCGTCCAGTGGAGTCATGGTCAATCGACCGTAGAGCCTGCCATCAGCCTCTGCTGACTGCACCTGATACAAACAATCTTTTTCGAGATGGATAAATTGATGCCACTCATCGACCTGGCTTTCGCTGTACTCCTCCTCCCAGTGCCTGCGATAAAAATCCTGCAATGACCTTTGTCGACCTTCTTCATTAAACGTTTTAACACTGAGGGTTACGCCGTTGTATACGACGTTTTGCATCAACCATTGCGGCTCAATTTCCGCCGGCACAGGGAAGTCGTCAAAGTCACAGCTCGCATGTGAAAATCCTACACACAACAATATAAGAAGCGCGAATACAATTTCATGGATGGTGCATTGTTGCCATGGGTTCTTTCCGAGCTTATTCAGGTTCTTGATAGTAATGACACACCCCCCCCAGCAAATTGCATTCCGGAAGTCCTTCAGGAATCGGATCAATGCCGACATGACCAATGCCACTCTTCAGCAGATTTCCAATACTTGGTTCCAGCTTTACGCCAAATAAATCATAATCCAGCACCTCACCCAGTATTCGCAGTGGTTTGCCCTGAAGAATTGCCCCCAACGCAAAATCATCAACCCTATCGCGGAAGTGCTTATCGTTCTGTGCGTTCCAACCATCGGCAATAATTCCACTATTTGTGGTTATCGCTATTTCGCTTAGCCCTCCCACACAGCCGCTCGCCCCATCAGCCTTTGCCCCCGCCAAGCCACACTCGTGCCCACTGAGCCCGCTGTTATTCAGTGGAACATTCAGACTCGAAACAAAATAACCATTAAAAGCGTGCTCAATACGGCCAAAATCGTCGGTAAGGCCCAGCCAATCAAACGGTGCCAGTGCCACGCCTATTAGATCATTAAAAGCCTTAATTACATCGTAGGGGCCAAAAGCGAACTTGAAGCTTCCCAGCGCGAGCTCATCCGGAGTGCTTAATTGATTTTCATCGGCTTTCATTTCTCCTAGCCCGAACAATTCATCTCCGTCTAAAGTTTTGTGCAATACATCCAGTTGATTCGTCTTCAACTTGACGGTACTCACTTGCAAATCACTGCCCGACTCCGAAAAAAATCGGACGAACGCGGCCCTCTCAAGTTGGCTCTGGCTCATTTCTGCCAACGTAGACTTTTCTGTACCTTTTGGCCCCTTGTCTTCATCAAACCACACTGTGCGCTCCCAACTTGCATAGCGTCCCGCCATATCCGCAGCAAAGCCGGTATGAATCCACTTGCCGAGCAGCGGCACGATCACGAAGAGCGGCAACACTACCGCGGTAACAACGACGATAAACTCGGTCATCGCCTGGCCATACATCGCCCTCCCGCGCCAGCGCATCATCAATTAAAGGGCAGGGCTTTCTTGCCCAGTTTCTCGACAACACCGTTGAAAGGTGGCGGAACCTGGTCCGCCGCCTGATCAATCATTTCTTGGCTTGCTTCCTTGAGATAATTCACGGCGACCCCGATAGGGTCATCGCCGACCAGAGTGCGCATAACCGCCACGGGGTTTTGCAGACCACGCAGTATCATTACCGAGACAGGACTGTTTTCAACCAGCCTAGCATCCCAAAAAGGGCTAAATAAGTTGGCCTTCTCTTTGGTTCCCCGACGCTTGTGATATAGCTCCGCCGAGCTCAGGCTCAATATCGGTTTGTCAGCCCCAGTTAGAAATTTGGTTTCCTTAATACCCACGCTCCTAGACTGTAAGCTTAGGTCGGCCCAGGCTGGCAAGTGCCCCCCCTTAGTCACGGCATCGGGATTGCGACCAATAGACCCTCGAATAGGGTTTGCAGAGCCACTACCCGCGGTCGGAAAGTTGTCTGTGGTCGACATCCCAGACATGCCCTGCACAACCGCTAAGGCATAGGGAGGAGTGCGGTCTTGCTCCCACAAACCATCGTCAACAGACCAAAAGGAAGGAATCCCCCCCGCGCCCGAATGCACAAGGCCTGCATAAGGTGGGGGAACCGGGGTTGGAATAGCGGACCTGCCAAATAAACCCAAGGCGTCCAAATGCCACAGCGTCGGAATGTAATAAGGCGTATCAACGCTAATCGCCTTGCCGTAGCCGCCAAATACACGACCTGCGAGATCTTTTGCTAGCGCACTGCTGCGCGGCTTCGACAGCTCGACAATCAGACCCGCCATTGTACCGGCGAGCTCGTCATACCCCTCAGGCATACCTGGTAGTTCATCACTGCGCAAATTGCTTTGCGGCTCCCCCCCCAACAACCATTGAGGCCCAGTCAATAAATGGTCCCCAAACGTGTCCACAAATTGGTGAGTCGCCCCACCCAAGGGAAACGGCAAACCCTTGATATAAGGAAGCCCGGGAATAGGCACCGGCAACCAGGGGGACGACACCCCCAGAACGGTAACCTGAAACTCTGCGTAAAAATTTAGCAGGCCCGTAATAACGTCCAACGAGGTCCACTGGTATTTTTCCGTACCGGCGGGCGCTTTCGGATTCCAGCGGTAGAGGCTACCTCCATCCGTGTGTATCGCCATACTGGCCTCGAATTTAACTTCGAGCATACCAAGATTAACACCAAGATCATCGGAGCCAAGATCTATCGTGAAACCGCTTTTAATAGCAGGAGGCCCCAAGCGATTGGCGCGGTTTAGCAAAAAATCATCCCGACTTTGGTTCACCAAGGCAGCGTAACGGTGGGAATTGTCCTCTGCGTCGCTTTCAAAAAACGGATCTACCGCAGCACGAACTTGATTTTTTATTGCTTGAACCCCGATCGCGCCGCCAGCACCTTTTTCGTTCAGGGTCAGCACAGCGCTGCTGATCAAATCCTCATTTTCTTCTAAATAACGCTCTATATGGGCTTTGTCCGCGGCCGACAAGCCTGGCGAATGTGCTGCCGTTTTATATAGCGTTTCAAGGGGGTTAAATGAGAATGGACCCGTCTCAAGGGTGCCGCTTCGATAGGTTTGCGCCAATCGGCTGGCAAGGAAAAAATACCCGACAGGCGCCACCGTAGGCCCGGCTCCCTGCTTTAATTGCTTGGGGTTGGCATGCGCCTTAACGACAGCCTGTGCTGCAGCAAATTGGGTAGCAGCAGTCGCCACAGCAAATATTGTCTCAAACTTTCCTAATGCCTGGTTCCAACCCGCCGAGACCTTACCAACAATCGGCATGGTCTTCATAACCGGCCTCCCAATTGCGCCAAAAACACTAGACACACCCAGCGTTACCGGCTTCAAGGTACTCGCGATAGTAACTCCAGGCGCCAGGGGGATTAAGTAACCAGGAAAGGTACCTACAAAAAGGTCGACATATTCGTAGCGATGCAGGCTGGATACCAGCCCTGACATCTGCCCCACCAGAATATCATTCGCAACCATGGCCCGATTGAGGTAGGCGCTCATATTCATATGGCGAGCCGCCAACTTTGCCACGCTATAAACTGCGGCATCAGCGGCATTCTCATTCTGCATTTTGTGGCGCAGCAGTAAGCCTTGGTTATAAAGCACCAATATTGTAAGTACGCTCACCGCCATAAATAGCAGCGAGAACACCAAAGCTTGACCGCGCTGAAAAGTCAGCGGACTGCGAGTTGTGATCACCCGTTCGCGACGTGAGCGCTAATACTCACTCTTCGCCTTTGAAGTCACCAAGCCCATAGTCTTTATTGGCCGCCTCTGCTGCGCCCGCTTCGCCCGCAGCGGCGCCAGAGCCTGAAGCCTCTCCACCGCCCAGCTCGGCGGCCATATCACCCACCTGGCCGCGCACGGTATCGCCAAAGATGTTGTAGACCGCAATGGCCGAGATGGCGATTAGCGCAACGATAATGATGTATTCGGTCATGCCCTGACCCAACTGCTTGCTTTTAATACGCATAAAATCTCACTTATCTGAATTGACGCAATCGCCCAAAATGGCGGCTGAATTTCTTAGTTAGCTACTACCGAATATAGTATCCTATATAATGTGACGCAGGTCACTTTTTAATACTCTAACCTACCAACGCCCCCGCTAAGGCGACGCTTCCATTTGATGGACCTCTCTCGAAAATGCGCGCTATAGCGCAACGCCGAACCAAGGTTGCCCTAAATTGTCGGTGATCTCATTGAGCTCAATGCGGCATAACACACAGAACTACGCGCGCCATGGGGGTGATGGCAATTGCAGACGTGATGATTCAGAGAATAGTTGCCTGACGGACTACGAAAAATATAACTGACGGGTCAGTATTGAATAATGGGCGCCTTTCCAAGCCAGCGATCATCCTCAAGCATCGTTAGCATGGCATCAGCGCAATCGGCAAAACTGATGCTGGAGGCTCCGCCAAAACGATTGAAACCAAGGCGGTAGGTTTTCGTGTGAGCACCTTTTTTCATTTGCAGTGGTCGCACACCACACCATTGAATATCGCGACTGCTGTCGAGAAGTGTGTACTGGGCTTCCTTGTCAAAATGCTTTTTCTTCATAAAGAGGGCCGAGAAGCCGCTAACGAATTTTTCGCCGAAGCCCGCGGTGTCTTCTTTTACTAAAGTACTGCCACCGCCGCACCAGACAAGTCGTTTAACACCTTTTGCTCTCATTGCCTCGATTACGTTTACTGTAATGTCGGTGCACAAATTTGCAGGCGAGTTTTTCACAACGCCAACCGCAAACAGTACAACGTCGGTGTTAGCGTCGATACAATTACTGACATCATTTGCAACTAGCCCATCGCCACAGTTAACAATAACGTTTTCACCGAGGTTCGCGGGCAGTTTTGATTTATCGCGAACCAGCACTGTCACCCTGTGACCTGCTGCGACGGCCTGACGAAGACATTCGCTACCGAGTGCGCCGGTTGCACCTAACAAAACCAGATTCATTACAGCGTCCCTAATAGTTTATTTTTTTGAGGGTCTTCCGATTCTGTTACCCGAGATCAAGGCTCTTCGTAACCATCCGGATTCGAGCTCTGCCAACGCCAGGTATCTTGCATCATGGTTTCCAGCGAGCTATCTGCCGACCACCCGAGCTCGGCTTTGGCCTTGTCAGCGTTAGCCCAGACTTCAGGCAAATCGCCCTCGCGCCGCGGTGCAAAGCGGTGGGCAACGGGGCGGCCAGACACGCGCTGAAAGGCCTCTACCATTTCAATAACGGAGTGGCCGCGACCCGTACCCAAATTGAACACATGAAAGCCCGGCTTTTCCAAAGCCTTGATGGCTTTGCGATGGCCACTCGCCAAATCGGAAACGTGAATGTAGTCGCGCACGCAGGTGCCGTCGGGGGTGTCGTAGTCGCGCCCAAAAATGGCAAGCTCATCCAGTTTGCCAACCGCTACGCGACTGACAAAGGGCATCAAGTTATTGGGCAGCCCCTTGGGGTCTTCCCCGATCAAGCCGGATTTATCGGCCCCTACCGGATTGAAATAGCGCAAGGCGGCCACCGACCATCTCTCATCAGAATCGCACAGGTCATTCAAAATTCGCTCGATGAAGGCCTTTGAAGCACCGTAAGGATTGGTCGCACGACCCAATGGCATGTCTTCCTTATAGGGCACCGGCGCCTCTTCACCATAAACAGTTGCGGAACTGCTGAAGATGATTTTATGAATTCCGGCGGCGACCATGGCCTCGCACAGCACCAGAGTGCCGCTAACATTGTTGTCGTAATAGCGCAGCGGCTGCTCAATACTTTCGCCAACAGCCTTTAAACCGGCAAAATGAATAACCACATCCACCGGTTTGCGTTTAAACGCTTCGGTCAGCGCTGCACTGTCACGAATATCGCCCTCGATAAAATCGGGCGATTTACCACTGATTTGCAGGATGCGCTCCAGCACAACCCGACTGCTGTTCACCAGATTATCAAAAATAGTGACTTCAAAGCCGGCATTTAGCAGCTCGACAACCGTGTGGCTGCCGATATAGCCGGCGCCGCCCGTAACAAAAATATGTGTCATATCAAGTCCAAAGATCTCTGTGAAGAGTATTGTTCAGCAAAGCCTATGCGCTAGCAAGCACCGCCCTGTAACCACTGCGATAATCCGGATACAGAAATTCAAAGCCACTGTCTCGCAAGCGCCGGTTGCTGCCGCGCTTACTGCCCGCCATATGGGAATAAGAGACATCGGCTTTATATTCCATATCAATTTGCCCCGCCAACCAGCGGTGCACTTCGGCTATTGGCGCGGGGTCATTGTCGACGGCCAAATAACACGCTTCCAGCCTCTGTCCATTGACCTGCCGCTCAAGCAGGTGTTGCAGCACCCGGACACAATCCTGGCGATGTATACGATTGCTATAGTGAACCGGCTCCATCGGTGCGCACTGCCCGGCACGCACTCGCTCCGCCAAACGCAGCGAATCGCCACCGTAGATACCACCAAAACGGACAATGCTGTGCGGCAAGCCCGACTCAACCAGCAGTTTCTCGGCCGCCAGGACTGCCTTTCCGCTGTATGTCTCAGGCAAGGTCGAGCTATTTTCATCAACAAGGCTGCCGTCGTTCTGGTGATAAACGCTGGTGCTTGAGGTAAATAGCACCCGTTTGATGGCACTGCGATTCAGGGCTGAAAGCAAATTGCGCATACCACCCTCAAACATACGCCGGTAGCCGTCCTCGCTGCGGCCAGCGGGCGTTAAGCTAATAAGCACATAGTCTGCGGCGATATCAGCTAGGGGGGCAAGGGAACCGGTATCACAAAAATCCATCGATAAGCGACGAAATCCGACCGGCAATGTATCCGTATTGCGGCGCACACCGACCACCTGCCAGTTTTGCTGCAAGTAATGTTCACCGAGGCTTGTGCCCAACTGGCCACAACCCAAAAGTAATAATGTTGGTTTCTGCTGAATCACACGCTCTCCAATACACTCTGAATGTTGTCTCTGGCATACCGCGCAAAGGCCGTTACAATACTGGATGCACCAGCATGAAAATACCACCTGCCTTGATTCGGGAGAGCGTGACATCACAAGCCAACACATGCAGCCCGGCGGCCAAGGGCGACAGCCTGCGTTACACGCTCATACCGACCTCGCCAGGAACTGCCAGTGACCGCGCTCCACCAGATAAGCGTCGAGAAGCTCAAAGGCGTCGGTCCGCGTCTAAGGCAACGACTGCAAAAATATGGCATTAACAGCGTTCAGGATGTGCTGTTTCACCTGCCGCTCCGCTATCAGGATCGCACTAGAATTACGCCCATAGGCGCATTGCAGTTAGGCCTCGACGCCGTTATCGAGGGAAAAATTGTTGCCGCCGACATTGTCTTCGGCAAGCGGCGCAGTCTGATGTGTAAGGTACAGGACGGTACCGGCACAGTGTCGCTGCGATTCTTCCACTTTAGCGCTGCCCAAAAAAATCAATTGGCCGCGGGCGAGCAGATCCGGTGCTACGGTGAGCCGCGTCGTGGTGGCGCCGGACTGGAAATTTACCACCCGGAATACTCACTGCTCTCCGGCGATTCCGGTCCCATCCGTGAAGAGCATTTGACACCCATCTACCCGAGTACTGAGGGCATCGGCCAGGGCAGCTGGCGCAAATTGTGCGAACAAGCGCTGGCCTATCTCGACAAGCATCCGCCGTTGGAGCTTCTGCCCGACAACGAAGCACTAAGCCGCTACCCGCTGAGTGACGCACTGCGCTACCTGCACAAGCCCCCCACCGATGCCAGTCTCTCACTCATGCGCGAGGGTCTGCACCCCAGCCAGCGACGCCTTGCCTTCGAAGAATTGCTCGCTCATAACCTGGCGCTTTTGCAAACACGCACCGAAACACGACTTCAGGGCGCACCTGCCATGCGTGCAGATGCGTCCCTCCAACAGCGCTTTCTGCAAACCCTGCCCTTCGCACTCACCGCCGCCCAACAGCGGGTCTGCGAAGAAATCGCCAACGATTTGTCGCAAGCGGCTCCCATGCTGCGTCTGGTCCAGGGCGATGTGGGCAGCGGCAAAACCGTAGTTGCCGCACTGGCAGCCTTACAGGCAATCGCCAACGGCTATCAGGTTGCCCTGATGGCA
>JBFJTG010000057.1:0-18803 GCA_041625575.1 Litorivivens sp.
CAACTGGGTAAGAACATTGACGTTGTAGGGTAGGCGTAGCTTATCCAACTCCTGCAACCACTCGCTGTGCCCTATCAGAATCCCAAGGCGCAATCCCGCTAAACCGACCTTGGACAGTGTTCGCATAATGAGCACATTGGGATACGCAAGCAGAGACATGTGGTCTGCATCCGTAAAAGCCATATAGGCCTCATCAACGACAACCAAACCCTGACTAGCCTCAATCAAGGCACGCACACGCTCAGCACTAAACAAATTACCGGTCGGGTTATTGGGTTGCGCCAGAAAAATTAAGGCCGGTTGCTCGCGTTCGATAAGGGCGAGCATCGCGGGCAGATCAAGATCAAAATCGGCATCCAGCGGCACGCCGGCGTAACGCATACCAACAAAGGTCGCGATCATCCGGTACATCACAAACCCGGGTTCCGGCGCCAGCAAGAGCTTGTCAGGTCCCGCGACGGCCATCGCCAGCAATTGGATAATTTCGTCCGAGCCGTTGCCGAGCAGCACGTCCATATCATCGACAATGCCCATCACCTCGCGCAAACGCACTTTAAGCGAAGAGGAGGTAGCATCGGGGTAACGGTTCAACGAAGCGCTCTGCATTCGTTCCTGCCAATCGGCCACCATGGAATCCGGCCAACTATAAGGGTTTTCCATCGCATCCATTTTTAGCATACCCTCTGACGAGGGCACCGCGTAGGCCTGCAGGGCCCGAATCTCCGGGCGCACCCAGCGTTCAACGAAGGAACTTGGCTCAGTCATAGTCGATCCGTTCCCTTATTCTTGCGGCCAACGCAATTCCGCCGACAGCGCGTGCGCGGTTAGCGATTCACTACGCGCCAGCACAGAAGCTGTTTTACCCAAGGCAGCAGCGTTTTCCGAACAGCGGATCAATGAACTGCGCTTCTGAAAGTCGTAAACACCCAGCGGCGAGGAGAAACGGCAGGCTCCCGAGGTTGGCAAGACGTGATTTGGGCCTGCGCAGTAATCCCCCAGCGCTTCCGGCGTGTGCCGGCCCATAAAAATAGCGCCGGCATGACGAATCTCCGGCAACAGTGCCTCCGGATTGTCGATGGATAACTCGAGGTGCTCCGGCGCAATCCGGTTGATTAGCTCAACGGCCTGCGCAGTATCTTCAACGGCTATTAGCGCTGCGCGGCGAGATAGCGACTTTTCAATAATAGCGGAACGCTCCAGAGTAGGGAGCAGTCGCTTAATGCTTTCTTCAACAGCATCCAGAAAGGCCGAATCCTGACTCAGTAAAATCGCCTGCGCATCTTCATCGTGTTCAGCCTGCGAAAAAAGATCCATAGCGATCCAATCCGGATCAGTTTTGCCATCGCAATAAACCAGAATTTCCGATGGCCCGGCAATCATATCCAGACCGACCTGGCCGAACACTTTGCGCTTGGCCGTCGCAACGTAGATGTTGCCCGGACCTACTATTTTATCGACACGAGGAATCGTCTCCGTACCGTAGGCCAGTGCCGCAATTGCCTGCGCACCACCGATAGAAAACAGACGGTCAACACCCGCAATTGCGGCCGCTGCCAGTACCGTATCGTTGACGACCCCACCCGGAATGGGAGTCACCATAATCAACTCGCCAACACCGGCCACTTTTGCGGGAATCGCATTCATCAAAACCGACGAAGGATAAGCAGCCTTACCGCCGGGCACGTAAAGCCCCGCGCGATCCAGGGCACGAATTTGCTGGCCCAATAAGGTGCCATCGGCTTCAGTATAGGACCAGGATTTTTGTAGTTGATGCTCGTGATAGGTGCGGACGCGCTCGGCGGCGTGCTCAAGCGCCGCGCGCAACTCGGAATCAATGTTATCGCGCGCGGCGTTCATCCGCGCCTTCGAAATTTCCAAGGTCGCGACACTATCCGCCGTGACGCCATCAAGGTCGCGAGTGTACTGAAGTAGCGCGCTATCGCCACGACTGCGAACAGCCTCAACAATCGTGTCTACCGTTGCCGCTACCGCCGCATCGGATACCGATTCCCAAGCCAGCAATTTGTCGAGAGCCTCGGGGAATCCCGGCGCACTGGCTGACAGGCGTCGAAGCGCATCAGGCATTGGCGGCCTCCCGCGCAACTACTGCCTTATTCAAGCGTGCGACGATGTCGCTAATCGCCTCGTGCTTACGTTTCATGGCGCTGGTATTCACCACCAGCCGGGAACTGATATCGGCAATCGTGTCCACTGGCGCCATGCCGTTGGCACGCAGGGTATTGCCAGTATCGACAATATCAACAATGACATCAGCGAGATTCATGAGCGGCGCCAACTCCATGGCGCCGTAGAGTTTAATCAATTCCACTTGCGTGCCTTGCGCGGCAAAATAACGCCGCGCCACGTTCACAAACTTGGTCGCCACTTTAATTTTACCCTTGGGCAGCTCCCGGTCTTGCATGGTAGCGGTCATCAGACGACAACGTGCTATGCCCAAGTCCAGGGGCTCATACATACCCGCAGCGCCATGTTCCAGCAGCATATCCTTACCGGCCACCCCAATATCGGCCGCGCCCAGCTGCACGTAGGTAGGCACATCCGTGCCACGTATCACCACAAACTGAACATGCGGCAGGCTGGTATCGAAAATTAGCTTGCGACTCTGGGCGATATCTTCGACAGGCTCTATCCCTGCTTCAGCAAACAGCGGCAGCGTGTCTTTCAGAATGCGGCCCTTGGTCAGGGCAATCGTTATCTTTTCCACAATGACTCTCTAATTTATCCCGCCAGCCGTCGAATATCGGCACCGAGTGATTGCAGCTTCTCTTCAATGCATTCATAACCGCGATCGATATGGTAAATACGATCAACGCAGGTTTCACCTTCGGCAACCAGACCGGCAATAACAAGGCTTGCGGAGGCGCGCAAGTCGCTCGCCATCACCGGCGCCGCTCGCAACTTATCCACACCTTCAATAATCGCAGTATTGCCTTCAATACTGATTTTTGCGCCCATCCTATTCATTTCGTGCGTCTGAATCAGGCGATTTTCAAACACGGTTTCTGTAACGCGAGCCGTGCCCTGCGCCACAGCGTTCATCGCCGTAAACTGGGCCTGCATATCCGTCGGGAAACCCGGATAGGGCGCCGTTTTGATATTGACTGACTTCGGACGCTTACCGTGCATATCCAGTTCGATGAAATTCTCGCCAACGGAAATTTCCGCACCGGCTTCCTCAAGCTTGGCCAGTACCGCCTCCAGATGCTCCGCCTTGGTATCCTTAACTTTGATGCGACCACCCGTGACTGCCGCCGCAACCAGGTAGGTCCCGGTTTCAATCCGGTCTGGCATTACGGCGTAGTCACAGCCCTTCAAGCCTTCAACGCCGTCAATCGTAATCGTGTCAGTACCGTGACCCGAGATTTTTGCGCCCATGGCGATCAGGCAGCAAGCCAGATCAACAACCTCGGGTTCACGCGCAGCGTTTTCAATAATCGTGCGGCCCTCGGCAAGCGTCGCTGCCATCATGACATTTTCAGTACCGCCCACGGTGACCATGTCCATAAAAATGTGAGCACCCTTGAGACGGCCGTCACGATAGGCATGAATATAACCTTCGTCGATCTCAATGCGGGCTCCCATCGCTTCCAGACCACGCAGATGCAAGTCGACCGGCCGACTGCCGATTGCACAGCCACCGGGGAAAGAAACATGGGCTTCACCAAAGTGTGCGAGCAGCGGGCCGAGCACCAAGATGGATGCGCGCATGGTTTTGACGAGTTCGTAAGGTGCGGTCAGATCGGTAATCGTCTCGGCATGGACTTCAATGCTCAGCTTTTCGTCGATAATAAGCTCAACACCCATGCAGCGCAGCAGCGCAATCATGGTTGTTATATCGTGCAAATGCGGCAAGTTACGGATAGTGATTGGCTCGTCGCACAACAAAGTGGCAGCGAGTATTGGAAGTGCAGAGTTTTTGGCTCCGGAAATACGAATTTCACCATCGAGGCGCTTACCGCCGCGAATCATCAACTTATCCATGAGATTCCCCAGTTAAAATAGTGGCCGAGCCTTCGTCTCGCCGATGGGCTATGCAGCATGGCCCTGCTATACATTCCGATACGTGCTTTTTGCGCTTGTCAAAAGGCAGATGCCGGTACTCAGCCCTGCGCTTCATCAGTGGTTTGCAATGACATGTGCACGGCGTGCACCGAACCATCCGCGATCCACTCGTTTAAAGCGGCATATACCATTTGCTGGCGCTTGACGGGCCGCAGACCGGAAAACACATCGCCTACAATGCGCACATGGCAATGATTGCCTTCCGCAGTGGCTTCAATAGTACAGTCGGGGAATTGCTCGACCAATCGCGATTTAATGTTGTCAATCAACATACAGCAGCACCGGAACTAATGAGTTTCAGGCCGCGAATTGTACGCAATCAGCCGAGCGAAGGCTATGGCAACAGCTCAGGCCTCAACCTTTTGTGACGGCATTAGCCTCCGGCTCGACCGTCCAATTGTCGATAACCTTATCAAGATCACCATTGTAGCGACGCACGGCCGAGGAAAACTGGCTCTGGTAGGTTTTGCCTAAGTTAACGCCTTCAATACTAACGTTGCGCAACTTCCAGCCATCTCGCCCTTCTTTCAACTTATAATAAATAACGTAGGGCTGTGGCGCGTTGCCATAAATATGCTGTTCGACATTCACGCTGCCTTCAAGATCAGCGTCTCCCGACAGTGGCAAAACCTCAATCTTGTTGCCATCGAAAGCCAGCAAACCTTTAGCATAGGTACGGATTAGGCGGTCGCGGAAGGTGGCGGTAAAGCGCTCTACGCGGCCACGGAATTTGGCTTTCTCGGCATCCGGTAGGGTGTCGTAGTAGCGCTTGCTACCGTACTTGCCCATCACACCGCGGGCAAAGCTTGGAAAATCAACAACCTCCCCCAGAATCGTCTCAATTTCCCCATAGAAACGCTCCGGGTCCTTATCGACGTAGCTGCGCGCTTCTTCTATCACCTTGGTCACACGCACCGTGGTATCTGAAACCACTTCATAGGGTCCGCGCTGCTCGCCGTATGCTTGCGCGCCAACGACGGTCGCCAGCAGAGCAGCGCCAATTACGCTTGATATTCTTTGCAACATAACTCGATAAACTCCAGGCTCATTAACCACATCACGTCCAGCTTTGGCGCACCTCTCCGCTCTGGCTTCGGCACGACTTGCAACTATAGACCTCGGCGTAGCGAGAAATACTCCCGCAAGTGCCGAAAGCCCCGCTATCAATTTGCGGCGGGGCCTCTTATCATATCGGCCTATTGCCTGCCGATGGTAGCCTAAACTCGATAAATGATTGTGATTACAGCGAATATATAGCATGTCATTGGATTATCTGAACTCGGCAAAGCGAACCATCGCCATAGAAAGCGCCGCTGTGGCCGCATTAACGGAGCGCATAGACGCGCAGTTTTCCCGAGCCTGCGAGCTAATGTTGGCCTGCGAGGGCCGTATCGTGGTTACCGGCATGGGAAAATCCGGCCACATCGGCAAAAAAATCGCTGCGACCCTGGCCAGTACCGGTACCCCGGCCATGTTCGTGCATCCCGGAGAAGCCAGTCATGGCGATATGGGCATGATTACGGCGAAAGATGCAGTGCTCGCTCTCTCCAATTCCGGCGGCACAGCCGAAGTCATCACCCTGCTGCCACTAATGAAGCGCTTGGGCATTCCCCTGGTCGCGATGACCGGCAATCCTCAATCAGAACTCGCACGCTCTGCCGATGCCCATCTTGATGCCAGTGTCAGTGAAGAAGCCTGCCCGCTCGGGCTGGCGCCGACTTCGAGCACAACGGTCTCACTGGTGCTAGGCGACGCTTTGGCCATTGCCCTGCTCGAGGCGCGCGGTTTTACCGCTGAGGACTTCGCCTTTTCCCACCCCGGTGGTGCCCTGGGCCGGAAATTACTACTGAAAGTTCAAGACATCATGCACACAGGTAGCGAAATCCCCTGCACCCCTAGCGGAGCTACACTGAGTAAGGCATTGCTGGAAATGAGCAGTAAAGCGCTTGGAATGACCACTATCCAAGACAGTAGCGGCTGCCTCATCGGACTATTTACTGATGGCGACCTGCGCCGCACGCTAGACCATGGCGTGGATTTCAAAACAGCGCTCATAGACGAGGTCATGACCCGCAACCCTCAGCGAATCAAGCCGGGCATACTGGCCGCCGAGGCGTTACACATCATGGAGGAGCGCAAAATCACCGCCCTCATCGTCGTCGACGAGTCCAATCATCCGGTGGGAGTACTGCACCTCCACGACATCCTGCGCTCAGGCGTGGCGTAGGCCTGTTGCTATGTTAGATATCATCGAGAAAGCTAAAAAAATCAAACTGCTGGTCACAGACGTTGACGGCGTCCTCACT
The DNA here is from genome assembly GCA_041625575.1 of Litorivivens sp. Taxonomy (GTDB): domain Bacteria; phylum Pseudomonadota; class Gammaproteobacteria; order Pseudomonadales; family Spongiibacteraceae; genus Litorivivens. Next base: position 6,390 of record JBFJTG010000057.1, read on the forward strand.
GACGGTAGCCTGTATTTCGGTAATAGCGGCGAAGAGATGAAAGCCTTCAGCATTCTCGACGGACTGGGAATCAAACTACTGCGCGACAGCGGTATTGATACCGCCATTATCACCGGGCGCTCCTCCGAACTGCTTTCCCGCCGAGCAGCCGAGCTCGGCATTACCCTGATTTACCAGGGGCGCGAAGACAAGCGCACCGCCTTGGAGGAACTCTGCAGGGATTTGCGACTCCCATTATCAGCAACGGCCTATATCGGTGATGACCTTCCGGATCTGGCTGCGATTCGCGCTGCGGGCCTAGGCGTAGCTGTAGCCAATGCCCATCGCTTTGTTGCACAGCATGCAGACTGGCAAACCGGCCACCGCGGCGGAGCCGGTGCGGTGCGCGAAACCTGTGAATTAATTATGAAGGCCCAGGGTACGCTGACGGCAAGCTGGGAGCGGTTTTTATAAGCCATGAGTAACATGATAAAGCGAACGATAAGACCCGTGCCGATAGGCGCGGCCATCGCAGGCCTGATTATTCTGGTGCTGTCAGTTTCCGAGTACGGCGAAAGCGGCAAACTCGGGGTTGCCAACGAAGAGTTAAGTAGTCTGCGCGAGTATGACTCTTATTTGCTGGAACCCAGCGGCACGACCTACACCCGCAACGGAAGCGTGGCCTATCGCTGGCAGGCGGATCGTGCGAACCGTCAATACGACGGCAAAATCGTCATGTTCTCCCCAATTTACCACGGTCAAAAAGAAGATACGCATAACTGGACTGCTGTAGCAGAGCGCGGAGTATTAGCGGCAGACGGTCAGAGGCTGGACCTCGAAAACAACGTCGTCATCAAGGATTTTATCCATTTAGCCAGAATCGAGGCGCCCGCCCTGACGCTGGACATCGCCAACAACCAATTGCTCACCAGTCAGCGAGTCAAATTTAGCAGCCCGGATGCGCTCACCACCGCAACCGGCATGCTTGCCGCCATGAACAGTGAACGCATCGAGTTTCTGTCCGACGTAAAAGGTCGCTATGAAAGCCCTTAAGACACACAGAGAAAAAACCGGCAGCGTGATGCTTCTTGTCCTGTGCGTATCAGTCGCGGGCGTCGCGCTGGCAGCGCAAGCACCGATTAACATCAGTGCAGACCGGGCAAGTTATGAGGGGGGCACGGGGACTTACGAAGGCAATGTTGTACTCACTCAGGGGCCGCTTTCCATCAAAGCCAGCCGTCTGGTAATCGACGAACAAAACCGCGAGGTAAATCGCATACTCGCACTTGGCAAGCCCGCCGTACTGACCCAAAACGACGGAACCATTCGCGCACAAGCCAACTCGATCGAATACTTTGTTAAAGACGACCAAGTCATTTTGACCGATCACGCCCTGATTCAGCAGCACGGTTCCGAAATTCGCGGCAACCGGATTGTATACGATAGCGAAAAGCAAACAGTGCTCGCAGAAAGCGATAAAACCGACAAGAGCGAGCGCGTTAACATGACCCTGCAACCTCAAAAAAAGTCAGCCCCCCCCGCTGACGACACTCAAACGGAGCAGGCTAAATAGCATGGCAATATTGCGCGCCGACAACCTTGCCAAGGCGTATAAAGGCCGCCAGATTATCCGCGACGTCTCGCTGAGCATAGAGAGTGGCGAAATTGTTGGCCTGCTGGGCCCTAATGGCGCGGGCAAAACCACCTGCTTTTACATGATTGTCGGCATCGTCAATGCTGACAAAGGCTTAATCAGAATCGACGAGCATGACATCACCGGCGAAAGTGTACACGGCCGCGCCCGCGCCGGCCTGGGCTATCTGCCTCAGGAAGCATCGATCTTTCGCAAGCTGTCGGTTGCCGACAACATCATGGCGATACTGGAAACCCGCATGGACCTGAAACGCCGGCAGCGCAAAGAATTAATGGAGCAATTACTGCAAGAGTTCCACATAACCCACATCCGTGACTCTGTCGGCATGGCCCTGTCCGGCGGCGAGCGGCGGCGAGTGGAAATTGCCAGAGCCTTGGCGACAGAGCCCAAATTTATTCTTCTGGACGAACCTTTTGCCGGCGTAGACCCCATTTCCGTCAACGATATCAAGGACATCATCCGTCACCTGCAGCAGCGGGGCATTGGCGTCCTGATTACGGATCACAACGTGCGTGAGACCCTCGATATTTGCGAAAAAGCCTACATCGTCGGCGAAGGCAAGATAGTCGCTGAAGGCAATGCCGAAAAAGTCCTCAATGACCCGGTCGTGCGTGACATTTACCTCGGCCACCAATTCCGGCTCTAGACCGGCCTCGATCACCGGCCAAACCGCGCAAACCCGGCACGCAGGCGAACAAGGATTGCTCACAAGTTGAACGAAAAACGTACCGTTTAGGCACGGCTCTTGCAGGGATGCAAAAGCAGGTCTACACTTCCTAGAAAGGGGCAGCAACTCATCCTTTTCCCCGTGGTACCGGTATCCGAATTAGCCTATGAAACAATCGCTACAGCTAAAAGTCAGCCAGCAGCTGACTATGACCCCGCAGCTGCAGCAAGCCATTCGCCTTCTACAACTCTCGACCCTTGATCTACAACAGGAAATCCAGTCCGCACTCGACTCCAACCCCCTACTGGAAGTGGGTGAGGACGACATACAGGGCGCTGACAGTCACAGCGAGGCAGACAGCAACCTCAACCGTGATGAGCCCGCCGAAAGCAGCAGTAGCGAGGGACTGGAAACCAGCGCTGTCGATGATACCTGGAGCGAGGGCATTCCCGAGGACCTGCCCGTAGACAGCAATTGGGACGATGTCTACCAACCCGCTACGACCGTACGCCAAAGTTCGGGCAGCGAGGGCGGGGACCAGGATTTCGTTTCTCGCAGCACCAGCAACGAGTCACTCGAAGATCATCTGCGCTGGCAGCTTAATCTCTCTCGCATGTCCGATGTCGACCGCCTGATTGCGATGGCAATTATCGACTCCGTCACCCCCGATGGCCGCCTCGCCTGCACGATCGACGATATTCTTTTAAGCTTTGTCGATTATCCGGATATCGAAGAAGAAGAAGTGCTGGCCGTACTGCACCGCCTGCAACAGTTTGACCCGCCCGGTGTTCTTGGTCGCGATTTACGTGAGTGCCTGCTCATACAGCTCAAGCAGCTGCCCCCAAACACCCCATGGCTTAAACAGGCCACCGACGTTGTGAGCGGCTATTTGGACTTGCTCGGTTCGCGTGACTACAACCTGCTAATGCGCCGTTCACGCTTGAGCGAAGAACAACTAAAGCACGCACTCGCACTCATACAGACGCTGAATCCGACCCCCGGCTCGATGATTGCGCCCTCTGAAACCGAATACGTCGTTCCCGACGTTTTCGTCAGCAAACGCAACGGCAGCTGGCTGGTGGAGCTAAATCCCGACATCGCGCCAAAATTACAAATAAACTCCCACTATGCTTCAATGAGCAAGCAGTGCAGCGGCGCCGACAGTTCCTATATTCGCGACAATCTTCAGGAGGCTCGCTGGTTCCTGAAAAGCTTACAAAGTCGCAACGAAACGCTTATGAAAGTTGCCAGCAAAATTGTTGAATATCAGCGCGGATTTCTCGAATATGGCGAAGAGGCCATGAAGCCTTTGATCCTGCACGACATTGCCGAAGCCGTCGAAATGCACGAATCGACTATCTCGCGCGTTACCACTCAAAAATATATGCATACCCCTCGAGGTATTTTCGAGCTCAAGTATTTTTTCTCCAGCCACGTATCTACCGACGCGGGCGGAGAATGTTCATCGACTGCCATCAGAGCCCTGATTAAAAAGTTAATCGCTGCGGAAAATCCGAAAAAGCCACTTAGCGATAGCAAAATCACGAATCTGTTGGCAGAACAGGGAATTCAGGTCGCCAGACGCACCATTGCCAAGTACCGTGAGGCAATGATCATTCCGCCCTCTAACGAGCGGAAACGCCTGGTCTGAATAGCCGGCGACTGCCGGAACGTCGGGTGTGACGATTCATCACGCCCGTTGGCATTGATACGAAAAGGAGCGTTTTATGCAAATTACTGTAAGCGGCCATCATGTCGACGTTACGCCTGCCATGCGCGAATACGTCAACAACAAACTTAACCGACTCCAGCGCCATTTCGACAATATTACCAATACCGACATCACGCTCACGGTAGATAAACTGAGACAAATCGCCGAGGGCACGGTGCATATAGCGGGTGCCGATCTGCATGCCGCCTCTGAGTCGGAAGACATGTACGCCGCCATCGACTTGCTCGCAGACAAACTCGATCGCCAATTGATCAAACACAAAGAGAAGCACCGCGGGCACTAAGCAAAAAATGCGGATGGCGCCAAAACAGGCTGGCGCCATCCGGATTAAAAACTTACGACAAAGTGAACCACTGGCGAACAACGCACTCGAACCAAAGTGCCGTCGGCCGAAATGCAAGCGGCTACGGTATAACGGTCTAACAATGGAAACCGGGGAGCTATGGAACTAGCCCAAATTCTGACACAGGAACGCACCTTTTGCGGGGCGGAATGCACCAGCAAAAAACGCCTACTGGAAGACATTGCGCAATTCATCAGTAACGATGTACCCGCGCTCAACGCCAATGAAATATATTCACAGTTACTCAATCGCGAACGTTTGGGCAGCACCGGCATTGGCGAAGGCGTTGCTATCCCTCATTGCCGGGTGTCCAATTGTTCCAGCGTCATTGGAACGCTGGTTACGCTGAAATCCGGCATCGACTTCGAAGCCGTCGATGACAAACCGGTCGATATTTTGTTCGCCCTCGTCGCACCCGAAGAAGGCCACGACGAGCACTTAAAAGCGCTGGCCTCTATTGCCGAGCGTCTTAACAATCCCGAATTTCGCGAGCAGATTCGCGCAGCCGAAAACGTTGACATCCTTTTTCACACGGCAGTTAATTTCCCCCTAAACGCTGCCGAGCGCAAAACATCGTGAAACTTATCATCATTAGCGGCCGGTCCGGCTCTGGCAAAAGTAGCGCGCTCAATCAGCTTGAGGATGAAGGCTACTACTGCATTGACAACCTACCCATTTCACTCTTAACCGGCCTGATTACTGAATTATCCAAAAGCGGCCAAAGTGAGCATCACAACGCTGCGGTCTGCATTGATGCGCGCAATACGCAGAGTGAACTGACCCATTTCAACACCATCATGGAGCAGATCAAGCCGCTGGTAGATCTGCAAATAGTTGTTCTCGACGCCGACGATCAAACGCTGGTCAAGCGCTTTAGCGAAACCCGCAGAAGACACCCCCTGAGCAGCAAGCATGTAGCATTGGCGGAAGCACTGCGTGACGAGCGGCAGCGCCTCGAGCCTATTTTTATGTCGTCTGACATGATTATCGATACGAGCGGCCTAAGCCCTCACGAACTGCGCAACTCAGTGCGTCAGCGCCTGCTCGGCAGCAGCGCTCTGGGCACTTCGGTGCTATTACAGTCCTTCGGATTCAAACGGGGAATTCCGGTCGATGTCGATTTTGTTTTTGACCTAAGAATGTTGCCCAATCCACATTGGGATGAATCCCTGCGCGCACAGACGGGCCTCGATGAGGGCGTACGGCAGTTTCTGGACAGCAAAGCCGATGCCGAAGATATGTTCCAGATGATATTAAGTTTTCTGAAGCACTGGCTGCCTAAACTCGCCGAAAGTGACCGCAGCTACGTGACTATTGGCCTTGGTTGCACGGGCGGGCAACATCGCTCAGTATACATGGCCGAGCGATTGGCAGCGGCGCTGGCCCCTACCCAGGCAAACCTGCAAGTCCGCCACAGGGAACTGCAAGACTTAGTTAAATAGCTGCGCTCCTGCTTAAGGCGGCTTTGCGCGGATAGCCTTTGTGCAGATCAATAACTCACCCAGCACGACTGACTGGACGATAACGTGGATCCAATACCAGCCAATGGCCAAAACTCAACTGACAATCGTTAATAAACTGGGCCTTCACGCGCGAGCTGCAGCCAAGCTGGTTTCCACCGCCACCGGCTTCGGCAGTAAAGTAAGCGTCTCAGCCAACGGGCAATGCGTAGACGGTAAGAGCATCATGTCGGTTATGATGCTGGCTGCGGCCAAAGGTACCGATATTGAAGTCGAGTGCATTGGCGATGATGAGCAGGCAGCGCTGGAAGCCATCGTCACACTGATTAACAATCGCTTCGACGAAGCAGAATAGACGAATCCCACGGCCTTATTATTTAATTTGCGGCATCAAGTCGTCGACGCAAGTTGTTGAATCATAAACTTTCAAGGATAATCACAGGCTAACGCACCTCAGGTCTGGCAAGGTGGTCAAATGGCGCAGTCTGTCGATAAAAAGCATACACAGAGCCATCTCGAAGAGCTAAACCTCGCCCTGAGTAGCGGGGAGTTTTTGCCTATCAGGCGAATGCTGAACAGCCTGCCAGCCGCTGATGTAGCACACCTCATCGAGTCCACCCCGCCAAAAATCCGAACGATTCTCTGGCAATTGGTCGACCTCGAGAACGAGGGTGACATACTCCAATATCTCGGCGACGAAGTGCAGTCCCAGTTCCTGATGGAAATGGACGCCGAGGAAGTCGCGGCCATTACCGAGCGCCTCGAAGCTGACGATCTGGTCGACATACTCCAGCAACTGCCTGACAGGGTAATCCAGGAAGTGCTGGCCTCGATGGACCATCAGGATCGCCATCGGGTCGAACATATCCTCTCCTACGACGAGGATACCGCCGGTGGTCTGATGAACACCGACACCATCACCGTGCGACCCAATATCACACTGGATGTCACACTGCGCTTTTTGCGGCGCCACGAAAACCTGCCGGAAATGACCGACCACCTTATCGTGGTCAGCCGCTCGGACGAATATATCGGCGTCCTGCCCCTGCGCAAAATTCTGGTATCGGACCCCAGCGTAACCGTCCGCGAAATCATGAGCACTGACGTCGAGGCCATTCCGGCTGATATGCCAGACACCGAAGTGGCCAAACTGTTTGAACGCCACGACTGGGTATCAGCGCCAGTCGTTGACAACGAAGGCCGCCTCGTTGGCCGGATCACCATCGATGACGTGGTCGACGTTATCCGCGAAAGCGCAGACCACTCGCTATTGAGCATGGCCGGTCTGGACGAAGACGAAGACACCTTTGCGCCAATATCAAAAGCAGCGCCGCGCCGGGCTATTTGGCTGGGCATCAATTTGCTCACCGCCTTTATTGCCTCGGCGGTCATAAACCTGTTTGAAGGTACAATCGACAAGGTGGTCGCCCTTGCGGTTCTTATGCCTATTGTCGCCAGTATGGGCGGTGTGGCCGGCACACAGACGCTGACCGTTGTTATTCGCGGCATGGCACTGGGACACATCAGCAAGGACAACAGCCGCTGGCTGGTCAACCGCGAACTGATGGTCGGCGCTATCAACGGTCTCATTTGGGCCGTGGTCGTGGCGATCGCAGCCACCTTATGGTTTGAAGACCCGCTAATAGGCGTTATTATCGCCGCCGCGATGGTTATCAATTTAATCACTGCCGCACTGGCAGGCGCCCTGCTACCGATGCTACTGCAGGCCCTTAAAATAGATCCGGCTCTGGCCGGCGGTGTCGCCCTCACCACCATCACCGATGTCGTCGGCTTTATGTCCTTCCTCGGGCTCGCGACTTATTTTTATGCGTAACAGGCTGCCATGACAGACGATCAGAACGATACAGACCCCCAAGACCAGAACCTGCATGACGAGGATCAGCAGGCCGACGATCGTCCACCGAGCAAGTCCGAGCGCAAACGCCAGATGCATGCCCGCCAGGCTATCGGTGAGGAATTGGCTAATATGAGCAATGCCGAAATTGCCGAGATGCCGGTTCCGGATATTTTGCTTGAGGCCATTGCCATCGCCCGCCGCATCAAGAGCCGAGAGGCCCTGCGGCGCCAGTATCAGTACATTGGCAAACTCATGCGCAAACTCGAAACCACGGAACTCGAGGAAGCCATCGAGCGGCGACGGGAACACGACCACAGCATGACGCGCAGTTTTCACGAACTGGAAGCATGGCGCGATCGCCTGATTGCTGAAGGTATGCCTGCAATCGACGAATTAAAAGCCGAAATCCCCACTGCAGACCGACAAAAACTGCGGCAACTCAGCAGCAACGCGCGCAAAGAAAACGACAAAGGGCTGCCCCCGCGGAGTAGTCGCCTACTATTTCGTTATTTGCGCGAGCTTAAAGACCAACATCTGCGTGCTGACTGGTAAATTGCAGCGCTGCTTAATCTATAACTCTACTCATCGAAACGGCGGCGATGCTCCACCACCGGCATACGCTGCCTGATCTCTCCCTGCTCTTGCGTGTTCCACTCGGCGATTACCAGCCCTTCGCCAAACCCAGCCTCCGTAAGAACCCGCCCCCAAGCATCTATAATGACTGAGCCTCCCGAGGTTTGCCGACCACCGGCATGCTCTCCGCCCTGATTGGCGCCTACGACCAGACTTTGGCATTCGATAGCCCGGGCGCGCAGCAATGGCAACCAATGAGCCTGACCGGTTGCCCGGGTAAAAGCCGAGGGTACGACGATAATATCCACGCCCACACTCAACATCTGCTGAAAGAGCGCGGGGAATCGCAGGTCATAACATATCGCGACACCGACTCTGCCCAGCGCAGTATCCAGAACGCACACATCTTCGCCAGGACGATAGTCGTCTGATTCCCGGTAGGAGCCAGTCGCATCATCAACGCTCGCATCGAACAAATGTATCTTTCGATAACAGCCCAGCGATTCACCATCCGGGCCAAAACTGAAACAGCTGGCCCAGGAGCGCCCATCGTCACTGGCTACCGGAATCGTGCCGCCAATGAGAGTAAGCTTTAAGTCCCTCGCCATTGCCGACAGTCGACTCTGTAATTCTCCAGTATCTGCCTCTCGCCGCGCCAACTCCGCAATTCCGCTTTTATTTCCAAACAGGGCAAAATTTTCTGGCAGTACGAGTAATTTCACATCGGCGCCTGCCGCTTTTTGGGCGAGGGCTTCAACCCGAGCCAGATTGCCGGCTAGCGATGGGCCGGAAACCAATTGCAGGGCGGCACAGCGTATCATTTTCCCGGCGCGCCTCCGCCCATACGCCGGCGCCTTGGGCGAGGTTCCGGTTCGACTCCTTTTTCTGCCTCTTCCACTACGATCTCGGGGTTTTCAATTGACACCGACTCGCCAAACAGGCGCTTGAACTGGAGCTCAGGATTTTGCCAGGGACCCTGCACCCGATAGGTTAAACTCGACACCTTATCCACCTGCTCTTCAAACAACTTACTGGCTATATAGACGCCAGCTGCAATGGGCAAACCACTGATAAAAGCGGCCACCCAAGGTAGGTTGCTACCTACGGGCAAGGTCGCCAGCAACTCCATATCAGTGAGATCTGTATTGAAATCCAGTGATCCACTAATACGAAAGGTGGATGAGGGGCCGTCAATTTCAATCGCCTTGGGCATTTGCATAAGCCCGTCCTGAAATTGCATGTTGCCCCTAATTTTGTCGTAGTGAATGCCCTTTTCAAAAATATCGCGGAAATTAAATTGTAGCCGACGGATAATGTTGGCGAAGTTCAAAAGCCCAACCATGCGCAAGGTACCTGAAGCCGCATCCGAGCCCCGGAGAAAGCGCCCTTTCTCAAAGTTCATAGCGATGGTTCCCGATAGCATGTTTGGCGAAATCATATCGGGAGCGCCGTTCCAGCCCAGATCCAGGTCGGCGCCGCCAGAACGGCTTTCCATCACGCGTTCAAATTTCCATGCCTGAAGCGCATCGCCGATATTCGCGACAGCAACGCGGCCTTTGAGTGTCGTGGTATTTCGATTGGCGCTCTGCCGCCACTGCAAGGTCAGCGGCTGCTCCGCCACGCCCAACTGCAGCCCCCTCAGTTTGCCGCGAATATCCGTGAAGTCTGCGCCGTCTTTGGCCGGTCTCAGGGAGAAAGCAATATTTCCCAGTGGAGCATCGGCGATCGACAAATTAAGTACTGAAAAATCCACCGCGGGAAACAGACCGGGGTTCAAGTGGGCCAAAGTGGATTCGCGAGTACTACCTACCGTGGGCTCAGGCTCTCCGTCAATGACACCCAGGGCGATATCAAGCGCCGGCAATTCGGGCAAATTAAATCGCTGCAAATCGATTTTAAGTGGAGCATCCGGGGTGAAACGCATAGTGCCCTCCAATCGTCGCGAGCGCATCGCGACGTCCCAAATAGGCGTACCCGCACCATTGTTCGCGTCGATCTCTACATCCTGCCAGGTGCGCCCCAAACCGTGTAGTCGCAGGATCGAAAAGTCTTCAACCACGATCGCCAGTGAAGATTCATCGCGGCCAACCTGGGGGGCACGCTGTCGCCTGGACAACTCGGCATAGCGATCCAGTACCGCTAGCCAGTCGTCCAAGCGAGTCTCCTTCATTTGGCCTACAACCATAAACCAGCCCCGGGGAGGCGGCGGTATCGAACCACCGCCTAAGGCAAAACTGCCTCCTGACATCTGACTCTCTTCATCAAAGGCCAACATCAAACGCCCAAGGCCGTCGATCCTCATATCCAGCGTTAGCGGTTTGCCCGACAACAAAGCGCCCAACTCAAACAGGCGACTTTGACCCGCAGGCTTTCCCAGAGGCTCGGGCAGGTCTATTTTGACGTCAAAAAGATCAGAAGAGGCTTTGAAGTAGGTGCCGTCCTGGCCTGCACTGATATCGATGTTGACGTTCGCTTCGCCGCGCGCAAAACCCAGCAGGGGCTGATTTAGCCAGCTTTGTACATCGCCAACATCAATGCGGCCAGTAAGATTGAGTTGCACCGGGTTCTCTGGCGTTTGGGTAACCTTCGCCAGCAAGGGGCGTCCGAAAATCTTGGCGCTGATTCCCGTTGCACTCAGGCCCTGCGAACTGTCAAACAGCAAAGGGCCGGCAATGTCGGTGAGCCTGAGATTCAGTTTTTCGAGAAGCAACTCGCTGGCAACAATGCGGGTTTCGACTCGGGCCGTCGGTGCTTCGCCTTCCTGCAGCGGGATAGTCAAATCAATATCCGCCTGCACTCTACCCTTACCCTTCCAGTCATCGAAACTGGCGCCCACTTGCTCGCGCAAGGCGGACTCTCGCACCACACGCAAGGCGGAATTTAGACTGCCCCTCGCCTTCGCCGTGATTGATAAAACGACGGCCTCCCGAGGAGATGCAATATCAACCTGAATATCACGCAGGGCAACATCGTCGTAGATATAAGCACTATCACTCGTCACGCTGACAGAATCACCGTCAAGCATAAGACTGGCACTGGCGCGATTCAGACTCGGCCAGTCGGGATGATAATTCAAGGCTACATCGCTGGCATCCAGAGCCAGTTGTATCGTCTTTTGCTCGCCTTCGCGCAGTCCGCCCTGTAGCAGAAACGCCGCCTGCGAAACCCGACCCGCGAGACCGCTGCCGTCCAGCCAGGCGCGCAGACCATCGCCCAGCGCCATCGGTAAATACTGATCCCGCTGAGCCACAACGGCATCTCGTAACCCCACCAACAAGGAAATGGACGACCCGACTTTCGCTTCGGGCGACAGTGCAATATCCAAAGCTAAACGCCCGCCAACAACACTATCACCGTCGAAGGCTCGTATCTGACTGCTGCGTAATCGGAGCCGTTCGTCCGCTATCGACCAATGCAAGCGCGTCTTCAAGTCCTGCAATCTCAAAGCCTGCTCGTAGACGCTGGGAAGGGCCAACTGAAGATTAGGCGCGTCGATACTGAGCTCACCTTGGTCAGCTCCCAACTCGACATATCCGTTGAGACCTCGCACGCCAGGCGCGTTATTAAAACTCTCCAATACGATCGATGATAAATCGGCGGCGAGCCGAAAATCAGCCGGATTGGCCAGAGGAACGCTGACACGTAAATTGCGCATCACGCCTTGCGGCGCCATATCTGCCAGGACAAGCTCAAGCTTCGGGGGAAGCGCTTTGGAGTTCAATAGGCGGGCCTGCATCAAGCCCAGGTCGAGACTGGGTAACACGATACTTACGACAGAATCATCCTCGGTACGCATGGACACCTGAAGCCCGGACCAGTCGACGTACTGATTCTGCCAATAAAAATCCAGGGCCCCAAACCAGCTTCGAAACTCCTTTCCGTCATAGGCGCCACCCAGAACGAGGTTAGCATCCGTGAGCCTTTGCTCACTATCCCATAAACTGCCCAGCGCGAATTCCGGAACATCTACCTGGGCGCGCCACTGCGCTTTGTGCTGGCCATTCACACTGAGCCAAAACTCACCACTGCCGTCGATACCCGCCAGTTTTTCATAACGACCAAATAAAGGCGCAACCGATTTAAACGAGCTGTCCTCCAGGCGCACATAGGCGTTCAAAATAAAGTCGTCGGATCGTGGATCGCCATTC